>JANWJB010000204.1 GCA_025449575.1 Acidobacteriaceae bacterium
AACTGTGGGACTCATCTTGAGAACCTCAGGCATCAATTTTGTTGCAAAAGCGGCGTGATTGCAGGCGTGTCGGTCTCACCCAAACGGAGCTGGTCCGGGAGTAGCATGCTTGAATATCCGCAACCCGGAATTCATAAAGTTGCTGATGCGATTCGGGTCGGCGATGCTGAGCGTTATCGTCGGCCTATCTGCGGTCGGCCCGCCTCCGACGTTCACAATCCAGATATTTGCGAGCTGAAGATACCCAGACGCGTTGCGGTCACCCTGACTTAGAATGCGAGCGCCGAAGGTCCTTTCGTAGTAGCGGCCCTATCGCTCAAACCTAGTTCCACCGCCAGGAACATCGTCCCGCCTTATTCCTCCGGCAAACCAGACACTGACGAATCCCCTGAGAGTCGAAGATGACGGAGTCTCACCCAACGCGGAGGCGCCCGTGCCAACGGGAGAAAAAATGACCGATGCGGCGTAATCCTCAATGACGCGCCCCGCCGCTTTCACAGACTCGAACACCTGCGCGCGGGGAACCTCCACAAAACTACGCCTCCGCACTCCGGCTATTTGCCCGCTAAGTGCTGCACCACCGCTAGCGAGCGGGCAACGTGTTCCTCGGGTGAAATATGCTGAGCCGCGGACGAGAAGATGGAGACCACCTTGCCGTCTTTCCCGACGACAAATGTGGTGCGCTCGATGAACGGATGGTCGATGGCTACGCCCCGCACATCCTTCATCCCGGGCCGCGCTTGGCCCGCCGTCAGCCCATAGTCGGTGGCGATCTTCAGATGCGGATCGGAAGCCACGGGAAACTTCCCGGCACAGTAGCTGGGCGCCGAGGAGAATGCATTCAGCCGCTGAATGCTGTCCGCCGAGACGCCAATAATCGTGGCTCCCGCCGCCGTGAACTGGTCCTTATCGGTGGCGAAGGTATGCGCCTCGAGGTCGCAACCTTGTGTGAACGCGGAAGGGAAGAAGTAGACCACCACCGGCCCTTTGGCCAGCGCCTTTTCCAAGGAGAAAGAGAAATCTTTACCCGCCAGACTCGCTTCGGCGGTGAACGTTGGAGCCTTCTGCCCCGGCGTAAGCTCCGCCCAACCCGCCACTGTCATCGCCAGTCCCAACGCCAGCACTGCAATCGTTCGTTTCATGATGATCGCTCCGATGAGCCACTATAGCATCGGGCTAACATAGGCGCGCGCCCGGGGTTATGATGGCGTCGAAAAGTCTGGCCGGTCGTGCTCTTTGTCCCGGTCTCCCAGTTTGGTCCTCAATTCACCGCTCTCCATTCACCGCGCAGGAGCCCAGTCCTTCATTTTCGTAATCCCTGACAGAAAGGCTTGCTGGACGCGGTTGAAGCTGCGTCCGTGCAGTACGGCGGCGACAATGGTGCGCGTGGCCCGCGCGTCACTGATGCGCACGTATCGGCAGTCCGCATTGCGGTCGATCGCCATCTCCGGCGCCACAGTGACTCCAACGCCTGCGGCGACCATTCCGAGAAGACTGCTGAACTGGCCGCTCTCAAATGCGATGCGCGGGGTCACACGCGCGCGGGCGCACACGGCGAGGGTGAGACCGCGAAAGCAGTGCCCGTCACGCAGCATGACGAACGATTCGCCACGAAGGTCCTTAAGCGCAAGCGACTTCGCGCCTGCTTGGGGATGATCTTTGGGCAATACGGCGAAAAGCGGCTCCGTGCGCAGCGGGAACAGTTCGAATTCCTTATGGCGCAGCGGCAGCGCAAGAATAGCTAGATCGATGGATAGGTCGCGCAGGCTCTCGACGAGCACCGGCGTGGTCTCTTCGATGATGCGGAGCCTGGCTTCGGGATACCTCTTTGTGAACGCGGCCGTATAACCGGGCATAAGATAAGGCGCGATCGTGGGGATGACGCCGACAGCGACGCTTCCGCGGACATCGGTGCGCTTGTCTTCGACTCCGGAGCGTGCAGCTTCCATCTGCTGAAGGATGGAGCGGGCGTGAGGCAGAAAGGCCCGTCCAGCCTCCGTAAGCTGGACACTGCGGCCAAGGCGGTCGAAAAGCTTTGCGTTCAGATCCTCCTCGAGCTTAAGAACCTGCTGCGAAAGTGAAGGCTGGGTGACGTGGCAGTGCTCAGCCGCGCGGCTGAAGCTCCCGGTTTCGGCGATGGCGCAGACATAACGAAGCTGGTTGAATTCCATAGACAATCTCTATGCTCCGAATGCGAACTATGTATTGGAGCAATCCTTCTCCATAATGCTACATTGACGAAGTCAAGCCAAGCTGGCATCTGCGCTGGGAACGTCCCACCGGTCAGTGACCTGCTACACGCACAATTACAGTGGATTCACGATGGTGTATCCCGAGGCAAATACGCCATACGCGGCTTTTCCGTTAAGAGCCGCACTTCTCGAACCACGGTGGGCATAGCAATCGTGAATCCGCTCTGGAGGAGAAACATGGCCGAGGAAACAGCGACGTCAGCCGAATCGAAGTGCCCCTTTCATGCCACCCCTGGCAGAAGCAGGTTCAACCACGAATGGTGGCCAAACCAGTTGAACCTGAGCATCCTGCATCAGAACTCGCCCCTGTCTGATCCCCTGGGCAATGACTTCGACTATGCGGAAGCATTCAACAGCCTCGATCTGGCAGCCGTGAAGAAGGACCTGCGGGCGCTGATGACAGACTCGCAAGACTGGTGGCCGGCGGACTTTGGTAATTACGGCCCCTTGCTGGTCCGTATGGCTTGGCACAGCGCCGGAACATACCGCATCGGAGACGGCCGTGGCGGCGCCGGCGCCGGCCAACAGCGCTTCGCACCTATTAATAGTTGGCCCGACAACGTCCTCCTCGATAGGGCGCGCCGGCTCATCTGGCCGATCAAGCAGAAGTATGGCCAAAGCATTTCCTGGGCCGACTTGATCATCCTCGCTGGCAACGTCGCCCTGGAATCGATGGGTTTCAAGACCTTCGGTTTCGCCGGCGGACGCGAGGATGTCTGGGAGCCGGACGGAGTCTACTGGGGCTCGGAAACCACTTGGCTGGCTGACCAACGCTATTCCGGTGACCGCGAGCTCGAAAGTCCACTGGCTGCCGTACAGATGGGCTTGATCTATGTGAACCCGGAAGGGCCCAACGGCAACCCCGATCCGCTCGCGGCTGCTAGAGATACGCGCGAGACCTTCGCTCGTATGGCAATGAATGACGAAGAAACCGTCGCTCTGATCGCGGGCGGACATACTTTCGGCAAGACCCACGGCAGCGGCCCTGCATCCTTTGTAGGGCCCGCACCTGAAGCCGCCGGCATTGAGGAGCAGGGCCTGGGTTGGAAGTCCAGCTTCAACACCGGTAAGGGCGCGGATGCGATCGGCAGCGGCCTGGAAGTCACCTGGAGCAACACGCCGACCAGGTGGAGCAACTACTTCTTTGAAAACCTCTTCGGTTACGAATGGGAACTGACCAAGAGCCCAGCCGGCGCGCACCAGTGGAAGCCGAAGGGAAACGCCGGCGCCGGCACTGTGCCGGACGCGCACGATCCGTCGAAGCGCCACGCGCCGTCCATGCTCACTACGGACATCGCCCTCCGTGTCGATCCCGTCTACGAAAAGATTTCCAGGCGCTTCTATGCACATCCCGACGAATTTGCCGACGCCTTTGCCCGCGCGTGGTTCAAGCTGACCCATCGCGATATGGGGCCGCGCGCGCGCTATCTGGGGCCGGACGTTCCCGCCGAGGAGCTTATTTGGCAAGACCCTGTTCCTGCAGCCGATTACAAGCAGATTGACCAGGGAGACGCGGCCGCCCTCAAGAGCAAGATCCTGGCCTCCGGCCTCTCCGTCTCGCAACTGGTTTCCACCGCCTGGGCGTCGGCATCCACCTTCCGCGGCTCCGACAAGCGCGGGGGTGCGAACGGCGCGCGTATCCGTCTGGCGCCGCAGAGGGATTGGGCGGTCAATCAGCCGGATCAACTGGCGAAGGTCTTGAAGACCCTCGAAGATATCCAGAGCGAATTCAACGGCAGCCAGACCGGCGGCAAAAAGGTCTCGCTTGCCGATCTGATCGTCCTGGCTGGTTGCGCAGGCGTGGAGCAGGCGGCGAAGCGCGCTGGTTTCAGCGTGACGGTCCCTTTCCTGCCCGGGCGCACGGATGCCTCGCAGCAGCAAACCGATGTGGAATCCTTCGCCGTGCTCGAACCCGTCGCGGACGGTTTCCGCAACTACCTCAAAGTCAAAAATGGCATACCGGCCGAGGCGCGGCTCGTCGATAAAGCGCAATTGCTGACGCTCACCGCGCCGGAGATGACAGTGCTTGTTGGCGGCCTTCGCGTCCTGGGCGCCAATGCCGGACAGACAAAGCACGGCGTCTTCACCCAGCGGCCGGAACTGCTGACGAACGACTTCTTCGTCAATCTGCTGGATATGCGAACGGAGTGGAAGGCGATCTCCGAGGACCAGGATGTGTTTGAAGGGCGCGATCGAAAAACAGGGGAACGCAAGTGGACGGGCACGCGCGTCGATCTTATCTTCGGTTCAAACTCTCAGCTCCGGGCCCTGGCCGAAGTCTACGCAAGCTCGGACGCGCATGAAAAGTTTGTCCATGACTTCGTAGCGGCCTGGGATAAGGTGATGAACCTTGATCGGTTCGAAGATCGGTTCGAAGATCGGTTCGAAGATCGCTTCGAAGATCGCCTCGAACCTGCGTGACCGATGGGCATCGGCAATGAAGTCGCATAAGCAGGCGTCGCTCCCGGCCGCGCCGCACACCATCTCATTCCCCCGGTGATAGCGTGAAGAACATGAGGCATCTTCAGCCCGCCCTGGTTCTTCTACTTCTGCTGTTCTGTGGTGGCCATCTGTTGCTGGCGCAGGAAACCATTGTGGCGATTCGCCATGGCGAGAAGCCGCCCGGGGGATTAGGCCAGTTGGATTGCAGGGGACTGAATCGCGCGCTTGCCTTGCCGAAGGTATTGATCTCCCGCTTTGGCAGGCCGGATGCGATTTATGCGCCTAACCCCGCGGATCAAGTAAAGGATGGCGGACCCAACGAGTATTCGTATGTGCGCCCGCTCATCACCATTGAGCCGATCGCAATCCAGCTCCATATGCCTGTGAATGCGCAGATTGGCTTGAACGACATCGCCGGCCTCCAAGC
>JANWJB010000205.1 GCA_025449575.1 Acidobacteriaceae bacterium
CAAGCCTAGAGGCAAACCTTCTCGGCAGCGCACGGCAGGTGCTCCCCCGGAAGCCGGTGCGACCTACCGCTACGGAGAGATACAGCAAGGGGAATTGGGCAGTCTTACTTCGTGCCCACGGGAGCTTCTGAGTCGATGCTGGCGCGCTGGCTGTCCGCTCGCTTGGCTGCATTTTCCAGCGCCTGCGCCTGCGGAAGGTAGGTGAGCGCCTTGTTGATCATGGGATCCCAGGCGGCCCGCACTTCCAGCCCTGCCTCCTGACCGAATTGCGTGGTGAAGATCTCCGCCTTGATGTTGGTCTTGACCCAATCGCTCACGCCTTGAATGTCCTTATCGGTGTAGGGGAGCTGCTGGCTGGTCAGGAATGCCTTGAACTGTTGCATGACCGCATTATCTACCTGGAAACTCTTGTCGATGGTGCGATTGGCCATGTACCGCTTGGCGAAATCGAAGAACACATAATGGTCCACCAGCAGTTGCTGGAAGTCGTTGGACTTCGGTGTCTCGATCTTGTCATCGGGCGTGATGCCGCCGCCGCCATAGACGGTGCGGCCCGAATCGGTTAGCCGCACTTCACGATTGGCCAGGTTCTGAGGCTGATCGTGATTGTAGTAATAGTCGTAAAGGGAAACTCCCTGATAATTGCGCTGAATCAGGCGGCCGCTGGGTGTGTAGTAGTGGTAGGTAGTGAGGGCCAGGCCGGTGTCTTCCGAGAGCGGATACACCGTCTGGACCAGCCCCTTGCCGAAGGTTGTCTCACCTGCGATGATGGCGCGGTCATGATCCTGCAGGGCTCCGGAGACAATCTCCGCCGCGGATGCGGTGCCACGATTCACCAGCACGACGATGGGGTAATCGCGTCCGCCATTGCCATGGCTCGCCTTATAAACCTGGTTGGGATAAGCGCGCCCGCGCTGCGAAACGATTACCTGTCCCTTCTGCAGGAACTTGTCGCATACGGCGACCGCCTCGCTCAAAAGGCCGCCGGGATTGCCGCGCAGATCCAGGATGAGCCCATGAATATTGCCGAAGCTGTTCAGCGCCTCGCCTAACTCGTGACTGGTGGTCTCCTGGAAGTCCTTGATGTGTACATATCCGACTCCGGGACGGACCAAATAGGCCAGATCGACGCTGTTGTTCGGAATCTCGGCGCGGACCAGATCGAAAACCAGCGGCTTGGCCGTGCCGTAGCGCACCATCGTGACTTGCACGTGCGTGCCTTTGGGCCCTTTCAGCAGATTGGCCACATCCTGCGAGGTCATCTTTGCAGCCGATTTGCCGTTGATGGCGGCAATGACGTCCCCGGGACGTATGCCGGCCTTGTAAGAGGGGGTCCCTTCGAATGGGTAGACGACGACGATTTTCTGTTCCGCGCCCAAGCCCTCCGGCTGGATCAGCATGCCCACGCCATAGTATTTGCCGCTCTGGTCCTCCCGCATCCGGGCATATGCTTTGGGATCGTAAAAGCTGGAGTGGGGATCGAGCACCCGCAGCATACCGGGAATCGCCCCGTCATAAATGGCGTCTTGTTTCTTATCGCCATTCAATGGCTCGGCATAGTTCTGCTCCACCAGGCTGTAGACGCTGGTAAAGGAACGCAGGCTCGAACGGACCGTGGAGTCGTCTGAATCCGATTGCGCCCCCACCCTTTGGCTGACGACCATGCCCAGTATTCCGCAGGCCGCAAAGAAAACTACGATGGAAAATAAGCTGCGACGGGTGCGGGACGCCATAGTGCGAAAACCTCGAAGGTCCGGAGCGCTGTCGGCGTGCTTTCATCCTCCGCCGGCGAAAGAATTGTCCGCTTTCTCGCCGAGCGTTGCGGGCTGATGAAGCACGCTCCAGAAAAACAGTGCAACCCTTGCGCGGCGAGGTCCGGAGCCTATCTCTCGCTGCAGTATAGCATCGGCGTGGAGCTTGTTTGGCGGAGGCTTTTTGCTCGCGATTGGCCGCTGCCCATTGGATTTGACGCCACGGACGATTAGAATGTCACAAACGGCGCGACTGCGGAATGCAACTTTCAGCAGGGCCGGAGCCCGGATGGAACGGGCGCGATGGAACCGCTCCGCCGGCCTGGGAATGGCCGCTCTAAAGATGTCGAAACTCATGAGATTTCTCAAATCCTCGCATTATCCGGTAATCCTCCTTTTGGGCGCTGGTTTCACCCTTGGTTCGGCTTTGGGGGCGCTGGCGCAAGCTTCCGGCGCATCCGCCGCTTTGCCCTCCGATGCTTCGTCCACGGCCGCTGCCGCTCCCGGTTCAACCAAGGTTGTGGAAGATATCGTCGCCCAGGTGAATGACCAGCTCATTACTCAATCCGACTTCAACCGGGCCGCACAGCAGCTTGAGGCGGAAGACGCACAGCAAGGTCTTCCTGCCATGGAAGCGGAGGAGCACAAGAAAGATCTGCTTCGCGATCTCATCGACCAGCAGTTGCTGCTTTCGAAAGGCAAAGATCTCGGCATCACCGGCGAGACCGAGCTGGTCAAGCGATTGGACGAGATCAGAAAGCAAAATCATTTGGACTCCATGGAAGCCCTTGAAAAAGCGGCGCAGGCGCAGGGCGTCTCCTACGAGGATTTCAAGGCCAATATTCGGAATGGCATCATCACACAGAAGGTTGTGCAGAACGAGGTCGCCCCGCATCTCGCTATCACCCAGACCGATATCAAGAACTACTACCAGGCCCACCAAAGCGACTTTTACCATCCTGAGTCGGTCACGCTGCAGGAGATTCTGATCGGCACCCCGGCCGATGCTACCGACGCGCAGGTCACCGCGGCAGAAGCGAAGGCGAATGAAATCGAAACGAAGTTGAAGGCGGGAGCCAAGTTCACCGATTTGGCCAAAGCCGACTCCACCGGTCCCACCGCGTCGGAAGGCGGCGATTTAGGGCAGTTCGCCCGGGGCAAGCTGGGGAGCAAGGTGTTGGAAGACGCGACCTTCAGTCTCAAGCCTGGGCAGTTCACGGCCCCTATCCGGACCAAGCAGGGATACCTGATCCTGAAGGTTACGGAACACACGCAGGCGGGCGAACTTAGCTTCCAGCAAGCGGAGCCGCAGGTGGAACAGGCGCTCTACCTGCAGAGGATGCAGCCGGCACTGCGGACGTATCTCACCAAGCTCCGCGAGGGCGCGGCAATCTTTATCAAGCCGGGCTATGTGGATACCGGCGCCAGCCCCGATGAAATCAAAATCAGCAATACCGCCTATGTAGCTCCGGGCCCCAAAAAGAAGAAAAAGTTTGCCCGCGCTCGCTTCCGGGGGCGCCGGCACAATGGAAAGCCGGCGGTCGAAGCCTCAGCATCGGCCGCGGCCACAGCCGCCGAGCCTGCGGCCGCGTCGACAGCCGCCGAGCCTGCGGCCGCGTCGAAACCGGGCAAGGAATTGTCGGGTACGCAGAAGCCGGGCAAGCGGGAAAAGATCAGGTTTGGCCAAGCGCCTCGCGAGTCCCTGCCTGCGGCGTCTCAAGATGCCGGCTCTTCGGCTGTCGCGTCCAATTCCACAACCGGAGGCGCCACTCCGTCCGCCCCCGCCACAAGCTCCAGTAGTTCGATCGGAGCTGAAACCCCGGTGGAGAGCGAACCGGAAGCAAAATCGCACAAAACACGCTTTAGCGACCGGGCGAAGATTCACAAGACCAAAAAACAGAAGGCCGCGGCCCAGGCTCAGGCCTATGAACCGCCGAAGGCGTCCGCCGATGAACTGGCGAACGAGAAGGTGCAGGATGCGCCGCTGGGATTGGCCGGTCCTCAGCAGAAGATGAAAAAGAAGAAGGGGCCGAAGAAGCGCCTCTCCGATAAGAAAACGGAGCCCCAACCGGTGCAGCAGCCTTACATGAAGCAGACGCTGCCGGAGAGAACCGAGCCCCAGGCCCCGCCGGCAAGCTCCGCGCAGCCGCCGTCCCCTGCCGCCAATCCGCCCGGCTCGGAAGCGCCTGGCGCTAACCCGTAGGAATCACGCGAATGAAAGATATCTATGTCGCCGATCTGTCCAAGTTCGAGAATCAGGCCGTAGTTTCCTATTTCGCCGTTACCAACAAGCAATTGCGGAGCCGCAAGGACGGAGGACAGTATCTTGCGCTGACTCTTTCTGATCGCACCGGCCCGGTCGAATGCCGAATGTGGGAGAACTTCGACGGCTCGCTCGACGGCTTTCAGGCTGGCGATGTGGTCAAGATTCGCGGCGAGGTCAGCCGCTACAACGGGCATTTTCAACTCACGCTCGACAAGCTGCGCCGCGCCGCCGATGGCGAGTTCGAGCTGGCCGATTACGTTCCACGTACCCTCTGCGATGTGGACGAGCTATGGCGCGAACTCAACCGCTTTGTCGACAGCTTCACCGATGCGCACCTCAAAGCGCTGCTGCACGCCTTTCTCGACGATGAGAAGACCGCCGCCGCGCTGCGCGAAGCTCCCGCTGCCAAGGGCATGCATCATGCCTGGCTCGGCGGGCTTTTGGAGCATGTGGTCTCCCTGCTGGGAATCTGCGATCTTGCGGCGCAGCATTACAAGGACCTGAACCGAGACCTGCTGCTTGCCGGAGCCGTCCTGCACGACATCGGCAAAATTGAGGAGTTGCGCTGGGGAACCGGCTTCGATTACACCGTGCGCGGGCAGCTCTTAGGTCACATTACCATTGGCATCGCCATGATTGAGAGGAAGCTCAACGCCATGCCGGACTTTCCCGCCGATCTTCGCCTGCTGGTGGAACACCTCGTCCTCAGCCATCACGGCCGGCTGGAGTTCGGATCGCCCAAGTTGCCCATGATTCCGGAAGCCATCGTGCTGCACTATCTCGACGACCTGGACGCGAAGATGCAGACCATGTGCAACGAGTTCGCCCGCCACTCCGCGCAAGGGCGCCCGGCGGCAGCCATGACCGAGTGGGTGCGATCGATGGATCGCCCGCTGTTGAAGACCGGCGCCTTTCTCAATCGCGAAACCGAACCGCCGGCTACCGAACCGCCGGCCGCCGAATTTCCCGCCAAGGAGTAGCCGATGCCCTACCTCTTGAAGACCGAACCGGAAGCTTACTCCTACGCCGATCTGGAGCGGGAGCGCGAGACCGATTGGACCGGCGTCGCCAACCCGCAGGCGGTGAAGAATCTGGCCGGAATGAAGAAAGGCGATCAGCTGGTGATCTACCACACCGGAAAAGAAAAGACGGCGGTGGGTCTGGCCCGCGTTCAGTCCGTAAATTTGGAGAATCCGCGCGAGCCGCTGGTGCACATCGTCCCGCTGCGGAAGCTGGAGACCCCCAAGACTCTCGCCGCGATCAAAGCACATGCGCTCTTTCGCGATTCCCCTTTGCTGCGGCAGGGACGGCTCTCCGTCGCGCCGCTGACGCAGGCGCAGTACGAATGGATCGCGCGCTAAAGTTTTGTCGCCGCCAAGCTTGATCGCAACTGCCGCGGTCAATCCTCGCCGCCGCGGAAATCGTCTACAATCAAACTTTAGACTGCGCGTATGCTACGTTTTTCCACAGCAGGGGAATCCCACGGCGAGAGCCTGATAGCGCTTGTTTCCGGCCTGCCGGCCGGCGTCGAAATCGACCTTGGTTTCGTTGATCGCGAGCTATGGCGGCGGCAGCAGGGTTATGGCCGTGGTGGCCGTATGCGCATCGAGCAGGATCGCGCCCACATTCTCTCCGGCGTGCGTCAGGGCAAGACCATCGGCTCACCGATAGCCGTCGAGATCGCCAACCATGATTGGAAGAACTGGACGGAATCGCTTCCCGTCGAGCCTGGAGATCCGGCTCGGCACAAGGCGGTGGCTTCCCCGCGTCCCGGGCACGCCGATCTGGCGGGAGCTCTCAAGTATGACTTTCCCGAAGCGCGTTATGTCCTGGAGCGGGCCTCGGCGCGGGAGTCTACCGCGCGCGTGGCCGCCGGCGCCCTGGCCAAGCTGCTGCTCAAGCCGTTGGGCATCGAGGTTGCCAGCCATGTAGTCCGCGTCGGCCATGCGGCGCTGGAGCGCGAAGCCTCGTGGGAAGAGATTCGGGCCTTGCAGGAACGCGAAGAGGTGCTGCTCAACTGCGTGGACGCCGAGGCGGAGGCGCGGATGAAGGCGGAGGTCGATCATGTCCTGCGCACCGGCGACTCCATCGGCGGCATCTTTGAGGTTGTGGTCCATGGCGCGCCGCCGGGAATCGGCACTTACGCCAACTGGGATGAGCGCCTCGACGGCGTGCTGGCGGGGGCGGTGATGTCTCTGCAAGCCGTCAAGGCGGTAGAGATCGGCCGCGGGGTCACGGCTGCGGAGTCCTTTGGCTCCGCCGTGCACGACCCGATTGGTTACAGTGCGGAGGCGCAGGGCGGCGCGCCGACTCGCTTCACCCGCGCACACAACAATGCCGGCGGCATCGAGGGCGGGGTCTCCAATGGACAAGAGATCGTCGTGCGCGGTTATCTCAAGCCGATCTCCACCCTGCGCCGGCCCCTCGAATCGGTCTCCTTTGCGACGCGCGAGCCGACCAAAGCGGCCTATGAGCGCTCGGATGTTTGCGTCGTGCCGGCCGCGGGAGTAGCCGCTGAGGCTATGGTGGCGTTATCGATAGCGAAGCTGGCGCTGGAGAAATTTGGCGGCGACTCCGCCGGCGAACTGTGCCGCAACTATCACGGCTACCTCGAGCAGATTCGCCGCTTTTGATTGCGGCGCTTTGCAAGAAATACGAATCCTAAGTTGCCGGAGAGCACGCAGAGAAAACTCGACTCTCTCGGCCTTCGGGAAGGGATGGGAAGCTTTACTCGGTTTTCACCCATAGAGAAAGAAACGCATGGTTCATCCAATCGTCAAATTTCCCGATCCGATTCTGCAGCGGCCGGCCGAGCCTGTCACTGAATTTGGAGCGGAGCTGAAAGCGCTCGTCGATGACATGTTCGAATCCATGTATGACGCGCATGGCATTGGTCTCGCGGCCCCGCAGATCGGAGTTCCCAAGTATGTGACGGTGCTCGATCTGAGTTTTCAAAAGAATTCTGAAGAGAAGCTCGTCCTGGTGAATCCGGAAATTATTTTTCGCGAAGGCAAGCAGGTGGGCGAGGAGGGCTGTCTCAGTCTTCCCGACATCCGGGAAAAAGTCTCGCGCGCCGCCAGGGTGAAGGTAAGGGCCCAGGACGTCAATGGAGATTGGCAGGAGCATGACGCCGAAGAGATGCTGGCGCGTGCAATCCAGCATGAGGTCGATCACTTGAACGGCGTGCTCTTCATCTTCCGCATCAGCGCCCTCAAGCGTGACTTGGCGCTGCGAAGGATCCGCAAATTGCAGCGTGCCGGCGAATGGTAAACCCATGAAGCTGGTCTTCTGCGGCACTCCGCGCTTCGCGCTTCCCACGCTCGAACGGCTGGCGAAGGCGGGTCACGCGATAGAGTTGGCGGTCACCCAACCCGATCGCCCCATCGGGCGCAGCCATCTCCTTACCCCCTCTCCGGTCAAGCTTCTGGCCCGGCAGTTGGGCATCCCGGTCGCGCAGCCGGAGAAAATCAAGACCAATCCGGAATTTGAAGCGCGTCTACGCGCCATCCAGCCTGAAGCCATCGTCGTTGTCGCTTATGGCCGCATCGTGCCGTCTTGGATGTTGGATCTGCCTCCGCTGGGCAATTTGAATCTGCATGCATCCTTGCTGCCCAAGTATCGTGGGGCCGCACCAATTCAATGGGCGGTGGCCAATGGGGAGACCATCACCGGAGCGACCACAATACGCATCGATCAGGGTCTCGACACGGGGCCGATTCTGCTGGCGGAAGCTCTGCCGATCGGTCCTCACCAGACCGCTGAGGAGATTGCTCCGCTGTTGGCCGAGCGCGGCGCCGGCTTGATGCTGGAGACACTGCGCGGCCTGGAGCATGGGTCGCTTCACGCGCGGCCGCAAGATGATTCCGCCGCGACGCTGGCCCCCATCCTCACCCGCGAGGATGCGCACATCGACTTCTCCCGCTCCGCGCAGCAGATTTACAACCGTTGGCGGGGCTTTCAGCCCTGGCCCGGCGCCTACACCTTCTTGCGCGCGCGCAAGCTCACGATTCATCGCATGCGCCCGGCTCTGCGCGCGTCAATTCCTCCATCGGACGCTCCGTCGGGCGCCATCGCCGTCGATCAGGGCCGCCTCTTCGTCGCCACGGGGCAGGCAAGCTGGATCGAGGCGCTCGAAGTTCAGTTGGAAGGCAGAAAGAAGCTCTCCGCGCGGGATTTCCTGCAAGGCGTTTCTCTTGCCCCCGGTGAGCGGCTTGGCTCCTGAATTGCCGGCGCGGCCTCGTCCCTCCGGCACTGTCGCCCCCGCCCGCCGCGTGGCCTTCGATCTGCTCTGCGAACTCCGGCAGTCTCCGCAAACGCACAGCGACACCCTGCTCCGTTCCGGCCCGGTGACCGCTCTTTCCGCCGCGGACCGCAATCTTGTCACCGCGCTGGTGATGGGCGTGCTGCGCTGGGAGATTGCGCTGGACGAGCGTATCGCCGCCGCTTCCGCCAAGGCACAGCCTCCCGCTTTGCCGGTTGAGATCGCACTCTCGCTCGGCGCCCTGCAATTGCTGATGTTCGACCGCATCCCCGCCCATGCCGCCATCTTTGAGAGCGTGGAGTTGGCCAAGCAGGCGGGCCATGCGCACGCCGCCGGCTTTGTCAACGCTGTGCTGCGCAAGATCTCCGGCTCGCCTCGGTTGGACGCGAATCCAAGCCCCGCTGCCTCTGCGGTGGAAGTTGCGCGCCGCTGGGCGCATCCGTTGTGGCTGGTCGAGCGCTGGGCTGCCGCATATGGCTTGGCGTCGGCATCCGCCATCTGCCGTTTCGATCAATATCCCCCGCCGGTCACTCTTCGGCTGCGCTCAGCGCAAGCCGAGATCGCTCTGGCGCAGGAGGGAGTGCAAGTGGAACCGGGGGAATACCTCCTGGGTGCCCGGCGGGTGGTTGCAGGCGATGTTGCCGCCACACATGCCTTTGCGCGAGGGTGGGTCCGGATTCAGGATGAAGCGTCGCAACTGATTGCCGAGATTGCCGCCGTCGCCGGCGCGGCATCTATTTTGGACTGCTGCGCCGCGCCGGGCGGCAAGTTGGAAATTCTCGCTGAGCGCAATCCGCAGGCTGCGATCCTGGCCTGCGATGTCCACCCGGCACGCCTTAGGGCGATGCGTGCCCGTTGGACTGGCCGCGAAGGCGCCGCCCGCATCTCATTCCGCGCTACCGATGTCGTCACCGCTTCCTTCGACGGAGATTTCGATCTCATCCTGTGCGATGCGCCGTGCAGCGGTACTGGAACCCTCGCCCGCAATCCTGAAATTCGCCACCGGCTTGCGCCGCAAGATCTCGCTCGCCAGAGCCTGCGGCAGACCAGGATTCTCTCCGCCGCGATGCGGCAGGTTGCCGCCGGCGGCCGGATCGTCTACTCCACCTGCTCGATGGAGACAGAGGAGAATGAGGAAGTCGTGCAGCGGGCGCTGGCCGCCAACCCTGGCTTCCGGCTCGTTCCCTGGCAGGAGCCGATGCGCGAACTCGAGCGCACGGCGGTGCTGCGCCCGGGGAGTGCGGATGCGCTTTGCTCCTCCGCTTCGCCTTTTCTGCGGACGATTCCCGGCGTCCATCCCTGCGACGGCTTCTTTGCCGCGCTGATGCTGCGCCGGTAGAGCATTTTCCCGGGAGTTTGTTGAAAAACGCGCCGAAGTCCCGCGCGAGGCGCAAGAGAATGTGTGCTGCTGCAGATGCCATCCCCACATCCTGGATGCTCGACGGGAGCGGCTACACCTATCGTGCATTCCCTCTAGCGAAGATGATCTAGCTCTTGTCCGGCTGCTTTACTGCGAGATGGTCAGCGCGATGAATGTGTTGCCGTCCACACGCCAGCCCGGAGGCGGCGTCTGCGTCATGATCATCCCGGGAGGCGGCGCCTTGTCGGGGTTGGTCTCGGTCGGCGCGCTGGGATCGTCTTCCATCGGGCCGATCTTGAATCCAGCGTGCGCGATCATGCCGGTGGCCGCGGAGTAGGGCATTCCCACCAGCTTCGGCATGACATAAACCTTTCCGACCACCGGCTTCGGAGCGGTGCTGATCAGCAGGCTGATACTCGGCTGCGCGGCGCCCTCGGAGCCCTTTTGCGGCGTTTGCGCAATGACTGTTCCCGGCGGGGCGTCGGCGAAGGGCATCTGGGATGTTTGGTCCAGATCCAATCCCATGCGCTGTACCTCCACCGCGGCTACCCGCTCCGGTTTGCCGATTACGTCGGGAATGGCGATGCGCTGCGGCCCCAGGCTCTCCGCCACTCGCACGCGGAATTCGCGGCGCACCACCGTCCCCGATATCGGCGATTGCGACAAAATGTGCCCGGCGGGAACGGAAGCGTCGTAGTATTTGTTGTCGATGCCGAGGTTCAGGCCATCTTTTGCCGTGGCATGTACCGCGTCATTGATGGTCAGCCCCACCAGCGACGGAGTTTTGACCTCCGCGCCGTGGATCACGAAGTGCATGGTGACAAAGGCGGCAATCATGACGACCACGGCCAATGCCATCACTCGGAGCAGCAGACGAAAGAAATTGATCATGTTGTAGACTCTGAGGACTCATCCAGGTATTCGATCGTAAACTCGATCGGCGCGGCCTTCTCCAGCATCTTGGAAACGGAACAGTATTTGTTTTTGGAGAGCCCAACCGCATCCTCCATAGCCTTCTTCGAGACCTTGCCCGATATCCTGTAGGTGAGCCGGATGGCGGTGAAAACACGCGGCGCTTCGGAAGCCTGCTCGGCCGCCGCGATGACTGTGAGCGAAGTAAAGGGCTCCCGCTTCTTGGTCAGGATCGATACCACATCTACCGAGGTGCAGGCGCACAGGCTCATAAGAACCAGTTCCATGGGGCTGGGACCGCCGGCTCGCGCCGCATCGGCGTCCAAGGTAAGAGAATGGCC
>JANWJB010000206.1 GCA_025449575.1 Acidobacteriaceae bacterium
ACATGCAGAAGTCGGCGATGCCGGCCGGCTTTGCCGAGATGGCGCTGCCCGCCAACGTTTCGCTTACTCTGCATCCGGTGGCGGCAGCAGCACAGCCAAACTGGACCGTCGAGAGCGTGGATGCCCCTGGACGGGTGTGGGATGTGAAGAAGACGCGCGTCGAAGCGGTGATCGCCGGCTACGGGACGCCCGCGGCAACCCGCGCCGTCTCCCTGGTCGTCAACGGCAAGACGGTTGCGACTCGGAGCGTGGAAGTGCCGGCCGGAGGCAGTGCGACGGTGGAGTTTCCTTCCCTCGATGTGCCCTTTGGCTTCAGCCGGTGTGCGGTCAAGATTGATTCCGCCGATGCGCTGCCCGCCGACGACCAAAGCCTCTTTGCCGTTGAGCGGACAGATCCGGTGAAAATTCTCTTCGTGCATCAGGCGAACGATTCCCGCTCCCCTCTCTACTTTGGGACGGCGCTCGCCGCCGCGGCCGGAGACGCCTTCCGCATGCAGTCAGTGACAACGGAGCAGGTTGCCAACATCGATCCTTCCAAGTACCAGTTAGTGGTGCTCTCCAGCGCCGGCACATTGCCTGGTTCGTTTGAGAGCAATTTGTCAAAGGCGGTGCGCGCCGGCGGCAGCGTACTGGTGGCGGCCGGGTCATCGCCAGGACGCCGCATACCCGTCTTGGACACTCCCGTGCTGGGGGTCAGCGACTACTCCCATAGTGGAGACGGTTATCAAATCGTGGGTGAGGCGGACCTCGATCATCCTTCACTCGAGCGGACCGGCGCGCTTCCGGGCGTAAAATTCTACTACGCGGTCCGGGTCGGTCCTCAAGTGGGAGACGGGCACCCGGATGCGCAAGTGGTCGCGCGGCTTTCCGACGGCGCGCCTCTGCTATTGGACGAGCGAATCGGCGAGGGACGGGCAATGTTGCTTACGTCTGGACTCGGCAACCTGACCAACGATTTTCCCCTCCATCCGATCTTTGTGCCATTTGTGGAGCAGACGGCGCGCTATCTCTCCGGCGCGGGCAAGCGCAGCGGCTCGGCGGTGGTGGATTCCAACCTGCAGTTGCGCAATTCGCGCGAGCAGGGAGTCAGCGTGGAGGTTGTGGATCCCCAAGGCCGCATGCCCCTCTCTCTCCAGGAGGCCTCTTCCGCGCAATCCTTCCAACTCCGGCAGGCAGGTTTCTATCAACTCAAGCTTGGCGACGGCCGGCAAGACGTGGTCGGCGTAAACCCGGACCGGCGCGAATCCGATTTGGCGGCTATGCCGCAGGACGTGCTCGCGCTTTGGCGGGGAAACTCGGAACGGACGAACGCTGCCGCTGCGGCTAGCGCGAGCGCCGGCGCGCTTCATCCTGCGGTAATAAGCGAGCGCTACGGTCTCTGGTGGTATGTCCTGCTTCTCGTTCTGGCGGCGGCAGTGACGGAAACGTGGCTGGGCAGCCGGTATCTTGGCACGCGAGCGGAGGAGCCATGAGGGATGATCGCGATAAGGGGGGCGCCGGAAATACCGGCGAGAGCCCCAGAGAGCAGCTCGATAGCTACATCCGGCAGCTCCATGGCCGGCTGCGCGCCGGGGTCCTGCTGCGCGGAACGGCAATCGTCGCCGCGGCGGCCCTAGTAACAACCATTGTTCTGGTTCTCATCCTCAACGCATTTGCCTTTTCGCGGTTTAGCGTGGGGAGCGGCCGCGCAGTTCTGATTGCTCTGTTGGTGATCGCCGCGGCCTTCTTTCTCGCCATCCCGCTCTCGCGCCTCAACCGGCGCAGCGCGGTGGGGAAGGTAGAGAGCCGGTTCCCGCACCTCGAACAGAGGCTGGTCACCTTCGCCGAGCGGCAAAGGGCACAGGATCCGCATGCGAAGGATCCATTTTTGGATCTGCTGGCCGGAGATACCTTGGAGGCAGTGCGCGATGCGGAGCCTGCACGCGTGGTTCCAAATGGACGATTGCTGGCGCTGGCGGGCGGGGGCTTGGCGTCGCTAGGAGTGCTGCTATGGGTTACCCTGGCCGCCCCGGGCTTCCTCGGCTATGGAGCCTCGCTGTTGTGGTCAGGGCACCATCCTGGAGTCGCTCCTTACTATGACATTCATGTGACGCCGGGCGACGTCGCGGTGCGGCGCAATGCCGACCAACTCGTCACGGCCCTGCCCGTCGGCGTGCAGACGGATCGGGTCCGGCTGTATGCGCGCTTCGGCGGCGCCACCCAATGGCAGCAGGTCCAGATGCAGCCGCGGCCCGGAGCCTCGGGCTTCCAGTTCCTCTTCGCCGGCCTTACCCAAGGGCTTGAATACTATGTGGAGGCCGGCCCGGTCCGTTCCCGGCACTACTCCATCCGTATTGTCGATATGCCATCGGTCAAAAGCATTCAGGTGCGGTATCACTATCCCGGCTGGGCGGGACTCCGCGACGTGACGGAAGAGCACGGCGGTGATCTGCGCGCCGTTCAAGGCTCCAGCGCCAACCTGGCAGTTGTTACCGACCGTCCGCTCCAGCACGGCGTGCTCGTCGTCAACCAGGGCGGTCAGGCTCAGGACACGCAGATTCCCCTTACCGGCGGCGCGGCCAACGTTTATTCCGGCGCCATCCATATTGAGAAAGACGGCCTCTATCACGTCGCGGCGATCGATCACGGGCAGCCCGTGCGCCTCTCCGGCGACTACTTCATTGAAGCCAATCCGCCGCAGCCGCCCCAGGTTGCCATCGTGCGGCCGGGCCGCGATTACCGCGCCAACCCAATTGAAGAAGTGACGGTCGCGGTGAAGGGGCAGGACGACTACGGCCTCAAGGCAATGGACCTGCATTATTCGGTCAACGGCGGGCCGGAAAAGACCGTTGATCTCCTCAAGCAGAAAGGCCAGAAGCAGGCCGACGGCTCGACAGTGCTTTCGCTGGAGAACTTCAAGATGATTCCCGGCGATGTGATCAGCATCTATGCCACGGCCAAAGATGCGCGTGCGGCGGCGCACACCGATATTTTCTTTGTGCAGGCCGATCCCTTTGAGCGCGAGTTTTCGCAGTCTCAAGAGGCAGGCGGCGGAGGAGGCGGCGGGGGCGGCCAAGGGAATCAGCCGGGCAACATCTCGCAGCGGGAAAAGGAAATCATTGCCGCGACATGGAAAGAGCAAGAAGACAAGTCGGAGTCGAAGGCGCAGGTGGCATCCAATGCCCAGTTTCTTTCCGGCGTGCAGTCAAAGCTGGCGGACCAGGCACAGTCGCTCTCCAATCGGATGCAGAGCCGCGAGATGGAAGAGCAAAACGAGGAGTTCGCCAGCTTTGTGAAGGATATGAACGCGGCCGTTGCGGCCATGGGACCGGCGGCCGACAAGCTGAAGGGGCGGAAGTGGAGCGCGGCCATGCCCAACGAGCAGAAGGCGCTGCAAAGCCTTTTGCGCGCCGAGTCTACCTTCCGCCAGATCGAAGTCGCCTTTGGCAACCGTGGCGGTGGCGGGGGCGGCGGAGGAGCCGGCCGCGACTTGGCCAGCCTGTTCGACCTCGAGCTGGACACGCAGAAGAACCAGTATGAAACGGCGCAAACGGCGGACTCTTCCGCGCCGCGCAGCCAGCAGATTGACGACACGCTGCGTAAGCTGGAAGAGTTGGCGCGGCGGCAGCAGGAACTGGCCGATCAGCAGCGCAACCAGCAGGCGCAAAACTTTCAGCAGCGCTGGCAGCAGGAGATGCTGCGGCGCAATGCGGAAGAGTTGCAGCGCCAGCTGGAGCAGCTTGCCCAAAACCAGCAAAACGGTCAGCAGGGCGATCAACAGGGGGGCCGGCAGTCCGGTCAACAGAACGGCCAGCAAGGCAGCCAGCAGTCGGGCCAGTCAGGGGGTGGGCAATCCGGCGGCCAGAGCGCGGCGGCGGGTGGAGCGCAAGCATCGGGCGGAGCGCAAGCATCGGGCGGGCGGTCCTCCGGCGGCCAGTCGCAAAGCGGCTCACGTGCCGCGGCGCGGCGCGCGCTCGATCAGCTTCGCCAAGCGACTCAGGCAATGAATGCGGCCGGCTCCGCGGAGCAGCGCGCGGCCGCAGCCCGCCGCGCCGCTGACCGCCTGCGCGAGGCGACTGCCGCGCTGGGTGGCGCGCAGCGCCAGCAGGCCTCCGGCCGGTTGGATGGCATGACACGCCAGGCCGGTCAGCTAAAAAGCGAGGAGCAATCCCAGGCGGAGCGCATGAGCAAGTTCTTTGCCGGCCAGCAGGGCGCCGGCGGCGCTTTCGGCCGCAACCGCTCGAATGGCTATCAGCAACTGCAACAATTGGCCAATGATCGCCAGCATCTCTCCGACGGCTTGACGCAGCTCCGGAGAGAGATGCAGCAGGCGGAACGCCAGCTCGCGCCCACCGAGCAGCAAGCCGCATCGAAGCTGCGCGACGCCCTCGGCCAGATGGAGGAAAACGATCTGATGACCCGCACGCAGCGCAGCGCCGACTGGCTGCGACGCGGCATCGACCCCAACTCCAACTCCACCGAGGCCAGCGTAAGCGGCGGTTTGCAGCAGCTTAGCCAGCAGTTGCAGCAAGCGCAGCAGGCGCTGGGAACCGGTAACGGGCAGCAACCCTCAACGAACGGCGCACTGGAGCAGCTGAGGCAGCTTCGGCGGCAGCTCGAGGCGTCGAGTTCGCGCGGCGGGAAAGGGCAAAATGGCCGCTCCGGCCAGCGCGGTCAAAATGGTCAGCAGGGCCAGGCCGCTTCCAATAGCCGGAATGGCCGCAACGGGCAAAGCGGCCAACCCGGAGGCCAGCCCGGGAATGGAAATCAGCCGGGGCAAGGCGCCGCAAATGGCCAGTTCGGGCAGCTTGCACGAGGAGGCCAGCCGGGGCAAGCCGGGTTCAACGGCCAGCGCGGGCAAGCCGGCCAGCCGGGCGGCGCAAATGGGGACGCCGGCTTTGTCCGTAACGGCAGCCGGAACAATCAGGGCGGCAATGTGAATGGCGGCATGAATACCGGCAATAACTCCAATCTGCCGCAACCGGTCGCGCCGGACACTTCCGCCATCCCTGGCGATTCGGAGAGCGCGATCGCGCAGGAGATGGGAGAGTTGAGCCAGCTTCGGCAAGCGGTCGCCAACGATCCCGAGGCGCTGCGTCAGGTGCAGGAACTGATTCGCCAGATGCAGGGCCTGGATCCCCGGCGCTTCACCGCGAATCAGGAGGTTCTCGACCAACTGCACACCCAGGTATTGTCGGAGGTAGATGCGCTGGAGCTGCGGTTGACCGCCGCGCAGCAATCCGGACAGGTCCGCAGCTCCGCCGGCGACAAGGTTCCCGACGGCTATCAGGATGCTGTCGCGGAATACTTTCGCCAGTTGAGCAAGCGGCAGTAAACCCTTCTCGACCGGATTCCGAAACGGGCACGCGCAGCCAGGAGAAATACTTCTCGCTGGCCCTGGACTGCCATGCCCCTCCTACTCGTTTGACATCGAGAAGCGATCCCGTTATAAGTCAGAAATCTGGTGCCGGGAAGCGCGGTGCAGAGCAGACACGCTCTAATTCCGCCACTACCCCGTAGCTGTAAGCGCGGAGAGGATGAACTGGGACGAAAAGTCCAGCCACTGAGAGCGATCTCGGGAAGGCGTTCCTCCTCGGCGAAGCGCGAGTCAGAAGACCGGCCAGATGCCAATCCTGGCTTGATCCAACCTCGATGGGAGGGTTGGAGAGCGTTCTTGCCCGCTCCATGGGGAGACGGCACGACACCTGCCATTGAAGAGCATTCTCCCTTTTGTCGTGGCGTGGGAAATCGCCTGTGGACGTCCTTCCTTGATCGAAGGTTCGCATCCCGAGCAGTGTCCTCCTCTTCAGCAAAAGTCAAAATGCTCTGGAGTTCCCGCTGCACTCGGCTGGCGCACGCCGCCGAGGGTTCTCGGCGTTCGAGGGGGAAGCTGTGGAAGACCGTTTGCCCGGGCTCATGCGAGTCCGGATCGCACTCCTTGCGGCTGCGGCCGCCTTTGGCGGGATAACCACTCTCGCTCCGGCAGCTTTCGCTCAATCATCCCCGCTTCAAGCGGGAATCCAGGGCACGGTTATTGATCCTTCCGGGGCGGTAATCCGGCAGGCGCAGATAGAGGTGGAACAAAACGGCCGGAAGATATCCTCCACGGTTACTGATGCCGATGGCCACTTCTCGTTGGCTCTGCCCGCTGCGGGCGTCTATCAGCTGAAGGTTGCCGCGCCCTCGTTTCAGACTGTTGTCCGGTCGCTGCAGGTGCGGGGGAGCACGCCGCAGACACTGAATATCCCGCTCTCACTCGACCGCCTCTCTCAACAGGTCACCGTCACCGCCACCGGCACGCCGACGCTGGAGCAAAACGTCGGCTCGGCGGTCGCCGTGCTGACCAAAGACCAGTTTGCGCACACCATGGCGATTCAGGAAGCGCTCCGCCTGATTCCCGGCGCTCAGGTCACGCAGAGCGGACAGAGGGGCGGCACCACCGCGCTTTCTATCCGGGGCGGAAACAGCAACGCGAATCAGGTGCTGGTCGACGGAACCAGCATCAACGATATTGGCGGGGGGGTCGATCTTGCCGACATCGCTACTGCGGGAATCCAGAAGATCGAAGTCCTGCGCGGCCCCAACAGCGCCATCTATGGAGCCGACGCGCTGGCTGGAGTCGTCAGTTTGAGCACCACCCAGGGGAGCACGCCGTTGCCGCAGTTCGACTATCTCGCGGAAGGTGGTAACTTCGGCACCTATCACCAGGAAGGGACGCTGAGCGGCCGCTATCGGCCCTTCGACTACTTCACCGACTACTCGCGCTTCGACACTTCCAACTCGATCCCACGCGACGCCTTTCACAATGGAAACTTCACCGGCAACTTCGGCTGGTCGATCGATGCGGCCAACAGCCTGCGCGCCACCATTCATCACGATCGCGCCGCAACCGGGCTGCCCAGCGCCCTGCTGCTCTATGGCATTGCCGACAATGCGAAGCAGGCATACGAGCATGCATACGCCGGCGTGGCTTTTGACAGCCAAACCACCACGCGCTGGAGCAATACCGTGCGCTATGGCCTAATGCGGCTGCGCTCGCTCTACAGCGACTTCAGCCCGACGGGCATTCCTCAGTATGACGAATATGGCGATCTGCTCGGATATTTAGGCGCTCCGGTGACTGTCAAGGGAGCCAACGGGTACACCGTCTCCGGGCAAGCGCAGTACCAGTACTTGGAGAGTTATCCGAACTATTTTGCCGCCTCGACGGACCGCGACCTTGTCTCGGCGCAGTCGGTACTGCGTCTTGGCGTTCATGCGACGGGGCTCTTCGGCTTCAAATATGAAGATGAGCGCGGCTACTCCGGCGGCCCATCGTCTGAGTCGACCCATCGCGGCATCTACGACTACACCCTTCAAGTAGCGGGAGATCTCTTCGGCCGGCTGCATTACGTGGTGGGCAGCGGTATCGAGAGAAATCCCCTCTTCGGCGTTGCCGCAACGCCACGCGCGTCGCTGGCCTTCGATCTGGTGGACCGCGGAGGCAATCTCACCAAGCTGCGCGCGAGCTTCGGGAAGGGAATCAAGGAGCCCGCTCTCTTTGACCAGGAGACTTCGCTCTATACACTGCTCTCCAGCCTGCCCAATGGCCCCCAGCTGATCTCCCAATATCACGTTTCGCAGATCGGGGCGGAGAACTCGCGGAGCTTCGACGGCGGAGTCGACCAGACCATTGAGAATGGTCGCGGCAGGATCAGCTTGACGCTCTTTCACAGCCAATACACCAACGGCATCGAGTACATCCCGCAGCAGGGGTTGACGGAGCTGGGCGTACCGGCTCCCATCGTGGCGAATGCGCCCTATGGCGCTACGGTGAATTCGCAGGCCTTCCGGGCGCAGGGAGTGGACCTGGAGGCGGAGCAGCGCCTCGGCTCCCACTGGTTTGCCCGCGGCGGATATACCTACCTCGATGCGGTGGTGCAGCGCTCGTTTTCCAGCGATGCCATAGGACCTTCCTTCAACCCGAATTTCCCCGATATCCCAATCGGAGCCGACTCACCGCTGGCGGGAGCGCGGCCCTTTCGCCGCGCGCCGCATAGCGGCTACTTCGGCGTGAGTTACAACCGCTCTCGCTGGAGCGGCCTGCTGACAGGAACCCTGGTCGGCCGCCGCGACGACACCGACTTTCTCTCCTATGACGCGAACTATCTGCCTACCATGCTGTTGCCGAATCGCAATCTCGATCCTTCGTATCAGCGGATCGATCTGGGGGTTAGCTACGCAGCGAGCCGCCGGGTGACCTTGGTGAGCAGCTTCCAAAACCTGCTGAGCCAGCATGCCGGCGAGGTTTTCGGCTATCCCGCGCTGCCCTTTACTTTCCGGGGCGGGATGCGTATCTCATTTGGTGGAGAGTCGTGGAGGTGGAAGTAGAAAGGCCGGCATATCTCTTTGTCGCAATCGTGTCAGGGCGTCTCAGGTCCCAATGCCGTGCCTTGGCGGGGCTCGGAACCCGTCCCATCCGATAAAGGGCGGCTGCACAGTGTCACAATGGTCTGGAGCGGGAGAATGCGATGAGTATTGCTACCAAGCTGGGCGATGGGGGCGAAACCTCCCTGATGGGCGGCGTCCGGGTTTCCAAGGCGGATCTTCGCGTCGAGGCATATGGCACCGTAGACGAGTTGAATGCCACTCTCGGACTGGCGCGCAGCCTCTGCCGCAATGACGAAATCAAGCGCTGGACGGAAGAGATTCAGAAGACTCTTTTCCGGGTGGCCGGCGCGCTGGCGGTGGCTCCGGAGAGCCGTGGAGCGGAGCCGCGCCGCGCTTGGCCTGCGATGGACGCGACCGATGTGGACGGGTTGACGGAGATCGTTCACGCGATCGAGGCGCGGCCGGGCATCCTGTCGGATTGGTCAATTCCCGGCGCACTTCCCGCGGCGGCTGCCTACGACGTCGCGCGCACCGTCTGCCGCCGCGCGGAGCGCCACATCGTACGCCTGCTCCAGGGCGATCCCTCCGCCGGAGAGCACCTCTTGCCATACATGAACCGCCTCTCCGACGCGCTCTGGCTCTTCGGCCGGGTGCTGGAGCTGGAGGCGGGAGTGGATTCGGCTCTGCGCGGCGCAGGACGCCATTCTTGACGCTCGGTCTGTTTGTCTGATATCCATTCGGAGGAGCCATGAGTTGGAATTCCACAGCGCGAGCGTGCCCCTCCCGGCAGTTGCCGCGGCCGGACCGTGCCGCCGATGCGCCTGCCGCAGCGAAGTTCGCGGCGCGAATTACCAATCCAGCCCAAGATGCGGGGACGTAGGCTTCCGAACGGATCGAGTTCCGAAAAGCCACCACCCGCCGGGTTGGTGGCTTTTCGCTTTTAGAACTGAAGGTTCACAGAAAGCGACAGGAAGAAGGGAAGGGATCGCATGGAGTCCAGGGATGTGAAACGCTGCGCAGCCCGACGCGGCGGTGAAAGACGATGACCCAGGTTTCTCTGCTCGAGATCCAGCGTGCCCACGAGAGAATCAGGGACTTTATCTGCTTTTCTCCCTGCCAGCGATCGGCGGATCTTTCCGCCATGACGGGCCAGGAGATCTACCTCAAGCTCGACAATCTGCAGCGTACCGGAGCGTTCAAGGAGCGCGGCGCGCTGAACAAGATTCTCACCCTTAGCGAGGAGGAGAAGCGCCGCGGCGTGATCGCCGCCAGCGCCGGCAATCATGCGCAGGCAGTCGCCTACCATGCCACCCAGCGGGGAATCAGAGCGCAGATTGTGATGCCGCTGATGACGCCGCTGGTGAAGACTTCGGCGACCCGGGAGTTTGGCGCGGAGGTCATCCTCCACGGAGCCAATTACGACGAGGCCTGCGATGAGGCGCTGCGTCGCGCGCGCGAAGAGGGAGCCACTTTCCTGCATCCCTTCGACGACGCGGCCGTGATCAACGGACAGGGAACCATTGGACTGGAGTTGCTGCAGCAGGTTCACGGGTTGGAGGCGGTGGTGGTGCCGGTGGGCGGCGGAGGCTTGATCGGCGGAGTCGCCTGCGCCATGAAGGAAAGCAATCCCGCCATTCGCGTGATTGGAGTGCAGACGGAGCGGCTTCCCTCCATGCTGCGGGCGAGAGAGAAGGGGGAGCCGGTCACGCTGCCGGCCGAGGCGACCATCGCCGACGGCATCGCCGTGCGCCGCGCCGGAGAGCTTACCCTGCCGCTGGTGCAGCGTTTTGTCGATGAGCTGGTCACGGTGGATGAAGAGGAGATCGCCAACGCCATTCTGGCGCTGCTGGAAAAAGAGAAGACGCTGGCTGAGGGAGCCGGAGCGGTGGCGCTGGCGGCGCTGTTGCAACGCAAGACTTCGCTGCAGGGGCAAAAGACGGCGGTCCTGGTTTGCGGCGGCAATATCGACGTCAGCCTGCTGGCCCGCATCATCGAGCGCGGGTTGGTGAAGGATGGGCGGCGGGTGCGCATCCGCGTTCATCTCACCGACCGCCCCGGCGCACTGCACCAGTTGACGGCGATTCTTGCCGATCAGCGCGCCAACATTGTTGAAACGCTCCACAACCGCGCCTACTATGGCGTGAACCTGGGCGATACGGTCATCGACATTACGCTTGAAACCCGCGGCGCCGCGCACATCGCGACCATCACCGCGGCACTCAAAGAAGCGCACTACCGCTTTGAACGGATTCAATAATCACGGAACGCGGCGCAGAGCCAACGGTGAACAGGCTCTGTGCGCGGGATGAGGTCGAATGCAGGAATTTTCCAGACTCAAACGGCTGCCGCCTTACGTCTTCAACATCACCGGGGAGATGAAAGCTGCGGCGCGCGCGCGTGGTGAAGACATCGTGGACTTCGGCATGGGCAATCCCGATGGAGCTACGCCGAGGCACATCGTCGAGAAGATGATGGAAGCCGCCGGCAAGACGGCGACGCATCGCTACTCCCTGTCCAAGGGCATCCCTCGCTTGCGCCGCGCCATCTGCAACTGGTACGGCAAGCGCTATGGGGTGGAGCTCGATCCCCAGAGCGAGGCCATTGTGACCATCGGCTCCAAAGAGGGCATCGCGCACTTGTGTCTGGCGGTTCTGGAGCCCGGCGATGTGGTGGTGGTGCCCAGCCCCAGCTACCCGATTCACATCTATGGTCCGGTGATAGCCGGAGCCAACGTTCACGGCATTCCGGTGCACGACACCAACGAGTTTTTGGCCGAGCTGGAGCACAGCATCCCGCTGATGTATCCGCGGCCCAAGATGCTGATTCTCAATTTCCCCGCCAACCCAACCACGCAGTGCGTCGATCTCTCTTTCTTCGAACGGGTGGTCGCATTGTGCCGGGAGTTCAATATCTATTTGGTGCATGACCTGGCCTATGCCGATATTGTCTTTGACGGCTACCGCGCGCCCTCCATTTTTGAAGTGCCAGGGGCGAAAGAGATTGCCGTCGAATTCTTCACGTTGTCGAAGAGTTACAACATGCCGGGCTGGCGGGTCGGCTTCATGGTGGGGAACCGCGAGCTGGTAGGGGCCCTAGGCCGGATCAAGAGCTACTTCGATTATGGAACCTTCACTCCCATCCAGGTGGCGTCGATCCTGGCTCTGGAAGGGCCGCAGGACTGTGTGAACGAGATCTGCGATACCTACCGGCGGCGCCGGGACGTGCTGGTAAAGGGTCTGAACGCCATGAACTGGCAGGTGCCGCTGCCCAAAGCGACCATGTTCGTATGGGCGGCCATTCCCGAGCGCTTCAGAAGCATGGGTTCGTTGGAGTTCGCAAAAAAGCTGCTGACGGAGGCCAAAGTGGCCGTGAGTCCCGGTATCGGCTTCGGCGAGCACGGGGACAACCATGTGCGCTTCGCACTGATCGAGAATGAGGAGCGTACCCGGCAGGCGCTGCGCTGCATGAAGCAGATGTTGCTGTGACAGCGTCCTGGGCCGCGAAAAGATGAAAAGGCTTTATTCCATGTGGAAGATCTCCTCCGGTGCGGCCATGTTTTCATCTGCTCCGCCTCCCTGCAGGGCCTCGAAATAGCCCGCCATCTACCCCACCAATAAGCCGTCCGGGCGCAGGAAGAGGGAGTAGTTGCGCCAGCCGGATTGCCGCAGCGGCTCCAGCATCTCCGGCCACACCCGGACATGCGCCTGCTTGGGCGAAATTATCGGCTGCTCCAACGTCCATTCGACGCTTGGAAAATTTTCCGAGAGAAATCGCATCAAGGTATCTGCTTAGGGGTTGAACGGAACAGGCGGCCGCGCGCGCTGCATCGAACAGTTTATCGGGCTGGGAGATAATGAAGAAGTTACCGATGAATCCTTAGATCTTTGGGG
>JANWJB010000207.1 GCA_025449575.1 Acidobacteriaceae bacterium
GCACGTTGCACGTAGGAATGATCGACGATCCTACGCTCACACCAAGCGCGCTGATGGTTTCGCTCTACAACGCGCTGACTGAAACAAACGACTATGGAGCGGAGTTTACCTATGCCGTTCACGGAGACGTCGACATTGACGGATACCCGGCGTTGAAGTTGAATTCGTTTTCGGCGCCGACCGATCAGGTTGCCTCCGCGGCACGCGCCGCCATGATCGTGGGCCAGCGATTTGCGGAGATTTATGCCAACAGGGCTCGCGTGAAGGGCATTCGAAGCGTTGATATCGACGTGGACGCGCTCCCGGGCCGCCGCAGCATGGCGATCGAGACCGCGCAGGCCACGCAGCCCGCGGCTCGGCCAGGAGATACGGTCATGCTCGAGGCGACGCTCAGACCCTACCAGGGCGAGCCGAGAAACCTGCGCATTCCGGTCCATCTGCCGCCGACGCTTCCGGCCGGGAGACTGCGCATTCTGCTCAGCGATGGAGCCACACTGGACCGTCTTACCAGCTCCTACCCGGGAATCGCCGCACCCAGCAATCTGAGCGGTGCGATCCAGCAACTCAATGCTGCGCACGCGGAAGATGTGCTTTATGTCAGCCTGCTGCTGCCGAATCCGCAAGCGGTGGTGGATGGGCATACCCTGCAGTCCATTCCTCTTTCCATGGCCAATGTTCTGGAGCCGCTACGGTCCAACCGTGAAATGTCGCTCAACGGCGAGTCGGTTGTTCCGGTAACATCTATCCCAGTCGATGCCATGCTAACCGGACTGCAGGTCGTCTTCCTCGACGTCGAGTAGGTGGGCGGCTCCGGCTCCGCTAGATTTGGATCTCGTCCCCCGGATTGAGCGAACTTTTATGCCTTTGATCAATGGATTTGCAGCCCACGCGGCAGGCGCCGAACTTCTGGCTTACAAATACGAAGCCGGCGATCTGAAACAGAATGAGGTGGAGATCGCGATCACTCATTGCGGCATCTGCCGCAGTGACATTCACCTTATCGACAACGATTGGGGAATCAGCCAGTATCCCTTCATTCCCGGGCATGAGATCGTGGGCAAGATTACCGATATAGGCTCCGCTGTTTTGGGACTGAATGCCGGCGATCGTGTGGGCGTGGGCTGGCAGGCCGGCTCCTGCGGCCACTGCGAGTGGTGTTTGCAGGGAGAAGAGAACCTCTGCGCAGACAGCCAGGGCACCTGTGTGCATCGCAATGGCGGGTATGCGGAAAGGGTGCGCGTGAACGCGCGTTTCGTGGTTGCGCTTCCCGATGGATTGGAGAGCGAGCGCACTGCGCCGCTGCTTTGCGCCGGGGTAACCGTCTACAATCCGCTGCGCAGGCACGGCATTAATCCCTCCTCGCGCGTAGGCGTGATCGGAATCGGGGGCCTGGGGCACTTGGCTTTGCAGTTCGCCCGCGTCTTCGGAGCCGAGGTCACCGCTTTTTCCGCCTCTCCGGCCAAGGAGGGAGAGGCACGCTCCCTGGGGGCTCACCACTTCGTCAATACCCGGGAGAGCAAGACGCTGAAGAATCTGGGTGGCTGCTTCGATCTAATCCTCTCCACCATCAACAACGATCAGGACTGGAACGCCAATATAGCCGCCCTGCGGCCCACCGGCGCGCTCTGTTTCCTCGGTGTGCCGCCCGCCCCGCCGGCGGTGTCCATTGCTCCTCTGGTGATGGGCCAGAAGGCGATCACCGGCAGCCCCATTGGCAGCCCGCGCATGCTGGCGGAGATGCTGGATGTGGCGGCTCGGCACAAGATCCAGGCGATGACGGAACTCTTCCCCATGTCCAAGGTGAACGACGCGCTGAACAAGGTAAGAAAGAACCACCTGCGTTATCGCGCCGTGCTGGCCAACTAAAGATATCCGCTCAAGCGGGAACGCTCTTGTAGACTGTTTTCAATCATGATGCGCAGCATCTTCGTTGCGGCCTCCGCCGCTTTTCTCCTTTTTTCGCCGCAAATTCTACCGGCGCAGGGCACTAAGCTGTGGCTGCAGTCCCAATATGATGAGTTTGAAAAGGGTCAGCCGCAAAATGTCGCCATCCTGAGCGATGGCTATCTGGAGTCGGCACCCGAACTTCGTTCGGTGCTGCTGACTCCGTCGACCTATCTCTGGGCCGCCGCCTCCGACCGGCAGGGGAATGCGTATCTCGCCACGGGTTCGCCCGCCACCGTGCTCAAGGTTTCGCCGGATGGCAAGTCCACCAAGCTCTTCTCCACCCGGGATCTCTCGGTGCAGGCGGTGGCCGTAGCGGCGGACGGATCGGTTTATGCCGCCACGCTGCCCAGCGGAAAGGTCTACCGCATCGGCCCCAATCAGTCGAATCTGAATGAAGCGACCGCGGCGGTGGTTTTTGATCCGGCAACGGCTCCGGAGGCTACCGCGGCTTCAAGCGCGGGGAGCGGCGCGCCGGAGAAGAAGCCGGGCGATTCCCTGGCCGCAGCTTCCGCAAGTAAGGAACCCAAGGCCGAAAAGCCTAAAGAGCAAGTCAAGTACATCTGGGACCTGGCATTCGACAAACAAGGCGCGCTGTACATCGCCACGGGAGGGCCGGCGGCCATCTACCGGGTGCGCGTAGGAACGCCGAACGCCAAGCCGGAGCTATTTTTTTTGAGCGACGAGCAGCACATCCGCTGCCTGTTGTTTGAGCCCAATGGCAATCTGTTGGCGGGCAGCGACGGCACGGGCTTGGTATACCGGATTGGAAAAGACGGCAAGGGGATGGTGATCTATGACGCGCCGAAGCGCGAGGTAACGTCGCTGGCGGAGGCTCCCGACGGGAGGATTTATGTAGCCTCCGTCGGGGAGAAGAGCAAGAGCTCGCTCCCCCCACTGCCGGTGCAGGGAAATGTGTCCGTAACAGCGACAATTACGATTATCTCGCCGGGCTCGGTGCAGGCCTCCCGGAACAATGGCGTGATTCCCGAGGGCTCGGAGGTGGATGAGCTCAACAGCCAGGGCGCCCCGCGCAAGCTATGGGCCTCCGGGCAAGACGTGGTTTACGCCCTGGAGGAGACGCCCCAGGGATTGCTGGCGGCCACTGGAAACCGGGGAAAGATCTACCGCATCGGCGAGGATGGCTCTTATGCCGACCTCGCCCGCGCAACTTCAGGGCAGGTGATGGCCTTTGCGAAGGCTCCGGGGGGAACATGGGTGGCCACCAGCAATACCGGCCGGTTATATATGCTGGGCGACCGGCCGGCGGAAGGAAGCTACCAGAGCGATGTTTTCGATGCCGGGGCATTTTCCACTTGGGGCCGTGCTGAGGTGAATGCCAACGACAATGGCGCATCTGGTCCATATCAGCTCTTTGCCCGCTCCGGCAATGTCGAGAACCCCGAACGAAACTGGAGCCCTTGGCAGAGGGTTACTTCCAAGAGCGCAAGGTTGCCGGCTCCCGCTGCGCGCTTTGTGCAGTGGAAGGCGGTGCTGCAGCCGGGAGCCCGCTTGAGCTCAGTGGGAATCAACTTTCTGCCGGTGAATATCGCGCCCGTCGTGGATACGGTAGCGGTGGCTCCCGGTGTCCGGACGAACAGTAGCGGAGCGGAGCGGCAGCAGCCCCAGCCGGTCACCATCAATCTGACCTCCGGGCAACCCATCATCACCAGCGCGGAGGGGGACGCGACAGGTCCGCTCGCAGGCTTCAAGGATCGCACCGCGGTTACCGTCCGCTGGGCCGCCCACGACAGCAATGGGGACCAGTTAGTCTATGACGTCTACATACGCGGCGATGGGGAGAAGGATTGGCGGTTGCTGGAAGCAGGATTAAAACGGACTTTCTATACCTTCGACTCCAACCGGCTTCCCGATGGCGGGTACCGTGCAAAAATTGTCGCCAGCGATGCTCCATCGCATCCCCCCGGCGGGGCGCTGACGGGAGAGCAACTGAGCGACCACTTTGTGATCGACACCACCCCTCCGGTCCTTTCCGCCCTCACTGCCAAGATTGAAAATGGCAACGTGGACATCGGCTTCCAAGCCGCGGACGCGATTTCACCTATTGCGCATGCCGAATATTCAATCGACGCCGGGCCCTGGCAGTACATCGATCCGGTGGGCAGGCTCTCCGATGCCTTGACCGAGCGCTACCAAATCTCCGTTCCGCTCAAGCCGCCGGTGCGCGCGACCGCGGCGGACCCACAGCCGGTTGCAGATGAGAACGAGCATCTGGTCACTGTCCGCGCCTATGATCGGTATGGCAATGTGAGCGCCGCCAAAACGGTGGTTCATTAGCATGAGCCTGGAGTTCTTTGTCGCCACCCGCTACCTGAGAGCCAAGCGGCGCCAAGCGGTAGTGGGGGTGATTACCATCATCTCCATTGTGGGAGTGGCGGCGGGCGTCGCCTCGCTCATCATCGCGTTGGCGATCACCAATGGGATGCAGCGCGACTTACAGGGGCGGTTGCTCAGCTCGACTGCCCACGTGCAACTGATGCGTGTCGCAGACGATGGAATTCGCGACTGGCGAACTCTCGATGAACGGCTTCGCCGTCTGCCGCATGTGAAGGCGGCCGCGCCGGGACTCTACGAGGGAGTGATGGCTTCCAATGGCGCGCGCGCAGGCTACGCCTTGATTGAGGGCATCCTCCCCGACCGCGAGCGCCAGGTGAGCGATCTGCTCTCCAGCGTTACCTTGGGCAGCGTGGAGCCGCTGCAGCCTCGTCCGCCCGGAACGAGCCCGCCTGCGATTCCCCCCATTGTGATCGGCTACGACATGGCCCAGACTCTGGACGCCAAGGTGGGGTCGACCATCATGATCACCAGTCCTCAGGGAGAGCTCTCGCCCGTGGGCTTGATTCCCAAGTTTCAGTACTTCCGCGTTGTTGGCATCTTTCATTCCGGCTTTTACCAATACGACTCCAGTTGGGCTTTCGTGAGCTTGGCTGCCGCGCAGCGCCTCTTTGGCGAGCCCGACGTGGTCTCCGTGATCTCCTTCAAGGTCGATGATATGTATCGCGCTGACAAGATTGGGCGGGAGATCGAGCAGGCGGCCGGTCCGGGATTCCTCACCACCAACTGGATGGAACAGAATCGCCAGCTGTTCAACGCGCTCAAGCTCGAACAGATTGTCACCTTCATCATCATCGGGCTGATCGTGTGCATTGCCGCCTTGAACATCCTGACAGCGCTTACCATGATGGTCATGGAGAAGACGCGCGACATCGCGGTCATGATGTCTTTCGGAGTCTCGGCGTCGCAGGTGCGCCGCATCTTTCTGTTCCAGGGATTGCTCATCGGGGTGATCGGCACAGCTATCGGCTTGGTCGCCGGGTACCTGCTCTCCTGGCTCGGAGGGCACTATCATTTCATTCGCTTAAACGCGGAAGTTTATTCAATAGATTATCTTCCGTTTGCGGTCCGCTGGATCTACGGTCTGATCGTGGCCGCTGTCTCGCTGGGTCTATCCCTGCTGGCGACCCTCTATCCTTCCTATTCCGCATCCAAGATTCTGCCCGCCGAAGCCTTGCGCTATGAGTGACCCCAAAGGCGAGCCTGGATCGAACGGCGACTCTCACGCATCCAACACAGGCAAGGGGGGTTGAGAGCCAAACCGGAGATCTTCGCCGGGTTTGTTATTTTGGGAACCCAGCACCACGAATCGCTTCCGCAACAGGGTTCAGGGATGATAAGAGGTAGGTATGGAATCGGGTACCCAATCCGCAGCAAAAGGTGGTGGGGGTGCTGGAGCTATGCCTGCAATTTTGGGTTCCTTGGACACCCCGCAAGACGTGCCGCCGCTGCTCTCAGTAAAGGACTTGCGGAAGGAGTACGCCACCGGACGCGGAAAGCTGGTTCTCTTCGAGGGCATCAATTTCGAGGTGGGGCGCGGCGAACTCCTGGCGCTGATGGGGCAATCTGGCGCGGGGAAGAGCACGCTTTTGCATATTCTGGGAGCGCTTGATCGTCCTTCGAGTGGTGACGTATACTGCGCCTCAACTCTTTTGACCTCACTGTCGCCCAAGCAGTCGGCCGAGTTTCGCAATCGCGAGATCGGCTATGTGTGGCAATTTCATTACTTGCTACCGGAGTTCACCGCCGGGGAAAATATCGCCTTGCCTCTTTTGGCCAGGGGAGAGTCTAAGAAGAAAGCTCTTGAAGAAGCCCGGCATTGGCTCGCTGAAGTTGGAATGGCGGACCGGTCGGAACACAGGGCCGGGGAACTTTCCGGCGGCGAGCAGCAGCGTGTCTCTTTGGCCCGGGCCTTGATCACCAAACCCCAGCTCCTGCTGGCCGATGAGCCGACGGGGGATCTGGACAACCGCACGGCCGATGCCGTGTTCAACTTAATTGAGCGCCTGCATGCCGGCTATGGTTTGACCTCGATTCTGGTAACCCACAACGAGGCGTTGGCGAGCCGTTGTGGGCGCGTTCTGCGCTTGGAGCGAGGGCGCATTGAGGAGATGCCTCCACAGCGGGCTTGAGGAGGTGTAGCAAATGGAATGCCCGGGGCGCCGTCGATAGAGCGGAAAGCCGGGAAAACTGGATGGAACCTGCGACTTGAGAGGGATTTTCTCTCCCGCTGCAGGACGCATAGAAGACTTGAATAGGGTCCTCTTCGCACCCACCCTGGGAGTCTTCCTTAGCGGCTGGTCCGGCCGCGGGAAGGCGGGAAAGCTCGAAGGCCGTTCGAGGCTTGTTAGGAGTCGGCAGCCGGTCGAAAGATCGCAGCGAGATCCGAAGAGCAGCGGAAGGTTTTTCAAGGGGGAACATGTTCGAACGGTATACAGAAAAAGCGCGGCGGGTGATCTTCTTTGCGCGGTATGAAGCTAGCCAGTTCGGCTCCCCGTACATCGAGACCGAGCATTTGCTGCTCGGGCTGTTGCGCGAGGATAAGGCGCTGACCAACCGCTTTCTCCGTTCCCATGCGTCGGTGGACTCGATTCGCAAGCAGATCGAAGGACACACGACCATTCGGGAGAAGGTTTCCACTTCCGTCGATTTACCCCTATCGAATGAGTGCAAGCGGGTGCTCGCCTATGCGGCTGAAGAGGCCGAGCGGCTTTCGCACAAGCACATCGGCACCGAGCACCTGCTGCTAGGCCTGCTGCGGGAGGAGAAGTGTTTTGCCGCCGAGATTCTTCACGAGAGAGGATTGAAGCTGCTCGCGATTCGTGAAGAGTTGGCTCGCGCCGCGCAGGACAAGGCGCCGCCGTCGCAGCGCAACCGTGAATCCAGTCTGCTGGCCGAGTTTTCGCGCGATCTGACGCAAGCTGCCATGGACAATCAATTGGATCCCCTGGTCGGCCGCGATCAGGAATTGGAGCGGGTGATCCAGATTCTTTGCCGCCGCACCAAGAACAATCCGGTCCTCATCGGCGAGCCGGGAGTGGGCAAAACGGCTATCGTCGAGGGTCTGGCGCAGCGCATCTCCGACGGAGACGTCCCCAGCTTTCTCGCCGATAAGCGCGTGCTTGGCCTCGACCTCTCTCTGATCGTCGCTGGAACGAAATACCGCGGCCAGTTTGAGGAGCGCCTGAAGACGATTATGAAAGAGTTGATGGAGAATCAAAACTCCATCATCTTTATCGATGAATTGCATACGCTTGTAGGCGCCGGCTCGGCCGAGGGATCGTTGGACGCGGCCAACATACTCAAGCCGGCACTCTCCCGTGGCGAGATTCAGTGCATTGGCGCAACCACGCCGGCCGAATATCGCAAGTCGATTGAAAAGGACCGCTCACTGGAGCGCCGCTTTCAGGCTGTGAAGGTGCCGCCGCCCAATGAAGAGGATGCGATCAAGATCATCATGGGCATTAAGGATCGCTATGAAAAGTTCCATGCGGTCAGCTACACCGACGCCTCGATCAATTTCGCTGTTACGCATTCCAACCGGTACATCCCGGATCGTTTTTTGCCCGACAAGGCAATTGACCTGATCGACGAGGCGGGGGCCCGCGTGAAGCTGCGCCAGACCTCGCTGCCGGAGGAAATCACCGAGGTGCAGAAGCGGATCAAGTTCATTGTGCACCGCATGGAGAATGCGATTGCCAACCACGAATTTGAAAAGGCCCGCTTCTACTCCGATGAGGAACGGAAGGAGCGCGAGAACCTGCGCGCTCTCCGCGACAAGTATCACCTGGATGACTCGACTGCAGGCATCGTGGGGCGTGAGGACATCGAGGATGTAGTGAGCCGCTGGACCGGCGTGCCCATCAGCTCCATCAAGGAAGAAGAGACGCAGAAACTGCTGCGCGTCGAAGAGGAGTTGCACAAGCGCGTAATTTCGCAAGACAAGGCGATCTCCGCGCTCTCTCGTGCGATTCGGCGCTCCCGTGCCGGCTTGAAGTCTCCCAACCGGCCTATCGGCTCGTTTCTGTTTCTCGGTCCCACCGGAGTCGGCAAGACGGAGATGGCGCGCACCCTGGCTCAGTTCCTCTTCGGCAGTGAGAAGGCTCTGGTGCGCTTCGACATGTCGGAGTTCATGGAGAAGCACTCTGTCTCCAAGCTCATCGGTTCGCCTCCGGGATATGTGGGCTATGAGGAGGGAGGCCAGCTTACCGAGCGCGTCAAGCGGTCGCCTTACTCCGTGGTGCTGCTGGATGAAATCGAGAAGGCTCATCCTGATGTCTTCAACATCCTGCTTCAGGTCTTTGAAGACGGGCAATTGACGGATGGGCTGGGCAATACGGTGGACTTCAAGAACACCATCATCATCATGACTTCGAATATCGGAGCTCGCCATCTGCAGAGGAAGCAGGGGCTCGGCTTCCAATCGGACCGCGAAGATCTGGTGGTCGAAAAGATGGAGGAACTGGTCAAGAACGAGGTGAAGCGGACCTTCAATCCCGAATTCCTGAACCGCCTGGATGAGGTCATCATCTTCATGTCCCTGTCCGATGCCGACCTGATCCAGATTCTCGAGCTGCTGGTTCAGCAACTCAACGCAAATCTGATTCAGAAAGCGATCACCATCTCGGTGACGGAAGAAGCCAAGAAGTGGATTCTGGAAAAGACGTTGACCGACCGCAGCTATGGAGCGCGTCCTCTGCGCCGCGCCTTGCAGCGGTATCTGGAGGATCCGCTCTCAGAGGCGCTGATTGCCGGCGGCATCACGGAACGGCCCGCCTTCCTGGAGGTCTACCTGGAAAGCAATCAGCTCTTCTATCGTCCGGTTGCCGATGTGGGCGACGAGAAGACGGCGGGAGTGCTGCTGTTCAGCAATTAGTTGACGCTCTCGCAAAGGAAAGACTGCAGCCGGTCCCATGCGGACCGGCTGCTTTTTTTCTTTGGCAATCCGACATTAGAGCGGATTCACGATGCTATGCCCCTCCGTGGTTCGAGAAGTGCGGCTTTTTTAACGGAAAAGCCGCGTATGGTGTGTTTGCCTCGGGGGACACCGTACCGTGAATCCCCTCTAGGTGGGCGAGCACAAGGGGCCTCTCGCATTATGAAGCAGTCGTCTCGCGGCCACCAATCGTTATTTGAGTTTTCAGGCAACCCGCAGTCTGCAAGCGAAAGCTGGGCGCGGGCGGCATATATCTGCCAAGCTGAATTAAGCTGGTAACAGACAAAGGTGTGAAGGAGCGGCATTTGGAACTGAAGGGCATCTCACTCATCGGATTTCATGACGGCGGCAAGGGCGTCGCGTTTCGGGTAGATAATCCAGCGACTGGCCAGCCAGTGGAGACGCAGTACTATTCTGCCACGCCGGCAGACGTAGAGAAGGCCGGGGCGCTTGCCGGGGAAGCATTTCCGGTTTACAGCAATCTCCCGGGAAAGGAGCGCGGCGCTTTTCTGCGCCACATCGCGGCGGCCCTCGAAGGGGAAGCATCTGCGATCGTGAAGCGGGCGAATCTGGAAACCGGGCTGCCGGAACTCCGTTTACAAGGAGAGATGGCGCGCACGTGCAACCAGCTGCGCCTCTTCGCGCAGGTCGCCGAGGAGGGATCATGGGTGGAGGCGCGTCTGGATTCGGGCGACCCGGGGCGCAAGCCTTCTCCCAAGCCTGTGCTGCGCTCCATGTTCAAGCCACTGGGTCCGGTCGCCGTTTTTGGAGCCAGCAATTTCCCTCTCGCCTTCTCCGTCGCCGGCGGAGACACCGCCTCGGCTCTAGCCGCGGGCAATCCGGTCATCGTCAAGGCGCATCCGGCGCACCCCGGAACGAGCGAGATGGTCGGCCAACTGCTGCGTGAAAGTGTTCGCGCCTGCAAGCTTCCCGAGGGTGTGTTCTCGCTGCTCTTCGATGCCAAGGTTGAAGTGGGCATGGCATTGGTTCAGCATCCGGCGGTGAAAGCGGTGGGCTTCACCGGCTCGCGCACGGGCGGAACGGCATTGATGAAGCTGACCGCGGCACGGCCGGAGCCGATCCCATGCTATGCCGAGATGGGCAGCGTGAACCCCATCTTCATCTTGCCCGAAGCTTTGAAGAAGCGGGCTGCCGCGATCGCCGCCAGCCTCCAAAACTCCATCACGCTTGGCGGTGGCCAATTCTGCACCAAGCCGGGAATCGTGCTTCTGCCTCAGCAGAACGGAGACAAGGGGTTCGTGGATGATTTAAGCGAGCGAATCGGCCGAGGGGCGCCGCATACGCTGCTGACCTCGGGCATCGCCGCGCACTATGCAGCGGCCCTCAAGCAGCGCACCGCCGGCGGAAACGCGGCGATCGCGCTAGGGGAGGATCCCGGCCAAAGCGCCGGCGCGAAGGCGCGCGCGGCCCTCTTCCTGGCCGAAGCGCAGTCCTTCCTATCCGATCCCCAACTGAGCCAGGAGGTCTTTGGACCCACCTCGCTGTTGGTGCGCTACCAGAGCAGGGAAGAGATGTTGAAGATTGCCGAAGGGTTGGAGGGGCATCTCACCGCCACCGTCCATGCGGAGGAGAGCGAGCTGGCGGAGTATGCCGACCTGCTGGAGATTCTAAGCCGCAAGGCGGGACGGCTGATCTTCAACGGCTATCCCACCGGCGTCGAGGTAGGGCACGCGATGGTCCACGGCGGGCCGTTTCCCGCCACCAGTGACGGCCGTTCGACCTCAGTTGGCAGCCGCGCCATCTTCCGTTTCGCGCGTCTCGTCTCCTACCAGGATTTTCCCGAGGCGGCTTTGCCGGACGAATTGAAGGCCGGCAATCCGCTTGGGATCTGGCGCATGGTCGACGGCAAAATGACCCGCGAGGCGCTTGCCTAGCTTCTCTCGGGGGCGGAACGATTCCTGGCCTCACCATCTCTGGCGTCCCTTGGCGCCAGAGATGGAAGACCCGAATTCCTTCCCGGATGACCAGACTCACGCCACTTCTGTACAGTAGAGAGCGTCACGCTTTTCAGAAGGCGTCTATTGCCGTTCCATCCGTCATGCCGTTCTCGGCCTTTCATCTTCGAAATCGCTCTCTGCTTCGCGGTACGGCACTGGTATTGGTTTCCCTCGCCTCCTCCTTTGCAATCTCGGGCTTTCCCGATGACCGTCCGTCTCCATTGCAGCTGATTCCACTGCTTTTGGCGGTCTGGGGAATGATCGAGACGCTGCGCTGTTTGCAGCGGCGCTGGAACTTATATCATGGCGCGGTGATGGTGCTCCTTTATTCCGATCTGCTCGCATTGCTGATGATTCTGTTTCTCTTCCTCTCACCCTACGGGCACTGGGTGTAATCAGGGAACTCCCTGCGCCGCATCGGCTTTCAGCGTTGACAGCCCCAGTAGGAGCTAAGATACGATTTGCAAGCCGGGAACGGTTCTTAAAATTTTTCCAAAGGAGAAGGCCATGCTTAAGGGGTTTCGCAGCTTTATTTTGCGCGGCAACGTAGTCGACCTCGCGATTGGCGTCGTCATCGGGGCTGCTTTCGGGACGGTTGTGAGCGCTCTGGTCAAGGACCTGATCACTCCAATCATCGCAGCATTGGTTCAGAAGCCCGACTTTTCCGGGTTCTACTTCCAGTGGAATGGAGCAAAGTTTCTGTACGGCGATTTTGTCAACGCTGTGATCTCCTTCATCCTGATCGCCGCGGCGGTGTACTTCTTCGTCGTGTTGCCGGTCAATAGCCTCATGCAGAGGTTTTTTCCCCAGCCGACCACACCCCCTCAGACCAAGCCCTGCCCACAGTGCCTGAGCGACATTCCCCTTGCCGCTACGCGCTGCTCGCACTGCACGCAACTAGTGGCCTAGCCTAATAAGGGCGCGGAAGATCAGAAATTCGCGGCGGCGCAGCGGCATCCAGCGCCGCCGGGGAAGGCGGCATGAAGATTCGGTTCGCGCATTCTTTCTGCGGCATACGCGCTGCTCTCCTGAAACCAGCCCTTGGATGCCTTGTCGTTCTGTTGGCCGGCGCGGCGCTTGCGTGCGAGGCATCAGCTTTCGCTGGTGCCGCGGCCGCCCACATCGCCCCCCCGCCAACCGCGAACTCCTCCGCGCCACCGGCTCAAATCTCGCCCCCCTCTCAAATCTTCGGATACCGCGACTTCACGGGGCAAGCAAGCATCGATCGCAAATTCTTGGCTGTGCCGAATCCTAAGCAGGCGCAAAAGGATCTCCAGACGCTAACCTCCGCTCCGCATGTCGCCGGATCGCCGGAGGACTACGCCACCGCACTCTTTGTCGCCAAAAAATTCCGCGCAGCCGGCTTAAAGACAAAGATTGTTGAATACAAGGGGTGGATGAATCTGCCCAAGAGCGTTTTTGTGCAGGCTCAAAAGGCGGACGGCACAGTGCTGATGACCGGGCCCAGCCGCGAGCATGTGGACCACGACCCATATCAGAATGATCCGCGTATTCTTCCCGCCTTCAATGGTTCGTCTCCATCGGGAGACGTGACCGCAGAAGTGGTCTATGCCAACTATGGGCGGAAGCAGGACTTTGACCTGCTGCAGGCAATGCATATCGATGTACGTGGCAAGCTGGTGCTGGTACGGTATGGACGCAACTTTCGCGGGGTAAAGGTCTATATTGCTCAGCAACGCGGGGCTGCCGGCGTCATCATCTACTCGGATCCGCAAGACGACGGATACTTTCAGGGCGACGTTTATCCGCGCGGCCCCTGGCGCCCGTCAACCGGCGTACAGCGCGGATCGGTGCAGTTTCTCTTCAAGTATGCGGGCGACGCGACCACGCCGGGTATTGCCTCCAGCCCGAACCTGCCGGCGTCCCAACGGGTCCCTCTCTCCCAGGCCGCGATTCTTCCCGTTATTCCATCCATGCCGCTCTCCTACCATGACGCATCGCCCATTTTAAGGAACCTAGGAGGCCCTGCTGTACCCAAGAGTTGGCAGGGAGGGCTGCCTTTTACTTATCATCTCGGCGGCGCCGGCGCGGTCAAAGTTCATATGCGTCTAGAAATGGACTATGCGGAGCGCCCGCTCTGGGACGTCATCGGCACGATCGAGGGCCGCGAGCTTCCCGCCGAATGGGTGGTGACCGGCAGCCATCGCGACGCCTGGGTCTACGGTGCGGCCGATCCGGGCAGCGGCACAGTCGCGCTGCTGGAAGCGGTTCGAGGCATTGGCGCCCTGCTTGCTCAGGGATGGAAACCGCAGCGCACCATGTACTTTTGCAGTTGGGACGGGGAAGAAGAAGGGTTGATCGGCTCGACGGAATGGGCCGAGGACCATGCGCGGCAACTTGCCAATGCCGTGGCTTATTTCAACACGGATGTCGCTGTTTCCGGCCATCGCTTTCAAGCCGCCGCCGTGCCCTCGCTGCGCGAGTTTCTACGGCAGATCGCGATGGAGGTTCCCAGCCCCGCCGGAGGGACCGTCTATCAGCACTGGATTGCGGAGGACGCCCAGACGCGCTCGACCGGCAATGCCTTTGACGACACCGGAACCGTGGACCGGCGGGGAAGCGGGCCGCCTGTCCGCGACCTGGGCAGCGGCTCCGACTATACGCCGTTTCTGCAGCACCTCGGCGTGCCCTCAACCGATGTCGGCTCGACCGGCCCGTATGGCGTCTATCATTCAACGTTCGATGATTATGCATGGTTCACGATGAACGCCGATCCTAACTTTGCCTACGAACAACAGATGGCGCGCATATTAGGTCTTGAAGCGCTGCACATGGCCGACGCCGACGTGCTTCCGTTCGACTATTCCGAGTACGGGAAGCGGATACTCTCTTATCTGGAGGTGCTGCGCATACGCAGCCATGACGCGGGTCCGGTGCTGGCCGGCCTCAACTTCACCCCTGCATTTCTGGCGGCAGACCGCTTCACCGCAGCGGCCATGCTGGCTTACCAGCGGCAACTTGCACCGCAGGGGGATCTGCGCGCGCTCAACGGTGCGCTGCGCGCCGTCGAGCGCGATCTGCTTTCGCCCCAGGGGCTTCCCGGCAGAAGCTGGTACAAGCACACTATCTATGCGCCGGGAGAATACACGGGTTATGCGGCGGTGCCGCTGCCCGGGGTAGCCGACGCCATCGATGCCCGTGACCCGGTGCGCGCACAGGAGCAGTTGCTGGTGCTGACCGCCGCTCTGGAGCGCGCCGCAGCGACGCTGGAGGCCGTGAGATAAGCGGCGATCCCCTCTAGCTCTTTTCCGTGAGAGCCTTGGCCTGCATCTCCATCAGGCTGGACAGATCTTTCTTCTCCAGTCCATGAACCTCTTTGTTGAAGGCATCCACTTTGCTTGACCAGTTCATGGAGCAGAACTTCGGACCGCACATTGAGCAGAAGGCCGCTTCCTTGTAATAGTCGTCGGGAAGCGTTTCGTCGTGCATGGAGCGCGCCGTCTCCGGATCGAGCGAAAGAGCAAACTGCTTCTCCCAGTCAAACGTGTATCGCGCATAGCTGATGGCGTCGTCGCGGTCTTGCGCGCCCGGCCGGTGCCGTGCCAGGTCAGCGGCATGGGCGGCGATCTTGTAGGCGATGATGCCGTCCTTCACGTCCTTTTCGTTGGGCAGGCCCAGATGCTCCTTGGGGGTGACGTAGCAAAGCATCGATGCGCCGTGCCAGCCGATTATGGCAGCGCCGATCGCGCTGGTGATGTGGTCATAGCCGGGAGCGATATCGGTGACCAAGGGCCCGAGGGTATAGAAGGGCGCCCCGAAGCAATACTCTACTTCTTTGTCCACTTGCTCCTTGATCTTATCCAGCGGAACGTGGCCCGGACCTTCGATCATCACCTGCACATCGCTCTCCCAAGCTTTCCGGGTGAGCTCACCGAGCGTCTTCAGCTCGGAGAATTGAGCCTGATCGCTGGCATCGGCGATTGAGCCGGGCCGCAGTCCATCGCCGAGCGAAAAGCTGACGTCGTACTTCGCCATGACTTTGACGATGCGGTCGAAGTGCTCATATAGGAAGTTCTGCCGGTGGTGGTGAGTCATCCACTGCGCCAGAATGGCCCCGCCACGGCTCACAATGCCGGTGATGCGCCGGGCGACCAGCGGTACATACTGGAGGAGCACTCCAGCGTGAACCGTAAAGTAATCGACGCCCTGCTGAGCCTGTTCCTCAATCACCTCGAGATAAACATCGATGTTGAGATCTTCAAGCTTCTTTACCCGGTTGAGCGCCTCATAGATGGGAACGGTGCCGATGGGTACCGGGCTGTGGCGCAGGATAGCCTCCCGGATCTCGGGAATGTCGCCTCCGGTGGAGAGGTCCATGACCGTATCGGCTCCGAAGCCAACCGCGGTGTGCAGCTTCTCCAATTCCTCCCTGATGTTTGAGGTCACGGCGGAGTTCCCGATATTGGCGTTGATTTTGCAGCGTGTGGCGATGCCGATGCCCATCGGCTCCAGCTCCGGATGGTTGATGTTGGCAGGCAAAATCAGGCGGCCGGCGGCAATTTCATCCCGTACAAGAAGTATCGGCAGCTTCTCCCGCGCCGCTACGAAGGCCATTTCCTCGGTGACGCGGCCCTGGCGGGCAAAGTGCATCTGGGACATGTTGCTATCGCCGGAACGCGCCGCTTCCTCTTTCCGCTTGACGATCCACTCTGCGCGCGGATTGAGAATCTCCCGTGTCGAAAAGCTGTTTTGACCATTTCCATTGCCGCTCATATTGGGATCACCTCTAGAGAAATACCGTCCATGCGGTCGGTCAGGCACGGCTTGATAGATTATAGAACTGGTTCTTGACGGCGGAGGCGTGAGGCTCCTAACCTTAGAGTGCTTATGAAAACCAATTCGCAGACGTTGCGCATCGCAGTGGCCGTCGCCGTCATTCTCGGCGCGGTCGCTTACCTGGCGATCACCGGAGTGCAATCGAACAAAAGCTACTACGTCACCATCTCTGAACTTCAGGGGATGGGCAACAAGGCCTTTACCCGGCATCTGCGGGTGGCCGGAGACGTGGCTCCGGGCAGCATTCAGCGCAGCGGCGCGGGCGCGCGGTTTGTTCTGGTGGAGCAGGGGCGCAAGCTCAAGGTGAACTATGACGGCCAGGAGCCGCCGCCGGATACCTTTAAGGACAATGCGCAGGCGCTGGCCATTGGCACCCTGGGACGTGATGGAGTTTTTCATGCCACGCAGCTGCAGGCCAAGTGCGCGTCCAAATATGCTCCCGCTAAGACGGCGGCGCCCACCACGCATACCGCCTCCTTGGCTCCCCCTGCTGCTTTAGCCACCGCCAAACCGTAAGCCCACGCCTCCCTCCTGAACGCGGCCCTTTCCGCCGGAGTTCTATACTCCAAAGAGATCCTTCGGCAAATGGCAGCAATCGCAGTGCAACTCGAGAACGTCTCGCGGCTGTTTGGCCGCTTCCCCGCGCTACGGCAGGTTTCCGCCGTTTTTTCTACCGGCCAATGCTATGTTCTGCTGGGCGAGAATGGCGCGGGCAAATCTACGCTGCTGCGCGTGCTCGCCGGACTGCTGCAGCCGACGCTCGGGGTGGTGCGATACTTTCCGCAGCCGGCCGCTGCGGCGGACCCCGGCCGGGACAAGGGCGGAAGTGGTGGGAGCGAAGACGACCGGCTGCGCGCGGCGCGCGCGCGCATAGGCTACATGAGCCATTCGCCCATGATCTACGACGAGCTCTCGGCGGCGGAGAACCTGCGCTACTTCGCCAGCCTGTATCGCGGCCGTCCGGTATGGACGCCAGAGGAGGCGCTGAACACGGTGGGCTTGGACCCGGCGCTGCCTCGCCCTGTTGGTCAATATTCCCAAGGCATGCGCCAACGAGTCTCCCTGGCCCGCGTGCTGCTTTCCCAGCCCGAGCTCATCCTTCTCGACGAACCCTTCTCCAATCTCGACGCCCGGAGCGCCGGCCAGATGCTGCTGCTGCTTGGCCGCCTGCGCGGCGAGGGCCGATGCATCGTGCTTACCACTCATCAGCGTGACTTGGCAGCGCCCCTCGCCGATCAAATTCTCACCATGGAGGCTGGCCGATTGACGTCGGCGGCTCCAGGGCCCGCCTCGGCGCCCGCTACTGAATTGGAATCCGCGCTGTCGCCCGCCAGCCCGCAAACAATTCAGCCGGAACTTGCGCCCGGAGCCAGCCCGGCATGAAGAAGACGAACGCCGCCCGCATTCTCGACCAGATGGCCATACCCTACTCCATGCGCGAATACGAGGTGGATCCGGACGATCTGACCGCGGCAACCGTTGCGCGCAAAATCGGCTTGCCGCTCGAGCAGGTCTTCAAAACGCTGCTTACCACAACCGGTCCGGGGGAATATGCCTTCGCTGTTCTCCCTGGAGACGCGGAGCTGGATTTCAAAAAGCTGGCCCGCGCCACCGGGGCACGCAAGACGGCAATGGTGGGGTTGAAGGATCTGCAGCCGCTCACCGGATATATTCGCGGCGGCGTGACGGTGCTGGGCGCCGGCAAGAGTTTCCCCGCCTTCGCCGACCAGACGATCCAGGGCTTCGATTGCATATCGGTTTCCGCCGGCCAGCGCGGCATCCAGATCCTGCTTTCGCCAGAGAACTATCTCCGGGCTACCGGAGCCGCTCTTGCCGATCTGAGGAAAGATGCCGGCGGGGAAGAGCGCGCATGACCCGGCCTTTTGCACTGGTCCACCTGGCCAAGGATCTGCGGCTGGAGTGGCGTTCCAAGGACGCGCTCAATTCCATGCTCTTCTTCGCGCTGCTGGTAGTCGTGCTCTTCAGCCTGGCCTTCGACCCGACGCAGGCGGCCTCGCGCAGAATCGCAGGGGGCATTCTTTCTGTGGCCATTCTGTTTGCTGCGGTGATGGCGCTCAACCAGGCTTGGGCACGCGAGCTGCGGCATCAGGTGCTGGATGCTCAGCGAATGACGCCGGCCCCCGCCTCGTCGCTATTTATCGGCAAGGCGGTTGCCAACTTTCTCTTTGTTACAGTGATTGAGATTATTCTGGCTCCGCTCTTCGCCATCTTCTACAACCTGCACCCTATCGGCCAGGGCTGGCTGCTCGCCGCAGTGCTGCCGCTGGGCACCTGGGCGCTGGTGGTCAACGGGACGTTCTTTGCCGCGCTCTCCATTCGGACGCGGAATCGCGAGCTCATGCTGCCGCTTCTGCTCTTTCCCATTTTTATTCCCGCGCTGCTAGGCATGGTGCAGGCTTCCAGCGGCATCCTGACCGGAGAAACCGACCCCGGACTCTGGATCAAATTTCTCGCCGGATACGACGTCATCTTCACTACCGCCAGCCTGCTTTTGTTCCACATCGTGCTGCACGCGGAGTGACGCCGGCGGCCCGGCGCCCGGGATTCCACCGCCTCCGCTTTTCCCTGGAACAGGGTAGAAGGCTTTATTCCCCCGGGTTTGAGAACCGGCAGGTCTGCGCATCATAGTGCAGGTGCACGGTTCCCAGCGGCCCGTTGCGGGCTTTAGCGACGATGATCTCGCCTTGACCGGCGAGCGACGGATCGTCGCGGTTGTAATACTCCTCGCGGTGCAGAAAGAGCACCAGGTCGGCATCCTGTTCGATGGCTCCCGACTCCCGGAGATCGGACAGGATGGGCCGCTTGTCGGCGCGCTTGTGCAGTTCGCGGTTGAGCTGCGCCAGCAGAACCACGGGCGCTTCCAGCCGCTTGGCCATCGCCTTGATGGCCCGGCTGACGCCGGCAATCGCCTGCTCGCGATTTTCATAATTGCGGCGAGTCTCCGGCCGCACCAGCCCCAGATAATCGATCAGAATCAGATCGAGGCCGGCCTGCGACTTCAGCCGGGCCGCCTTGGCTTCCATTACCAGAGGGGTCTGCTCCGGCTGATCGTCGATGTAAAGGGGCGCTGCGGCCAGATCGCCGAGCGACTGCAGGAAATAGCCTTTTTGGCAGGGAGTAAGCCGCCCGTGGCGATGGTCTTCCAGGGAGACACGGCTACGCGCGCAGCAGATGCGATCGATCAGCGCGCGCTTGGGCATCTCGAGAGAAAAGAAGGCCACCGTTTTGCCCGCGAGCGCGGCATGCGCGGCGATGTTGCAGGCTAACGCCGTTTTTCCGATGGAGGGCCGCGCACCGATGATGGCCATCTCCCGCGGTTGAAAGCCGGCGGTGAGCGCGTCGAGCGCCGCGAAGCCGGACGCTATGCCTGCCTGGCGCGCGCTGCGCTCGAAGATGCTATCGATGCGCGGATAGGCCTCCTGCAGAAACGCCGCCACCGATTCCAGGCCGGTGGTCGCCGCCTGGCCGGCGATGCCGTGAAAGACCGCCTCAGCTTGTGCCAGCACCACCTCGGGCGCGTTGATCTGCTCCGCGGCGGAGGCGGCGACGCGATCGGCGGCTGAGATCGTCTGGCGCAGCAGGGATTTCTCCTTCACGATGCGCAGGTATTCGCCAATGGACACGCGTCTGGGCAGCCCCTCGGTAAGGCTGCAGAGATAGGCCACTCCACCCACGGCGGCGATCTCGCCGGTGCGGCGCAGCTCCTCGGAGAGGGTTACGATATCGGCGGCCCTCTCCCGGCCCAGCAGATCGCCGATGCGCGCGAAGATGCGGCGATGCGAGTCCAGAGAGAAGTCGGCGGCGGCGATGCATCCCGCAGCCGCCTGGTAGTGGGCATTGTCCAGCAACAGTGCGCCGAGCACGGCGGCTTCCGCTTCCGGGCTGCGGGGCAGGGGGCGACCGTCGCTCAAACCGGGTACTCGGCAGCCGTCGCCGGTAGCCCTTGAGCAACGCATCTGCGGTTGACGCGACTGGCATTCTTGCCGGATTGCCGCCACTCGGCTGTCTCGCGCGCATCGGCGGGGAGGAAGGTGACAATCTCTTTGCGTATCCCGTTGTAGAGGAAGGTGAGTTCCAGGCCGGCATATTCGGTCACAATTACGGTGCGCGAGTGGGTGAGCTTACGGGCAAATTTCACCTCGCCGGTCTGCACCTGGTGGATGAGCGCCCGGCGGACCAGTTTGCCTGCGTCCAGCCCAAAGCGCTCCATGGCGCGGCAGCGCATGTGCTCGCGGCGCGCCGCGGCCAAGCGAGTCTTGGCGCGGGCGGGCTTCATGCCCTCGCTCCGTCCACGGCAGCGGCGCTGATCCCCGGGCGGCGGCAGCCCGGCACCCGGCTCCGCATGCCCAAGGCGCTCATCCCGCCGTTGTACCTGGGGCGCGCGGGAATATGGTGCAATTGCGCGGCGCGGAAGCGTTTACTCTCCGCTACCAGTACTGCGAATGCCTCGTCGGAGAGGCGGAGCGGCGCCAGGCGTCGAGCGGATTTCTCTGAGATGCCCCAACGTTCGGCGAAGTCGAGCACGGAACTGGACGAACGGGGCCGGCCTCCGGCGTGCCGGCGGCGGGGACTCATTGGACCTCCGCAAAGCGGGGCCGGAAAAGCAAGAAGGAGATACTGAGACAATTGGATGGAGTGGGGGAGGAGATCAGCATGAGGGCCTTTCTGTTTCTGTTCTCTTACATGAGTCACAATTGCGACTTATTTGAGTACAGTATGCAGATGC
>JANWJB010000208.1 GCA_025449575.1 Acidobacteriaceae bacterium
CCCTCAGACAATCCATTAACTTCGTATCCTGTACACCCTCCCGCCGGAAGCATTCTTAGTGAGATTGAAAGGCCGGTAAAGAAAGCTTGACGGCGCCTCGACGCCAACTGGAGAAAACATGCAAATCGGGATTATAGGCTGCGGATTTACCGCTGACCATTATTTGTTCTGCCTGAAGTGGCATCCATTTTTGAAGGTCGTTGCCGCGGCCGATCGGGATCAGGAGCGCGCTTCCAAGTTCTGCAATCTTCACTCGGTGAAACTATACCCGACTTTAGATGAGCTGTTGGCTGATGACAGCATCGAGATGGTGCTTAATCTGACGAATTCGACCAGTCATTACGAGACATCCAGGGCATGCCTGAATGCCGGCAAACATTTGTTTACAGAGAAGCCTCTGGCGACGGACTTTTCACAAGCGAAGGAGCTAGTACAGCTGGCCGAGGCCAAAGGTCTTTATCTTTCAGCCGCTCCCTGTAACTTGCTGGGCGAAACGGCTCAGACGCTGTGGAAGGCCCTACGCAAAAATGAGATCGGAGAGGTCCGCCTCGTTCTTGCCGAACTTGACGACGGTCCGTTTCATCTCGCGGAGCCTCATCAATGGCGATCGGAGTCGGGCGCGCCCTACGATTACCGCGAGGAGTTTAAAGTCGGCGTTACCGTTGAACATTCTGCGTATTATCTGAGTCTGCTTACAGCCTTCTTTGGGCCCGCCAAGACGATTACGCCTTTTTCAGCATGCCTGTGGCCCGACAGGCCAATCTCTTCTGACGAGCGCTTGAAGATAACGACTCCCGACTTCTCCGTTGCCTGCGTCACCTTCGAATCGGGCGTGGTGGCGCGACTGACATGCAGCTTAATCTCGCCATTTGACCACGAGCTGAAGATCGTTGGAGAGGCTGGAGTGATTACAGTGAACGAATGCTGGAACTACTCGGCGCCAGTTTATCTCGATAAGTTCTCCTCCCTGAGATATCGCGCCGAGAGGTATCCCATCACCAAGGAGCATCCTTTCATAAAGAACCTGCTGGGGAAGCATCCCAGGGTGTATCCGCCGGTTAGAAAGTCAAATATCAGGAGGCGATATGCCCGGTATCACATGGATTATGGACGAGGGATTGCAGACTTGGCGCTAGCGATTCAGGAGCAGCGCCCCCCGCGGATACCAGCTGACTTCTGTTTACATCTCACGGAACTCGGATTAGCTATCCAAAAAGCTGAGTCAATACCATACCAGGTGACGACTACTTTTAAGCCCTTGCAACCTCTGGATGAGGCCGGCCTCAAAGAATTGATCCCGCGCCGCTGGTAGAGAGCAGCGCGACCCGGTCTATCGGTTTCCAGCAGGTCGAGATTCTTAGCGAGCGAAAATTGACGACGGCCGTCGAGGATCGGGGCTGTAAGCGTGATGCCAATTACATTATCGTGAATGGATGGGGCTGCGGCGAGGTGCACCTGACCCAGGCGGGAGTCGGCCCTTGGCGCGGCGCCCGAGAAGAACAATCCATTTGGCATTTTCATTCGCACGCCCGAAGTTGATGCCATCGCCGCGCGAGTGGAAGACTTCATTATCCGTCCCGGCGGCGTCCCGCGCCACCGCGAATGGGGTCTCTACGATGTTGGGATAATATGCGGACCGGATGGGATGCTTGTCCGCATCGGTTGGCCTTCCCGGCTGATTCGCCAAGCCGCCGTTTTGGCCAAGGAATTCATTGCCCCGGTATGTCATTGAGAAGAAAGAATCTGGTGCCGAAGAAGGGACTCGAACCCCCACACCCTTGCGAGTACATGGACCTGAACCATGCGCGTCTGCCAATTCCGCCACTTCGGCACGGGATGCTCCAGCAGAGTTGGCTGGATAGGCAGCAGACATTAGTGTACAAAAGCTACCGACGAAGTCAAACGCGGCGGGAGAGGCAGAGCTGCGTCCAGAGGATGACGGTGGCTCGACAAAGCCAGCGCGATGTGTATAGTCGTCTTGTCGCAAATGTTTCAAGTAATCGCTTGTGGAACGTAGAAACGCGCAATTGAAAATGGCCTGCGCGCGGAGAGCTCTAATGGGGCGAAAGAGAGCGCGGAGGCGGGTTCTTTTTGTTTTCCGCTGCTGTTGAGGTTCAGATCACGATGCCCACCCATCCATCTATTCCGCAGGAACAGGCGGCGGAGATACGCCGTCTGGCACACGACTTGAGTAACGCATTGGAAATCGTCGTGCAGGCCAATTATCTGCTGGGCACGGCGCCCATGGACGATTCGGCGAAACAGTGGGCGACGCTGCTGGACCAGGGAGTGCGGCAGGCCACCGAGATCAATCGCGCTCTCCGGGAATATGTCCGGAGCAACAGCTAGCGCTCGTATATTGGTACAGAGCTGAAGAGGGCGCTGAAAGAACTGCTTCGCTCACCGGTTCAGCCGTCGCTTCGTCACCGCGCCATGGAATTGGGAGAAACCTCGATTCGCTGGAGCGGGGGAGCTTGAAGAGTTCAAATTAAATGAAAGCCGTGATCAGGGAGGATGGAAGGATGCATTGGCGGAACCTGCGGTATGTTTGTCTTCTCTTTACACTCTTAGCAATGGGATCTCAGATGGAGGCGAAGGTGACGGAGTCGGTTTTTGGCAAGACGCCCGATGGAACTGCGGTTGATGTCTATACGTTGCAGGATGGGGCGATCACAGCGCGCATCATGAGTTATGGAGCGCGAGTTCTCTCGCTGGAAACTCCGGACCGGAATGGCAAGGTGGCGGACATCGTTTTGGGATACGACACCCTGGCCCCTTATCTGCACGATTCCACTTATTTCGGCTCCGTGCCTGGACGCTATGCGAACCGCATCGCGAATGCCGAGTTCACCCTCGACGGCAAGCAGTACCACCTGATCAAGAACGATGGCCAAAACTCTCTCCATGGCGGCTCCCACGGCTTCGCCACCAAGGTCTGGAAGGGGCGCATCGTTCCTCACGGCGTAGAGTTCACTCTTGTGAGCCCAGACGGCGATAGCGGCTATCCGGGTACGCTGACCGCCCATGTTCGCTACACCCTTGAACACAATGCCCTGAAGATCGAGTACTCCGCCACCACCGACAAAGACACGGTCGTCAATCTGACCAACCATAGCTACTTCAATCTATCGGGCGAGGGCAGCGGAAATATTCTGGGCGAGCTCCTGACCGTCAATGCCGACCGCTACACGCCCATTGACGCCGGCTTGATCCCAACTGGACAGTTGGCCCCCGTGGCGGGAACTCCGTTCGACTTCCGCAAGGCGACGGCCATCGGCGCACGCATCAACGATGACAATGAGCAACTGCACCTGGCTCACGGCTACGATCAGAACTTTGTGCTGAATGGCAAGCCGGGAACGCTCTCGGAGGCCGCCCGAGTGGTGGACCCCAACAGCGGCCGGGTCCTCGTCGTCAAGACGACCCAGCCCGGTCTGCAGTTCTACACAGGCAACTTCCTGTTCGGAGTGAAAGGGAAGAACGGCCATGTTTATCAGAGACACGGTGGGTTTGCCCTGGAGACGCAACACTTTCCGGATTCTCCCAACCAACCGAAGTTCCCCTCGACCGAACTGAAGCCAGGCCAAACTTATCATGAGGCCACGGTGTTCGAATTTCAGGTTGAGCGGTAAGCCGCTTCCAATGGTGCACGGAGAAAGACATCCAAGGTGCTCTAATAGGAGAAATGGCGGATAAGTCACTCCTTCAGGATGTCGCGAGCCGGCCGGGCTCCCAGTCTGCAGCGGGAGCCCGGCACGACTCCCAACCAAGCGGCAATGCGCAGTACCAAGCCAGCCGGTTTGTTCGCGCCTGCTTGCGCCAGCCCGTGGACCGCACCCCGGTCTGGTTTCTGCGCCAAGCCGGCCGCTACATGCAGGAATATCAAGCGATCCGGCGTCATCACTCTCTGCTGGAAATCTGCAAGAACCCCGACCTCGCCGCGGAGGTCACCATCACGGCGGCGGAAAAGCTGGACGTCGATGCGGCCATCATCTTCGCGGACCTGCTATTGCCGCTGGAAGGCATGGGGCTGTCGATTGAATTCCAGGCCGGAGAGGGCCCAGCGATCCACCAGCCAGTGCGCACGGCGGGAGACGTAGACCGGCTGCGTACAGATCGCGTTGCCGAGCTTGGCTATGTGGCGGAAGCCATCGGCAAGGTCGTTCGCCACTTCTCGACCCGCATTGGCATCATCGGCTTCTGTGGCGCGCCCTTCACCTTGGCCAGCTACATTATTGAGGGCGGCGGCTCGCGCAATTATGTCTACACCAAGTCCTTCATGTACCGCGAGCCGGCGGCATGGCGGATGCTGCTCGAAAAGCTGGCTGCCGTGCTGGTGGAGTTTGCCGCCCAGCAAGTGGAGGCGGGCGCGGACGCCATCCAGATCTTCGATAGCTGGGCCGGGGCTCTCAGCCCGGAAGACTATCGGGAGTTCGTCCTACCCGCGACCAAGCTGCTGGTTCGCCAGGTACAGGCGCTCGGCGTGCCGGTGATCTATTTCGGCGTCGATACGGCGACTTTGCTCCCCGCCATGCGCGAGACCGGCGCGGATGTCATCGGGCTGGACTGGCGCATTCCGCTGGACCAGGCTTGGGCCGTGCTCGGAACGGCGTGCGCCGTTCAGGGGAATCTCGATCCCATCGCGCTCTTTGCTCCGGAGGAGTTGCTTCGCCGCCGGGTCCATCAGATTCTCGCTGAGGCAGGAGGGCGGCCCGGACACATCTTTAACGTCGGCCATGGCATCGTCCCCGGAACGCCGGTCGAGAACGTGCGACGCGTGGTGGAGTTTGTGCGCGAATACCGGCAGGCACCTGAAACCGGCTCCGGCAGGGGACCTTCCCGTGCCTAAGCTCTCCGCCACACCGGCGTCTCCTCAGGCAGAGAAGCGGGCCGTGCTGCTGCTGGCGCACGGTACGCCCGACTCGGTTGAGCAAATTCCGGAGTACCTGCGCAATATCACGAGCGGAAGGCCGATGGCCGAAGCGGTGGTGGAAGAAATTCGTCACCGCTACAGTCTTATCGGCCCCAGCCCGCTCACTCGGCTAAGCATGGAGCAGGCGCGCCTGCTCGAAGGGGCTCTTGGCCTGCCCGTCTATGTGGGCATGCGTAACTGGAAGCCGTATATCGGCGAAGCGGTTGCCAAGATGCGCTCCGACGGCGTTACCGCGGCTGTCGCCATCTGTCTTGCCCCGCAGAACTCACGTACCAGCGTTGGCCTTTACCGGCGCGCGGCCTTCGCCGAAGCCGGGAACCGGATAGCGCTGCAGTTTGTGGACAATTGGGCCGGCCATCCCATGCTGGCGCAGGCCTTCGCCGAGCGCCTGCTTCCCATCTGGCTGCGCGCCTCGTCAGAGGCGGGCCGCGCGGCGCCTGTGATCTTCACCGCGCACAGTGTTCCCTGCCGGACAATCCAAAGCCATCCCGTCCCCGGCGAAGCCGCGGCTGCCGATTCCCTCCCTCCCGACTCTTATCCTGAAGACGCGAAGCGCACGGCGGCCAACGTCGCCGCGCTGCTCGCCCCTTCAGGACTGTCTCCCGGCGGCTGGTTCTTCGCTTTTCAGAGCCAAGGCATGTCCGGCGGCCCGTGGATTGGACCCACGGTGGAGGAGACGCTCACCGCGCTGGCTTCCGAAGGCCACCACTCTGTTGTTCTTCAGCCCGTGGGCTTTCTCTGCGACCATGTCGAGATCCTCTACGACATCGACATCGGCTTTCGCGGGTTTGCCGCCAAGCTCGGACTTGAGCTCACCCGCGCGCCATCTTTGAACGACTCACCTTTGCTTATTGAAACGCTGGCCGACTTGGCGCGGCAGGGCCTGGCGAGCCTCGACGCAACAAGAGAAGCGCTTGCCGTCCGGTCCGCCTAATACGCGGCTTGGGAAGCCGCCTAGAAAAATCTTGCCATGAATAAATCTGCCACAACTGCGATTGCTATCGCCGGCGGCGGCATCGCCGGATTGGCGGCCGCCTACGAGCTGGCGCGCCAAGGCGCCGACTTCATTCTTTTCGAAGCATCCGCCCGTTTGGGCGGAATCGTAGAGACCATTCGGATACAAGACTTCCTCATCGAGTGCGGTCCCGACTCCTGGGTGACGGAAAAGCCCTGGGCGGCCGAGCTGGCGATCGAGATGGGCCTGCGGGACCAGATCGTTCTCTCCAATGACCAGCGGCGCACGACCTACATAGAGAAAGGGGGGCGCCTGATTGCACTGCCCGAGGGTATGCGGATGATGGTTCCCACCCAATGGGAATCACTGGAGGGATCGCCGCTGTTCAGCGCCGAGGCGCAGCGGGTCTACCGGGAGGAACCGGAACGCGCCGCCGAGCTCAGAGCC
>JANWJB010000209.1 GCA_025449575.1 Acidobacteriaceae bacterium
AATCATTAATCTGTCTGCTCAACGGGATGGGATCATGATCGTTGACCAGCACAAATGATTCTCCCACAGCCAACGCATCGATATTGGCAAACACCAGCGGATGGCGTTCAGGCCGGGGAACATTGCGGAGATCGAGTTCCCGAGCGTTGCCCTGCAATGCGGCAGCACTTCCGACGGCAAGAACGAACATAACCGAATCTTCGTGAGCTTCCAGCCGGTGCGGAGCGCCGCTCTCCAGGCACACCACCTCTCCTGCGCGCAGTTCGGTGGGCAAAATTCCCTCATAAAAGGTTACATGGCCGCGAACGGCATGGACGATTACGCGTTCCTGGTTCGAGTGCTCCGGTATCAACTGTCCTTTGCGCAAGCAGAGCAGCACGATACGCCGCCCCGGCTCGTTGATCAGCACCTTGGGACGCGCCTTCTCGTCATTGAACTCGATCAGCTCGTTCAAGTTGAATTTCTGCATCAGTCCTCTTCTCCATCGGGCCTGGAGTTGTAGCCCGATTACGACTCTAAGCGTCGCCCTCCCGGCCCGCCGTGACTTAGATCACGGACACCAGTGGCATGACACCTTCGCAGTTGCTCTGCAAAGAAGAAGGATTCGCATAGAAGGAAAACGGTTTTGGGCGGTGCGGTGCAGCGAAGCCTAATCCAAGCCCAGCTGGAGTCTGGTTGCTTCCGACATCCGGCTGGGATCCCATGGCGGGTCAAAGACAATCTCTACATGGACGGTCTTGACCGTAGGCAGGCCGGCAAGCTTTTGCTCTACGTCCGACTTGAGCACCTCGCCCATCCCGCAGCCGGGCGCGGTGAGAGACATGGCGATATCGATCTTGCGTCCGCCATCCTGCTCGGCAATCAAGCAAGAATAGACGAGGCCAAGATCGACGATATTGACCGGAATCTCCGGGTCATACACCGTCTTCAGTTGATCCCACACCGATTGTTCGCTGAACTCGTTGGATGAGGCGGGCTGCTGCGACTCGAAGCCAAGCGCGTCCGCATCCTTGCCATCGACCCGCATCAGCAGTCCGTATCCGGTGGTGATGGTGTAGCTGCCGCCGAAGTTCTGTGTGATGATGACCGGCGTGCCCGCGGACAAGATACGCAGTGATCCACTAGGAATCTCCGTGACCTGGCAGTCACGCATCAGCGGTATGATTTGTTGCTCCATCTAGTCCCCTTCCGTTCTTTTCTTATTTTATGCGGTCGAATCCGCGGAGACCAATCGCGTCATCGCGAGCGGCGAGCGGGAAGGATGTGGCTACTGGGGCAGAAGAATCCGCGGTTCCTCCTGGCGGCTGGTGCGGTCGGAACGCCGCAGCGCTCTCTCGGAATCCGCCACGGATTTCTCGATACCTTTTCTGGTAAGCTCGTGCCTCAAGTTGAACGCATTCCAAGGTTTGTTCAGGTTGAACTGCCTGTATGAGATCGGCCTGAGGGCTCTGCCGTCGCTGCCCAAGCCGGGGCGGAAAAGAGGCCGATCCGGCATGAGCATGCCCTCCAGCGCCCACTCTTCAAGAACTCTCATGGGCGCGGTAACCATTTCGACCTTGAAAGCAAGGCATGTAAGCAGTTGATCGACGCTCCGGATGTTGGCTGCCAGGATGGATACGTGGCCGTCGCCCTCCCGATACATCCGCTGAATGTTGCTAAGCAAATCGGCGCTATTGGCGCCGGAATCGCTCAGTCGTCCTATAAACGGAGAGAGATAGGCCCGAGACTCCGCGGTCTGCGTGGCGGCATAGGCGCCGGCGGCCTGCTCCTGAGAGAAGCAGAAGGTTACATTGACGCGAATCCCCTCTTCCACAGAGATTCGCGCGGCGCGCAGCCCCTCATATGTGCACGGATAGGCGATCGAAGCGTTGGGGATCCAGGAAAACATCTCCCGGCCTTGCGCCAGCAACTCTTCGCAGCTTGTGCGGAGAGTTGCAGATACCCCAATAAAAACTCCGGCATCTCCAACCAAGGGCGAGAGCTTCTGAACAATCTTCTTGTACTCCGCCCGGTGTTCTTCAAGGCTGAGTTTGCGGCCTGCAATCACCCTGCGCCTTACCTGCGGATTCTTAGCGACCAAAGACGGGCCAATGGTTTGCCCATCAAGGCCACCTATCAAGAGACCGATCTTTTGAGTCTCCTCCGGATCGCTGCCATCCAACAAAATCTTTGTCTTTCGGTTCCCAGCCGGAGCTATCATCCATTCTCCTCCGGAGCATGCCCAAGCATGACTGCTCACGGCGCTTTTTATGCTAGGCAGCTATCCGGACGGGAACAGTGACTTATGTCACGCCGGGCGTGCAGCGATTCTAGAGAAGGCTGCATGCCCTGGCTTTTTGCTAGACGGCGGAACAAAGGCTCTAGCGGCACGCCAGGCTCCGATCAGCACGCCAAACTCCGATCAGCACGATCGAGCGGCATGCCTCAGGACGGAAGGCGCCGGCGGCCCGGCCCTTCAACGTCTCGAGTTGCGGAAAAAAACATAGTGCAAGAAAGAGCGCCTGCGCTCTACGCCGTGACCAATTGCCGCAGCACATAATGCAGGATTCCGCCGTTCTGGTAGTAGAGAATTTCCTGCGGCGTGTCGATGCGGACGACGACCTTGAAATCCTTGCTTTTTCCTGCCGCATCGGAGGCCTTCACCGCCAGCACACGCCCATTGGCGAACTTCTCCCCCAAGAGCTTGGAGATGCCCCGCAGATCGAAGGTCTCCTCTCCGTTGAGTCCCAGAGATTCCGCACTCTGGCCACTCTCAAATTGCAGCGGCAGCACGCCCATGCCAACCAGGTTGGAGCGGTGAATGCGCTCGTAGCTCTCGGCGATGACCGCGCGGACGCCCAGCAAAAGTGGTCCCTTTGCCGCCCAGTCGCGGGAGGAACCCGAACCATATTCCTTACCGGCCAAGATCAGCAGCGGTGTTCCCCGGCTCGCATACTTCACCGAAGCGTCGAAGATGCTCATCGCCTCGCCCTCCGGCAGCAAGCGGGTGACCCCTCCTTCCGTTCCCGGCGCCAGCTTATTCCGCAAGCGGACGTTGGCAAACGTTCCGCGCACCATCACCTCGTGATTGCCGCGGCGCGAGCCATAGGAATTGAAATCCTTGGGCTGCACTCCATGCTCCACCAGATACTTGCCGGCAGGGCTGTTCGCCTTGATGGAGCCGGCCGGAGAAATATGGTCGGTGGTGACGCTATCGCCCAGCAAAGCCAGCACCCGCGCGCCTAGGATGTCCTCCACCGGCGCCGGCTTGGCCGGCATTCCATCGAAGTAGGGCGCCTGACGGATGTAAGTCGAACTGGGCTCCCATTGGTAGGTGACACCGCTGGGAAATTCGAGACTCTTCCAGCTCTCATCCCCCTCGGTCACCCGCGCATATTCGTTGCGGAACATCGTTGAGTCGATAGACGAGTCGACAACCTGCGACACCTCCTCGCGCGTGGGCCAGATATCTTTGAGGTAGACCGGGCTGCCGCTCTTGTCTTTGCCCAGCGGCTCATGCACGAGATCGTGATCGATCCGGCCGGCCAAGGCATAGGCCACCACCAGCGGGGGAGACATTAGGTAGTTTCCACGCACCTCGGAGTTGATCCGGCCCTCAAAATTGCGGTTGCCGCTCAGAACCGAGACCGCCACCAGCCCATTCTTCTCAATCGACTCGGAGACATCGCTGGGGAGCGGTCCGGAGTTGCCGATGCAGGTGGTGCAGCCATAGCCCACGACGTTGAAGCGGAGCTTGTCCAGGAATTCCATCAGTCCAGAGCGCTTGTAATAGTCGGTCACCACGCGGGAGCCGGGAGCCAGCGAGGTCTTCACCCACGGCGGCACGCTCAATCCCCTTTCCACCGCTTTTTTGGCCAGCAGCCCCGCAGCCACCATCACCGAAGGATTCGAGGTATTCGTGCAACTGGTAATGGCGGCAATCACAATGGAGCCGTGATCGAGATAGTGATCCACATCGACGCCAAAACGCTCTTTCACTGTGGTAGCTGTCCCATTCCCGGAGATGCCGGGCGCGGGAGCCACCTTTCCATTGCCGTTGGGGCTTCCGCCCTCTCCCTCCCAGCGCGATACCTGGCGCGGCTTTCCCGCGGTCGCGTTCGGACCTAGCAGGTCGGGCAATTGCTGGTGGAAGGCGGGCCCGGCCTGTGAGAGGGGAATCTTGTCCTGCGGCCGCTTCGGTCCGGCGATGCTCGGCTCCACTATCCCCAGATCGAGCGTGACGCTTTGGCTGTACTCGCATTCCGGAGAATCGGCGGTATGGAACAGCCCTTGTTCCTTGAAATACGCTTCAACCAACTTTACCTGCTCGGCGCTCCTGCCGGTGAGTTCCAGGTAGCGCAGCGTCACTTGATCGACGGGGAAGATGCCGCAAGTGGCGCCGTACTCGGGCGACATGTTGCCGATGGTCGCGCGATCGGCCAGCGGCAGCTCGCCGATGCCCGGACCGTAGAATTCCACAAATTTGCCCACCACCCCCAGCTTGCGCAGCATTTCGGTCACCGTCAGCACCAGATCGGTGGCGGTCGTGCCCTCGCGCAATGTTCCAATGAGCTTCACGCCAACCACCTGCGGCGCCAGCATGGAGACCGGCTGGCCAAGCATGGCGGCCTCCGCCTCAATGCCGCCGACGCCCCAACCCAGAACGCCCAGCCCGTTGATCATCGTGGTATGGGAGTCGGTGCCGACCAGGGTATCTGGATAAGCGCGGCCGTTGGCGGTAAAGACCACGCGCGCCAGATGCTCCAGGTTGACCTGATGGCAGATGCCCATTCCAGGAGGAACAGCGGAAAAGTTGTGAAAGGCCGACTGCCCCCATTTCAGAAAGGCATACCGTTCGCGGTTTCGCTGGAACTCCATCGCGACATTGATCGCGTAGGCATTGGCAACCCCATACTCATCCACCTGCACCGAATGATCGATCACCAGCTCGGCCGGCTGCAGGGGATTGATCTTTTCCGGATCGCCGCCCAGGCGCTTCATCGCGTCGCGCATCGCCGCCAGATCGACGACGGCGGGAACTCCCGTAAAATCTTGCATCAGCACGCGCGCCGGCATGAAGGCGATCTCGCGCGAAGCCTCCTGATGCGGCTGCCATTTGGCCAGAAACTCGATGTCGTCGGCGGTAACGCTCTTTCCGTCTTCATGGCGCAGCAGATTTTCCAACAGAATACGCAAGCTGTAAGGAACCCGGGAGAGAGAAACGCCTTTGCTTTCCAGTGCGCTCAGCCGGAAAATCTCATAATCGCCGTCGCCGGCCTTCAATTTAGATTGACTGCCGAAGCTGTTCATACGCTGCACTATCCTTTCTGTCTTCGCTCGCCGCAAGGCCGCCGGCTTCCTCGCCGCGCACGTGCGCGGCCTGCCAAAGCTGAAGCGAAACTCCGCGAAGTTATTCTGGGTTTATCGAGCAAGAGAGACCGGCCCCGGCCCCCCACACGTCTCAACCGAAAGCGGGCGCAATCGTCGCGCGGGCTGCGGGCCGTCCACGATCTGGCTTACCGTGGTGGAACCGTTTGAGGAGCAATTTGGATAGGCTGCCCTGCACGTTCATGTCCCGATACCCTTTCCCGTATTTATGGTATCCAGATTTTCTGCTTGCCGCATCTCCCGGGTCCACCGCATGCGAGCTGCTTTCATCCCCGCCGGCCACCAGGTGGATTCCCCACCAAAGCGAAAATGCTCTACTCTGGCTGAAGCGGTTTTCGGAGATCGAGATGCCTTCAGATTTGGTGCTGGCTAAATGAAAGTGCTGGTGATTGGTTCCGGGGGCCGTGAGCATGCTTTGGCGTGGGCAATCGCCAAGTCCAGCCGCGTCTCCGATGTGGT
>JANWJB010000210.1 GCA_025449575.1 Acidobacteriaceae bacterium
GATTCGCAAAGCGAGGCGACGGGTCCCGAGGCCATGGCGGCTCGGGCCACGCTATACGCGCAGCAAGGCAAGTTCGACAAAGCTCTACAGGACTATGCTGCCGCCATCGAATTGGATTCATCCGAGCCCCTGTGGTTACAGCAATGCGCACTCTTGTCGCTGCTGAGCGGTGACGTGGCGGGATACCGGCGATGGCGACGCCAGCTCCTTGAGCGATGGGGCAAGTCCGATGATCCGAGGGTCTGGGCGCGGAATGCGCTGGTGGCCTCGATCGGGCCGGCCGATCCAGGCATGACTTTGCCATCGCCAGTGCATGTCATGTTCGACTCCTCCATCGGCTCCGAGGCGTTGGCGTTGCATCAATTGGCGCAAGGCATCGTCGAGTACCGCGCGGGGCACCGTCCACTGGCAATTCCGCTGCTTATCGAGGCGGCGCAGGGACCGCTCACAGCTTCGGCACGCGCCACCGCCAAGCTATTCGCCGCAATGGCTGCTCATCGGGCGCCCGACGACCGCCAGGCATTTTTTCGCGAGGCGGCGATCGGAATCGCTCGACCATCGGACACTGTCGATCTCGAACTGGACGCCGCCGACGTTCAGGACAATCTGATTCATCAAATCGCCCGAGGTGAAGCCGACGCGATATTCGCCCGGCCATGAAGCAATCAGTAACTCACGAAATGATACGCACCAGCCGCCGCCGCCGTGCGAAGAGAATTCAATCGTCTCATCCGGGAACCCGCTCAAATGAACATGACTATCGACTTGACCATCAGTTCAATTCGCGTTCGGCCGGTTGTCGTTCCACTTGATCCCCCGATCCAAACCAGCGCCCAATTACTCGATAGCTCCCCACTGGTTCTGATCGATCTATGCACGCGTGAGGGTGTCACGGGGCGCAGCTACGTGGCCGCATACACGCCCGCGGCCATGCAACCGTTGGCGGATTTGGTCACAGGGATCGGGCAATGGCTCGTAGGTGACCGGGTAGCGCCTACGGCGATCTACGAGAAACTACAGGTGCGGCTAAGGCTTCTGGGACCGCAGGGACTTGCCGGGATGGCCGCCGGCGGATTGGACATGGCCGCCTGGGACGCGCTCGCTCGCGCGGCGGGGCTTCCGCTGGTCCGGCTGCTCGGAGGCGAGCCACGCCCGATCACGGCATATTGGAGCCTCCGCGCCATTCGTCCGGCCGAGGCAGCGAAGGAGGCAGGCGTTGCCGCAGACGCCGGATTCACAGCGATGAAGCTGAAGGTGGGTCATGGCGGCTTGCACGCGGACCTGGAAGCGATTCGCGCCGTTCGTGAGGCGGTTGGTCCGGACCGTCACATCATGGTGGACTACAACCAGTGCCTCACCGTGCCCGAAGCGGTGCGCAGGACAAGAGCGCTGGATGACGAGGGCTTGTACTGGATCGAGGAGCCGGTTCGCGCCGACGATTTCCAGGGACACGCGACCGTCGCACGCGAGGCGCGCACGGCAATCCAGACCGGCGAAAGCTGGTGGGGACCGTCTGACACGGCCAAGTGCCTGGCGGTCGGCGGATGTGACCACGCCATGCTCAATGCAATGAAGATCGGCGGGGTGACCGGCTGGCAGCGCGCCGCCGCGATTGCCGCGGCCGCAGGCGTGCCGGTTTCAAGCCACATCTTCCCGGAATTCAGCGCCCATCTACTTGCCGTCAGCCCGAGCGGCCATTGGTTGGAGTTTCTCGACGTAGCCGCCCCGCTACGTTCGGAGCCGCTCGCCCTCGAAGTTGGCCGAGTGCCGATCCGTGATACTCCCGGTGTCGGGCTGGATTGGGATGAGAAGGCGTTGGCACGGTATGGATTATCTGCGGGCGCATAGCGTTCACCCCCAAGGAGAATACAAAGGGTGAGATTGTTTTGCCGGCACAATCTCGAAAGCCAAGAACCGTCGCGGGCCTAGCTCGTGCTTGGGTCAGTAGTTCTTCGACCAGCACTCGCCGCGCTCAAACCTCATGCAAATCCGGCCCCGCAGGGCAGAACCTCCTTTCGAACCGCATGGGCGGGGCCGCTCTAGCATTCCTAGAGAATGGACCCCCGCCCCAATTCATAGAAGTAGCGCGGGGACAACCTCAGGCCGACAGTCGAAACACTTCGACTGTCGGCCGTCATTCCGCCATCAAAAGACGGCTCAACGTTTACCGAGACATAAAAGATAAAAGGGCGGAAAGCTGGCACCTGGAGCCGGGGACGCCGATTGCGATCGTCGAGAGCGTGAAATCAGAAAAGCACCGATGGGAATGGATGCAGAAATCCGTGTTCGATTCCACTGCTGCAATGGAGCAGGCGGAGAAAACTAACGGCTTGGTCGAAATCGTGCCCGAGGAACTGTATTGGGAACCAGAAAGTAAAAAATGGTCTGCGGGCCAGATGCAGGTGTTCGCTCAGGGCAATCTCTTCCATGGCGAAAAGCTGATGCAGTCACTCTCTGATCGTGTACCCTGGCAGTTCAAGCTGCGCTTCCGTGAAAAGAACACCGGCAAGGCGTTCGATCAAAAGGTGTTGGCGTGGAGTTACTATCAGGGGTATCGGCGGCAGCTTCGCGAGCTCGGTAACGAGCAGAAAGCGCTGGTCGCAGTGCGGGATCGGGTGCATGCAAGCATTCTAAATGTCGATCGCACGGTCTTCGCTATTTTCGGCACGCACAGCCAGTATGGCCACTGGATGATCTCAGGGCTTTACCACGTCCCGAGGGTGATATGCGAGCAGCGGGCGCTGTTCTGATCAAGCTGCCTGTCGGCGGTCGCCGTTCGCCACGCGCAGCAAGACATCGGCGTGGCAGTCATCACCATCCTTACACCAGCAGGCGAGATTCTTGTCCCGCAGTTCCTGCCTTGCCGCCGCCGCGAGCTTCAACCCGTCCCCCGTCTCCAGATGCAGGGCAAACAACGCAATGGCGTGTTCCTTACCTGTGACTGAGATAGCCCTTCCCGTTTTGGGATGAGTAGCGACCGTCCCCGCTTTGAATGGATTTCCCCAGCGCGTCGATCGATCGACCTTCACCGTATTGGGTGGCATCCGCCACGCCTTTGATCGCCGCAGTTGGACGCGTTTCGCTGCCATGATGAGGAGTATTCGTCAAAGCCGGATCGGCTCGCCCGGGCGGCCATCTTGAAACTTTGCTTTACGATTACATGCATTACGACAAACAGCTTGCTCATTGATCTACCGATCTTGGCGTCGCGCGATGAATCGCCGCGCCGGTTCGATGCAAACGCTGGTCAATTGGGGCAATCTAAGCGACGCGCCACATCACAGGAGGGTGATGTGGGTGATGCCCACCCCGCGACAACCATCCATCTGTCATCTGAATAAAGGCATAATCCGCGTCATAATAAGTGTGGGGTCTAGCTCATCGATCATCTCGACGAGCCACCCTTTATCCCTCCCATCTTTTACCCTACCCCATGCCCCCCTGGGGCAAAAGGAGATCCCCATGCCACTATCCATCAATGTGGGCCTCAGCCGGAAGGCCAGCAAGGACTATCAGTCCACCGGCGTTTCCATCAACGTGACTGCGGAGCTGGATCAATCGCTGTTGGCGCGACCGCAAGAGTTGCAGGAGCAGGTGGCCAACCTGTATGCACAAGCCGAGCAAGCCCTCGAGCGCAGGGCAGGCCATCTAGATCCTGCGCCTGCCCAGCATCGGCCATACCCGGCCAGGTCCAATGGCTATCGCAACGGCAATGGCAATGGCAACGGGAATCGCGGCCGGTCTAATGGCAACGGTGGCGGTATGACCACCAGCCAGCGACGGGCGATCATTGCCATCGCCCGCCGCGCCAATATCGATCCCGACTATGAAGCGCAGCAGATCATTGGCATGCCGCTCGATCAGATGTCGATCCAGCAGGCCAGCGAACTGATCGACCACCTCAAGTCGCTGACCCCAGCCGGCAACGAGCATTGATTCAGTTTTCAAAAGCGCTTTTGAAAACTGCCGATCGCTTGCGCCGCCTAAGCCGCATCCCCCCCACCGCCGTCCGATCCTTAATAGCTAAAAAAGGAGCTTGCCATGACCACGACCCTCGCCGTGGGCGGCCCCACTGCGCGCTCGCCTTCGGTTGTCGGCGCTGCGCGGCCACCCAACCGGCGGGCGCAGCAGATCACCGGCCGAACCTATCTGTCCCACAGCCAGATTTCCCTGATGCGAAGCTGCCCAAAGAAGTTCAGCTTCTTATATGTCGAGAAGGCACCGCCCGATTTCATTCCCAATAGCCTGATCTTCGGTGGCTCGATTCATGCCGCCCTGGAGCTGCACTATCGTTGCAAGTTGGAAGGGCTGAGCGTCACCTATGAAGCCCTGCTGTCGGCTTTCCATGATGCCTGGCGCCAGCAACTGCACAAAGCTCGCGAAGCGGCGGGCCATGACGTGCCGGTGCAATTTGCCAAGAACCAGGATGTCGACACCGCCCATGCCTTGGCGGCTCGGATGATCACTGCATTCCTGGCTTCGCCCTTAGCCAGCCCCAAGGGCGTCATTGTTGGAATCGAGGAAGAGCTGCGGATCATTCTGGACCCGCAACTGCCCGATGTTCTGGCCAAGGTGGATTTGCTGACCCACACCGACAACTCGCTGCACGTCATCGACTTCAAAACCAGCCGATCCGAATGGAAAGACCAGAAGGCCAGGGAATCGGCCGACCAACTCTTACTCTACGGTTCCACTGTCCAGAAGATGGCTCAAGCGATCGATCTGGCGGTGAAGTTGCACTTCGCGGTGCTGACCAAGCATAAGGCGCCACGGGTGCAACTGCTGCCGGTGACGCTGGACGATGGCCGCATTCAGACACTGCGCGAAGACGTAAACCAGATCTGGCAGGCGATCCAATCCGGCCACTTCTATCCATCTCCCAGCCCGATGAACTGCTCGACCTGCCCCTTCAAATCCCGCTGCCCTGTTTTTGCCAGATAACTCTATTGCCTGGAAAGGAGGTCACATGATCTTCGACGCACTCCGCCAGATTACCAGCAATTGGCTTCTTGAAGTCAAACCGTTGGTGGACGCGGCGACGTTGCTGCACTTACCCGTGACGCCGCACCAGGTTCTGCCCCGCCAGCAGGATCTGGACACGATGAGTGAAGTATCGGTCAACTTCCGGCTGCCGTATCCCATCACCGCCGTCGAGGACAACGCAAGCTGCGTGGTCCTGATCGATCCAACACCCAATCTCAAGGGCCTGGATGAGCAGCGATTGTTCATAGACTGTGTGCCCTTGCATGCGGATCCACAACACTTCAACGATCCTGCTGCCGTGCAGGCGCTGTGCGATTCGCTGGAAGTGAAATTGGCAACCGGCGTCTATGGCATCTCGATGGGC
>JANWJB010000211.1 GCA_025449575.1 Acidobacteriaceae bacterium
TCGCGTCAGGCAATTCTGCGCGGCGTGAACACGCTGGCGGACGCGGTCAAGGTAACGCTGGGCCCCAAGGGCCGCAACGTTGTGATCGAAAAGAAATTCGGATCCCCCACTATCACCAAGGACGGCGTGACGGTGGCCAAGGAGATTGAGTTGAAAGACTCCCTGGAGAACATGGGCGCGCAGATGGTGCGCGAAGTGGCCTCCAAGACCTCCGACGTGGCCGGCGACGGCACCACCACAGCCACCGTGCTGGCCCAGTCCATCTACCGCGAAGGCGTCAAGACGGTAGCTGCCGGAGCCAACCCGATGGCGCTCAAGCGCGGCATCGACAAAGCGGTGGAAGCCATCGTGGGCAAGCGCGATGAGCATGGTGTCGTGCAGGGCGGCGCGCTGGCGAAGTTCTCCAAGCCGGTCAGCGGCGACATGATTGCCCAGGTGGGCACCATCTCGGCCAACAGCGACTCCACCATCGGCAATATCATTGCCGAGGCCATGAAAAAGGTCGGCAAGGATGGCGTGATCACGGTCGAAGAGTCTAAGACGCTGGAGACCCTGCTCGAAGTGGTCGAAGGCATGCAGTTTGACCGCGGCTACCTCAGCCCCTACTTCGTCACCGACCCGGATCGCATGGAGGTATCGCTCGAAGATCCCTACATCCTGATCCACGAGAAGAAGATCAGCTCGATGAAGGACCTGCTGCCGCTGCTGGAGCAGGTGGCCCGCAACAGCAAGCCTCTGGTGATCATTGCCGAGGATGTCGACGGTGAGGCACTGGCCACCCTGGTGGTCAACAAACTGCGCGGAACCCTCAACGTGGCGGCCGTGAAGGCTCCTGGGTTTGGCGACCGCCGCAAGGCCATGCTGGAAGACGTTGCCAAGCTCACCGGGGGCAAGGCGATCACCGAGGATCTGGGCATTAAGCTGGAGAACGTCAAGATTGAGGATCTGGGCCGCGCCAAGCGGGTCACGATCGACAAGGACAACACCACGATCATCGAAGGCCGCGGCGAACCGAAGGCCATCGAGGGACGGGTGAAGGAGATCCGCAACCAGATCGATAAAACCACCTCCGACTACGACCGCGAGAAGCTGCAAGAGCGGTTGGCCAAGCTGGTGGGCGGGGTCGCCGTCATCAAGGTAGGCGCGGCAACCGAGACCGAAATGAAGGAAAAGAAAGCTCGCGTCGAGGATGCCATGCACGCCACGCGCGCGGCGGTTGAGGAAGGCATCGTCCCCGGGGGCGGCGTCGCTCTGGTGCGCTCTGCCAAGGATGTTGAGGAGCTCATCAAGACACTGGAAGGCGATGAGAAGATCGGCGCACAAATCGTTCGCCGCTCGCTGGAGGAGCCGCTGCGCCAGATCGTCGGCAATGCGGGTGAGGAAGGCGCGGTGGTCGTCGGTAAGATCACCGACAACAAGAATCCGCACTTCGGCTACAACGCCGGCACCAACAAGTATGAGGATCTGGTGGAGGCCGGCGTCATCGATCCCACCAAGGTCACCCGTACGGCGTTGCAGAATGCAGCGTCCATCGCCGGTCTCATGCTGACGACCGAAGCCATGGTCTCGGAGATTCCCGAGCCCAAGGGACAGGCTCCGGCCGGCGGCCACGGCGGCGGCATGGGCGACATGTACTAACCCATCGCCTCAACCAAAGCAAGACACAAAGGCCATCCGCGAGGATGGCCTTTGTATTGCGCGGCGATCCGGAAGTCCGGCGGGTGCATGGATGGGACTGCGCTACCAGAACGGAAATGGCGAGTTCTTCACCGGGCGGAAAAGAAGCTGGTGCGGCTTACCCGGAAAGCCTGCATGAGGAAGCTCGCGTCGCACTGAGCGGAACAACCCTCATCATAACGAGCACACCTTTGGCGAAGCTATGCTGGTGATGGCATACGACTTTGTATTCGGCACTACAGTGCCAGAGGAACCTTGCCCGACCTTATGATCCGTTTGTCATGAGTCAAAAGGCGCATGCCCTCAACGATCGCGGTAGCTCCGATAATTCTGTCCTGCGGATTGTTCGGATAGGATTTCGGGAACTGAACGGAACGAACCGCAATCGCCTCAGTTATGGGGAGAACTTGCACATAGGAAGCACATTTTTTGACAAAGGAATCGACGCTCACATCGATGGCGATTCGCTTGTTCTCCGCCAGCCATGCAATTTCCCAGAGGCTGATTGCAGAGATAGCCAGCGGCCCCGATTGGCGGGCCGCCAAAATCGCCTTCTGTGCTTTTGGGGAAAGGTTTTCGGGAGCAACCAGGAGCCAGATGAGAATATGGGTATCGAGAAGGATCACTCCACTCCCCAATCCTTGGCCGGTACCGTGTTCTCAACATCGCCCGTAATTCTGGCGATGCCCGACAAAGCTCCGAAGATTTCATCCTCTCCTTCGCTCGCGGGAACCAGTTTTACCACAGGCTTGCCGTGCTTGGTAATCACAATGGCGCGACCGCTTTGCGATACCTGATCCATTACAGCGAGACATTGAGCCTTGAATTGCGCGGCGGCCATTTTTTGCATGACAGCCTCCTTTTCGATATGACCAGAATAATATGACCCGTTTTCCCGGTCAAGGCATTCGATTTAGAGACTGGCAAACCCTTCATGGAGTTCCCCCACAAGGGGAAGCGAATTTGGGGCGCAGGTTTACCGAGGGCAGAAGTCGCAGGTCCGATATAGGTTCAGATTTTTCTGCGGAAGTCTTTCATCCGGCTCCAAATATCATTTGGACCCGCGACACAAATGGTTTTTTATGGGTAACCGCCGCATGGTACCTAGCTAGGGCCGCTTCGTGTTATTCCGGCAGTCGTCGTCGGTGACTATGCCGTCACAATCGTAATCCTGGAGCGGCGCCGGCATCGCCTAAACGCGAACGTTGCGTGCGCTCTGTCTGGTTGACGGAAGCCGGTCGCTGGAGCGGCGAACTCTTATGGCCGATGATTGGGCGTCGCGCCGGATTTATTGATGAGGCTCCCGCAAGGTAACGGTAAGACCCTTGATCGGCTTATTGTTGACGTCCAGAAACCGGGCGCAGAAATCGGTAGCGCCGCCGGCGTTGACCACCATGGTGCGCACCACATTGGATCCCTTCTTCAGCGTGACCCGTTCGGAGACGCCGTCGTCGATTACGGTCTGGCGATCGCCGTAGATACCGATAACCTCCTGACCGTTGAGCCACCATACCGAGGCGGCATTGGAGCCGATGGCGAGCCGTACATTCTGCATCTCCCTGGGGCTGTTCACGATGGTGACCGCCCAGAACAACACATTGGTCCAGGGCTGATGGAACGCCTGACCGTAGTGACGCAGGTCCACGTTGTACAGCTTGGTATCGACGGCGCGCCAGGTGAGCGTCTTACCGTCCACCGTTTCCTGCTCGCCATTCTTAGGGATGATGGTGTACTGATCGGGAAAGTACTGCTTCTTGGCCATCGCCTGAACTAAATCCCGGGTCAGGCCGCGCGCCGGGACGGGGTCCAGGACAAGCCAGCGTTTGATGAATCCGTTGGCGCCGGTAACGAGTGCGGGCGTTGTGGGACTGGTGAGCGTAGACCCATACGACTTCGCCGCCGCAGCGGCTGAACCAGGCATCGCAACAACCGCCAGGCCGACGAAGGCGGCCAGCGCCGAAATGAGATATTTGCGGTACACATTCATAGAAGATCCTTTGCGGACTTACCGCTTGCATTGCATCGAATGTCGATTGGGGCAGGCTAGGGCGTCTTCAGCAACCAGTGCTGCATGTCGCTCTTGGGGTCGAATTTGGAAAGCGTTGCGAAGCTGGCGCCGACAGCGGAAAGGGCCACCGGTTCCTTCCAGTTGGGAACAGCCTTGGGCATGATGCGCCAGGAGCCATCCGCCAACTGGTCCAAACGCCACAACTGCTCCGGCGCGCCGGTAAAGGCCGGCACAACGGCCAATTCCGCATCCGCAGTAGCGGCAAGCGCACGATCGGTACCGGCGATGGTGATCTTGAAATAAGGGCCGCCGATGTAACCGCCGGCGTCAGGGACCGGCGTGATCTGCCACTTCTGCTGCGCCTGGCACAGGTAGTTGGACATGCCGGCATTGACAGTGCCCGCGGGCCAGTTCTTGGAGACATCCGCGGCAGTCTGGTCCGGAATCGGGTGGCCAGTGCCGCCAAACATTCCCCCACCAAACCCGCCAGGACCTCTGGGAGGACCGGGCCGCGCGCCGGGGGCCGGCCTTGCACCTGGGCTAGGCCTTGCGCCGCGGCCACCACGGCTTCCTGCCGGAGGCCGTGGGCCGCCGAACCCGAACCGCCGGGGGCCGCCGACCGGCACGCCCTCAACTGCCATGTCCAGCGAAGTGCCGGTGTGTACCGAGTGAATCTCGAAAGTGCCCCCGGTGAGGACCTCTCCGGCAACAGGCCAGCCATTTCTCCAGAGCAGCGGGCGAATGCCGAGCACACTGCTGCCGCCCTTATCCAGGTCGGCCTCCCAATGCATCGAGAACTTCTCTACACCATTGCCTAAGTTGATCAGACCGAAATGGCCTGGCCCTATCAACCGGCCTCCGGAGCCAATTAACTGTGTGCCGCCACCTTGGATCATGTCCACACCCTCGGCATCGATGTAAGGCCCGGTCACTTTCCGCGATCTCCCGACCCGGATGTTATAGCCGGAATCGGCGCCGCGGCAGCAACTGCCATGGGTGGCCAGCAGGTAATACCAGCCGTCGTGATAAATCATGTCGGAGGCTTCGCAGTTGATGGCAAGATCGATGGGCTTTTCCTTGGGATTCAGGTCCTCCCCGGTCTTGGGATTCAGCTCGACCAGGCGAATATAGCCGACGTAGGAGCCGTAGACGAGCCACATCCGGCCGGTAGTTGGATCGAGAAATGCGCCCGGGTCGATGGCGTTGCTGTCCTCCACGCCGTTCGAACTGGCGACCATGGCCCCCTTCACCCACTTGTAATCGGGCGATTTCGGGTCGAGAGTTTTATTCCAGGCCATGGCGACCCCGGCCTTGGTTTCGCCTCCGAGACCCACGGCAACATACATGTAATACCGGTCACCGATGTGAATCACGTCGGGCGCCGCTCCGGTTAGGGCAGGCCGGACTCCGGCGCGCCATGTCCATCCGTCGTCGGAAACGAGCGATCCGCCGCCGGTTCCATAGACGTAGTACTTGCCATGGTCCTGGACAACCGTGGATGGATCGTGAATTCCGATGGCGCCGTTCAGCGCGAATGCGGCAGAAGTGAGAGTGAGAAACAAGGTAAGTAGAACGTATTTCAAGGAAATCCTAGTACCGCATCGCATCGATTCGCCCCGCATATCAATTTATGTCGAGCATACTGAGGAACTATCAACCCGACGGACTGCACCTTCCGGTGCACTTCGAACGCACGCTTCAATTGTCAGTGCCGGCCGAGCCGTCGTGGCAGCCGAGCATGAAACGCTTATGCAGAATTCACAACTTCAAGAATCTTTAATAATTCGGCTTCCAAATATAGCACCGGCTCACGACAGCAGACAAACCTGCCGGCGCGCCCCCGAGCAGAATACAATTGGGAACTTCAACCGGAAAGATCTCTCCATGTGGAATATGCCCATGCTGCGCGCGGTTCTACGGCTTTCCCTTCTGATAGCCGCGTCATTTCCGTTAGCTGCACAACCAGCGCTTCACTCCGGAGGCAATACGCCGGCGACGGCTTCTGCCGGAGACCGTGGCTGCAAGCAAGCCGCTGCGCCGGCGAGCGGCGACGATCCGTTGCAAACCATCTCCAATGGCAACGTGTGCGTCTCCGTTTCAAAAACAGGCGCCTTTTGGATTGCCAGCCAATCGGCTGCCTTGCTCGTAGCCGGACAGTTGCCTTCTGCAAGCAGCGGCGTGCGGGTCCGCACAGGCGCGGACGCGCTCGGACCTTATCGGGAAATGGTAGCCGGATACGGCAGCAGCGGGCGCACCGCAGTCTTTCGGCTCTATCGTCAACGCCCCGCGGTATTGTTGCTCGACCGGCATCGGGGAGCCGACCGCAACGTCAAGCCCTTCCCTGCATTTCGCGTCCGGCCTGATGGGCTAATGCGCGCGAGTTACGAGGTTCAGGCATTTTCGCCACTCGATTTTGGAAAGCTCGACTCGCAGGGACCATGGCTTTTCTTTGACCGCGATCGAAAGGCGATGGTGGTTTCTCCGTCCGACAGCTTTCTGGTCTCCGATCTGGACGAAGCCGGAGACGGCGAGATGCAGAGCGGCATCGATCCGCAGATTGAGACGCTGCCGGAGGGCTTCGCCCACGGCACCTTTGTGGTTTTCGGCGCGGGTATCGACTCCACGCTCGCGGCTTGGGGCAAAGACCTGCAACTGCTTCATCGCAAGCGCCCGGTTCGCAATGACGCCGACGTTCTTCTTGAGAAATTCGGCTACTGGACGGACAATGGCGCGCACTATTACTACAAATTTGAGCCGAAGCTGGGTTATGAGGGAACTCTGCTGGCGGTGAAGAACCAGTTCAGCGAGCTTGGCGTCCCGATTGCCTACATGCAACTTGATAGCTGGTGGTATCCGAAGCAAAAGGGATATGGGCCGGGATCGGACAATGGTGAGATGGTCTATCGCGCCGACCCCAGCATCTTTCCGGATGGATTGGAGGCTTTCCATCGGCGGATGGCGCTGCCGTTCGTAACTCATGCGCGATGGGTTGCTCCAGCCAGTCCTTATCGCCGGCAATACCAGATGTCCAAGAATGTAGTTATCGACCCAAAATTCTGGACCACTACAGCCGAATATCTCAAAGGCGGCGGCGTTGCGGTCTATGAGCAGGATTGGCTGGACAAGAATGCCCGCCCCGCAATCAACATCGCGCAATCTCACCAATTTCTGGCCATCATGGCGCAAGAGATGGCGAGCGCGGGAATTGGCATTCAGTACTGTATGGCGCTTCCCGCCTACTTCATGGCTAGTACCCAATTCCAGAATTTGCGGACAATCCGCACCAGCAACGATCGCTTTCAGCGCTCCCACTGGGACGCATTTTTGTATACTGCGGCGCTCGCGCACGCCGTTGGTCTGTGGCCATGGAGCGATGTCTTCATGAGCAAAGAATTGCCGAATCTAGTGATCTCGACGCTCTCGGCGGGCCCTGTGGGCACAGGCGATGCTCTGGGTACGGTCGACGCCCCAAACCTAAAGCGAGTTATGCGAACGGATTCAGTAATTCTGAAGCCGGACGTGCCATTGGCGCCAATTGACGCGATGTATCTCGCCGATGCCGCGACGGCGGCTCAGCACGGGACGCCGGCGCCAATGGTGGCTGCAACCGCATCGAATTTTGGCGCCGCCACCGAGCACTATGTCTTCTCCTACCCGAGAACCGCGGGCCAAACCGGGACCACCGTTTCGCTCAAGGAGTTAGGAATCTCCTCCGCTGTCTATGCCTGGGATTGGGTCCGGGGCAAGGGGCAGATGGTTCCCGCAGGCGGCGCCATCCAGATGCAATATAGCGACGGCTGGAGTTATGAGGTGTTGGCTCCGATGAATCAAGCGGGAATTGCGCTTCTGGGAGATACCGCTAAGATTGTGCCATTGGCGCACAAACGCTTTGCCGACGTCAGCAACCACGGACCGGTCGAAGCAACGCTGGATTTCGCGCCGGGGGAGGCTTCGGTGCAGGTTTCCGGATATGCGGCCGCCCAGCCGGTGGTCCGCTCGATCGCGGGAAGAGTTGGCGGCGTGCGTTACGATCCCGCAACGCACCTATTTTCCTTCGATGTATTTCCCGGAGCCGGCAGGCGCGCCCGCGTGCGGATCTCTGCTCGGAACAGCAATTAGAGCGTTTCACCAAAAACGCGGGCGGAGCTGCCTCAGTGTGCCGCCGGCAAACTCCAGATATCGAGGATGCCGGAGGTACTGTGCCGATTGGCATTCCCCTCTGGCAGTGCAATCTTGCCGTCCACCACGATAGGACTGTTCCAATGCCCCCTGCCGCATTCCAGATCGGCGATCTGTTTGCCGGTTGCGGGTTCATAGACACGAAGCCCGCCATCGGGGTCATAGATGTAGAGCAGACCGCCGGCTACCACGGGGCTGTTTCCTCCATTGCCGTTTTTCCATGCCGCGACGAGCTTGCCATCCTTGAGCGTCCAGGCGGCGGCGCCGCCGGAGTCGGTAGCGAACAGCCAGGTTTGCCCACCATGACGCCAGACCGCAGGAGCGGTGAAGAGCATCTCGCCGGAAGGCGTCGAGACGGTCTGCAGTTCATGGTCCTGATGCGCGGTGTCGCCGGCAATCTGCTTCAGGCTGAGCAACCGGATCATCTTATCCTTGCCGCCCTGCGCCAGGAGGCCGTCGCCCAGCAGCACGGGAGAGGTGGAGCCGAGATCGAGATCCTCCCGGTTCAATTTGTCGTTGTCGGCCGGAGTGTAATTGCCCAGCATCTTGCTTGCGTCGGAATTCAGTTCGATAAGGGAATCGCCCCAATCCGTCTTACCGTTGTACTGACCGTTGCCGGTGGCGACGAAGATATCACCCGTCGTAGCGTCGATCGCGGCCCCCGCGCGTCCCCAGATCGCCGATTGGGTCGAGGGACAGGAACTCGGCACAATCAAGCCGGTGCGGTTGCTGCAGAGAGAATTCCACGCGTGCAGAAGCTTGCCGCTTGCAGCGTCAAGAACGGCAACGTGACCTTGATAGGGCGGCCGATCGCCTATATAACCGGCGGTCACCGCGATGATATGGCCGTGAAACTCACGCAATGGCGAGGCAATCTTTTCGCGCAGCGGCAGCAGCGTGATCGGCGTGGTCCACAACGCGTGCCCGTCGGATACCGCAAGCTTCCGGATGGCGCCGTCAGGTGCGGCGGCATAGATGTATTGGCGGTCCGGGTCGGCAACCGGTGTGCTGTTGGTGATCTGACGCGTGCTCGCCCAGGTGGAATACTGAGGCGGGGTGTACTCCCAAAGGACCTTTCCCGTTTCCGCGTCGACGGCGATCGTCTTTCCGTACGTGGTGGTCACGAAAAATACGTCGTGCTTGGCGCCCTCCACCGTCACAGCGTGGAGATAGATGGGTGAGGCATCGACGGTTCCGTCGAGGTTGACTTGGCGCCGCGTCATAGATTTGACGTTGGAAGCGGTAATGCCGGTCTGCGCGGTCGACGCGCCGGAACCAGCCACGTCCCAGCCGAACTGCGTCCAATCATGCCCCGCCCGCTGGGCCACCGCCGAGCTTCCCAGTCCCACCAGGAGCAGCAACAGTAAATACAACCGCCAACGAGATCCATTTCCAGCCACGCCTTCCGTCATAACGACCTCCACTCACAAGTATGCCACTGGCTCCATGCTAAAAGGCGCTTGCCGCCATAGTGTGCTCGGGTAGGGTCATGGGGTTCGCAGCCGACTTCGAGTCCTCCCCCGGAAACGACTCCATAAGTTGGGCAAACGCGAATCGCAATGGCGCCAATCTGGCCGCTTGCCAATCTGGATCGCTCCATCGGCCGTTTTGTGGATCTCTGACGATCTTTGTATTCAGTCACCGCCCTTGTGCCGATCAACAACCGTGTTAAGTCCAATCCGCCTTGGCCTCTTCCGCAAGATCCGATAGCGCCAATTGACCACTCCCTTTCCGGCTTGCCGTGATCCGGGAGCAATCGCAGATACTTTCCGAGGTCCGAAGTTCGACTCCATCACCACGGGAGCGGGCCGTCCTCGTTCGAGAACGTGCCCGTCGGACCATTCGCATCGAGCAGCGCGAGGCGAACGGGCTCGCGCGCGGCCTCTTCAACGCTGCGCGTGCCCTCGAAGTTGTTAAGGTCTGTCGCGGTGAAGCCGGGATCCGCGGCGTTTACCTTGATGCCTGGTGGCTCGAGTTCGTTGGCGAAGGCGAGCGTGATCGCATTGAGAGCAGTCTTCGACGGGCTGTAAGCGACATTCGCCATCGCGTGCAGCATGCTGGACGGGTCCGCATTCAGCGTCAGCGAGGCGGTCGCACTCGATACGTTGACGATGCGTCCTGCGGGCGCTTCACGAAGCAGCGGCAGCATCGCTTGCGTGACGGCGATGACGCTGAACACGTTCGTCTCGAACACGGTGCGCACCTCATCGAGAGACGCGACGCTCGCTCGGCCCGACTTCACCATCTCCTCGAGCGACCTGCCCGGCTTTCCTGTATGCGAGATGGCGGCGTTGTTCACGAGCACGTCGAGACGGCCAAGCTCCTTGCGGATGCGCTCTACCGCAGCGGCGATGGAGGCCTGATTCGTGACGTCAAGCTGGAGGGCGCAGGCATCCGCTCCGATGCTCTTCGCGGCCTTCTCGCCATTCTCGAGATTGCGTGACCCGACCA
>JANWJB010000212.1 GCA_025449575.1 Acidobacteriaceae bacterium
GGCGGGAGACGCTGCAGGGAATGATGGGCGTTGCGATAGCGGCGATATTGCCGGCCAGCGCCGAAGCGGAGGGTTTAGACAGCCAGACGGTTAAGACGGGCTCGCCTGCGAGTTCGGGCCATAGCCAGCCGTTCAACGAAGCCTGGCGTTTCCATCTTGGCGATGCCACTGGAGCGGACGCCGCGGAGTTCGCTGACTCGGGATGGCGCACGCTGGAAGTCCCCCACGACTGGAGCGTCGAGGACCTTCCGGCGGGGACCAATGAGCCAACAGGTGCTATCTGGGCGGCCGCGTCCGATCCTCTGCGCACCGGCCCCTTCGATATGTACATGAGCGCGGGCCAGGGCGCCACCGGATGGGCCGTGGGAGGCGTGGGCTGGTACCGAAAAACATTCGACAGGCCAACCATCCGCAAAGGCGGCAAGGTGGAGCTACGCTTCGAAGCCGTCTACATGAATTGCGACGTATGGCTGAACGGCGCCCACCTGGGAAATCATCCGTATGGATATACGGAGTTCGCATTTGATCTGACTCCTCACCTGCAAGATGGGCGGAACACCGTGGCGGTGCGCGTAAACAACGCGGGACGCAACAGCCGGTGGTACTCGGGCTCGGGTATTTTTCGCAAGGTATGGCTCGATGTAGCGGGCGATTTGCGCATTCCCACCTATGGTGTTTACGTGACCATGGGGGACGTGGCCAAAGACGCCGCGGTGGTGAACATTGGGGTGACGGTCGAGAACGGCGCCGCGGCGGACCGGCAAGCCACCGTGCGCGCACGGCTGTTGGATGATCGCGGAGTCGCGGCCGGCGAAGCTCAGCAGATGGTGGCCGTCCCCGCCGGCGCCAGCGCAACCGCCACCTGTGTGGTGCGGCTGAGCAATCCGCGGCTGTGGTCTCAGGACGACCCGCAGTTGTATCGCGCAGAGGTCACGGTCGAGGCGGATGGGAGAGTGGCGGATGCCACTGCATTGCAGGTTGGCGTGCGCAAGATCGAGATCGATGCCGCGCAGGGGCTCAGGATCAACGGCAAGAGCGTGAAGCTGCGCGGCGGATGCGTGCACCACGCCAACGGCCCGCTGGGATCGGTGAGCATTCCCCGCGCGGACGAACGCCGGGTCGAGTTGCTCAAAGCCAACGGCTTCAACGCCATCCGCACTGCTCATAATCCTCCCTCTCGCGATTTTCTTGACGCCTGCGACCGGCTGGGCATGCTGGTCATGGATGAGGCGTTCGATTGCTGGGAGGTCGGCAAGAATCCGCAAGACTACCACTTGTACTTCAAGGATTGGTGGCAGCGCGATCTCGCCAGCATGATCCTCCGCGATCGCAATCATCCGTGCGTGATTCTTTGGAGCATCGGCAACGAGGTCCCCGAGCGTGCCGAGCCGAGTGGCATCGCGATCGGCAAGCAACTGCAGGCCTACGCCCACAAGCTGGATCCGACCCGGATGGTGACGGCCGCGATCACCGCTCCGTACGATCACCCCGGGCAGACCTGGAAGAATATGGAATCGGCATTTACCTACCTGGACGTCGGCGGCTACAACTACGAGACCTCGGCGTATGAAACGGACCACGCCGCCTACCCCGATCGGATCATCGTAGGCACGGAGTCCTACCCGCTCGCGGCATTTCAAAATTGGGAGGCGATTGATCGCGACAGTTGGGTCATCGGCGATTTTGTGTGGACGGGGATCGACTACCGGGGAGAGTCGGGTCTTGGGCACTCGAGCCTTTCCCGGGGGCCGCGCGGCAGGTTCGGCGGCGGCGGCGCGACGGGTTATCCGTGGTACGAGTCGTATTGCGGCGACATCGATCTGATCGGCAACAAGAAGCCGCAATCGTACTTCCGGGATGTCGTATGGCGGCGCAGCAAAGTGGAAATGGCGGTGCAGCGTCCGGTTCCGGATGGATACACCGAGCGCGTGAGCAGTTGGGGTTGGAGCGACGAGTTGCGCAGTTGGACGTGGCCCGGGTTTGAGGGGATGCCGCTGACGGTTCGCGTGTATACACGTGCGGATCAGGTAAAGCTCCTTCTGAACGGGAAAGAGGTTGGTTCGAAGGCCCACACCACAGTAGTAGCTGCTCTTTCTCCGCTGCCTGGCGTCAATCCGCCGCCTAAAAATGCACTTATGGTCGAATTTACCGTCCCCTATAGTCCGGGAGAGCTGAAGGCTGTGGTGTATCAAGGTGGCCAGGCGATCGGGGACATCGCGTTTGTTACTGTGGGCAAAGCGCACAAATTGGTGCTGACCCCGGATCGGCCGAAGTTGAAAGCCAGTCGCGACGATTTGAGTTACGTGATGGTCAAGGTCGTGGACGACAAAGGGCGCCTGGTGCCGGATGCGGTCCTTCCGGTTTCATTTGCCCTGCGAGGGGTGGGTGAACTGGCCGCCGTGGGAAGCGCAAATCCCAAGGAAGCGGCAAGCTTCCGGCAGCCGCACCGCAATACTTTCCACGGCATGTGCGTAGCAGTGGTGCGGCCGACCGGAACTTCAGGAGCGATTGAGCTGCGCGCCGACTCGCCAGGGGTCGAATCTGCAACCGCGCACTTGGAAGTGCAAAGGGCGTAGCAAGGGAAGCGGCCCATGGTGGATTTAAGCCCGTCCGGCGCCTGCGCCGGGCGGGCGGGCGGCCTTCACGAAGAGCTTCGGCGAATCCGAAACGGGCAGAAGAACTTTAAACTGCGAGTTCCCCGTAACCTACCCCCGAAAAATTCTCCCAATTGAAGCTGGTCCTCTCGCTTGGTCTAAGCCGCGAGAGGCTTGATCTTGCGCCGTTTCTTCTGGGATTCAGTCCAGAGGTCGTACTGTAGCTGCGCTTTACTGAAGAAATCGGGAGAGAGGGAGAGAGCTTCGCCGAGGCGGATACTCAAGTCCATCGTGACGGACGTACGGCCGTTGAGGACCCGGGAGATGGTGGCGCGAGCGACGCCGATATGACGGGCCAGTTCGCTTGCGGAGCGATCCCCCAGAAACTCTCTCAGCAACTCGCCGGGACTTGCGGGATTGTGCATCATGCCGTTGTCCTCTCCTCAGTGGTAGTCCTGGTAATCGATCAGGGTGGCGTCACACCCCTCAAACGAGAACGTCAAACGCCAGTTGCACTGTCACGGCCCAATGCTCTTTCAGTTCTCCCTTTAGCGGATGCCATCCCCAGCCTGTCCGGTTCATGTCCTGCGGAGTAGAAGCGAGGTTAAGGGTTGTGAGCAGGATCCGCAGCCGTGCCCCATGCTTCGCCTGAATGCCGGCTTTCGAACCGGCCTGGAAGAATCTCCCGATTCCACTGTGCCGGAAGCTTTTGATCACCAATGCAGTGTAACATGACGTGCTACAGGACGAGTAGCCCGGCCGCTTGTCGGAGGGCCTTGCGATGCCGCATCTAGCTTAGCTATGCCGCGAGAAGCGCGGCTTGTCTTAACCGAAAAGCCGCGTTGCTCAAGGGTCTGTATGGGCGCCATTACCGAATCGCGGGTTGATGTCTGGCTATTGCCATGGAGATAGAGTGAACCTGTGCCAGAGACTAGGGAAGGGTTGCCGGCCAGCCGCGCTGAGATTTGTCGAATGAGGAGGGAAGCAATTTGAAGTGGGGAAGCATCACGTCACGACGTGAGGTCAGTCTCGCACTCATCCTATTGGTCGCCGTAACCAGCGCGAGCGGAGCAAGCGCGTCGCAGCGCCTGAATGAACACCCGAAAGAGCCCGCTCAACCGGCGTCCACGACGGCGAAAACTCCCGCGCTCGCGGAACGCGCCGTGAAGTTACCGACCGTGTTCTACGGCGCCGCGTATTACCACGAGTATGAGCCCTACGAGCGGCTGAACCAGGACATCAAACTGATGAAAGCCGCCGGGTTGGACGAGGTCCGCATGGGCGAATCGACGTGGAGCCTGTGGGAGCCGGAGGACGGCAACTTCAAGTATGCCTGGATGGACCGCGTGGTGGACGCGATGGGAAAGGCCGGGATCAAAGTCATCCTGGGCACGCCGACGTATTCGATTCCCACATGGCTCTACAAGGAGCACCCGGAGATTCTGGCGCGGCCGCTGGGCGGCGCGAAGGTCTTCTACGGGATGCGCCAGAATATGGACTTTGATAATCCGGCGTTCCGCTTTTATGCGAAGCGCTTGATTACGAATCTGGTGGAACATTACAAGAACAGCCCGTATGTGATTGGCTGGCAGATTGACAATGAAACGGCGTCGTATGGAGCGTCGAACCCGGACGTGTTTGCCGGATTCGTGGACCATCTGAAGAAGAAGTTCGGCACGACGGAGAATTTGAACAAGGCGTGGTTCCTGAACTATTGGGGCGAGGACGTGAATTCCTGGGCGGACCTGCCGAGCCGCGACAGCGCGCAGAGCACGGGCTACAAGCTGGAGTGGGCACGCTGGCAACAGATTCGCGTGACCCGCTATCTGGCGTGGCAGGCGGCGCTGGTGAGGAAGTATCGCAGGCCGGACCAGTTTGTGACCACCGACTTCGCGGGCAGCATGAAGCCGGATGTGAATGAAGAAGCGGTGGCGGCGCATCTGGATATTGCGGCGGTGAACGTCTACCACGGCACGCAGAACCACTTTGACGGGTCGCAGCAGTCGCTGCTGGAGGACTACACGCGGTCGCTGAAGCACAGCAATTTTCTGGTGACGGAAACGAACGCGCAAACCACGGACTGGGATTCGGCGTTTCAGTATCCGCCGTATGATGGGCAACTGCGTGAGGATGTTTACACGCACATTGCTAACGGCGCGGACATGGTGGAGTACTGGCACTGGGCGTCGATTCCCTCCGGACAGGAGACGTACTGGAAGGGCATTCTGAGCCACGATTTCGAGCCCAACCGCGCGTATCGCGAGGTTTCGCGGACGGGGCATGAGCTGCAGAAAATCGGCCCGCAGCTTGTGGGGATGCAGCTCAAGAACAAAGTGGCGATTCTGTGGAGCCGCGATTCTCTGAATGCGATCAAGTTCATGCCGTTTACGTCGAGCGGACCGCAGTGGTCGTTTGAGCCTCCCGTGGCGGGCTACGCCTCGCTGGTCCAGCAGATACATGATGCCCTTTACTCACTGAACATGGGCTGCGACTGTGTGTTTCCCGAAGACACGGATTTCTCGCAGTACAAGCTGCTGATCGTTCCCGCGCTCTACATTTCCGATGACGCGCTGCTGGAACGCATCTCCGATTACGTGAAGAACGGTGGCCATGTGGTGATGACCTTCAAGAGCGGATTCGCCAATGAGAACTCGGCGGTGCGCTGGGTGAGGGCGCCGGGGCCCCTGCGCAACGCGGCCGGATTCAGCTATCAGGAGTTTTCAAACCTGGAACATCCGCTGGCGCTCAAGGGCGATCCCTTCCACGTCGGCGGCAAAGAGAATCAGGTGAAGTACTGGGCCGAGTTTCTGATGCCGGAACACGCGAAGGCGCTGGCGTTCTATGACGATCCGTTCTTTGGGCGATGGCCGGCGATTACGGAGTACCGGTACGGCAAAGGCTCCCTGCTGTACGAAGGGACCTATCTGAGCAATGGCTTGCAACGCGCGATTTTGCTGGACGCGCTGCAGCAGGCTGGGCTGACGGGACCGGATCAGCAGCTTCCGAAGGAGATTCATGTTGTGAGCGGTACTGACCGGATCGGGAAGCGGCTGCATTACTACTTCAATTACTCCGGTTCCAATGCGACTTTTACCTATCCCTATTCGGCGGGCGAAGACCTGCTGACCGATGAGGCAATCGCGCATAGCCAACAGATCACGCTCAAGCCGTGGGGCGTGGCGATTGTGGAGGAGAGAGAGTAGTTTTCACTCTCAATAAGGGACGAGATAGATACGGCCCTTCACCGTGACGGCCGAACACCCTTTCAGATTTCCCTTCAGCAGATGCCAGCCTCAGCCTGTCCGGCTCATGTTCTGCGGAATGGAAGATAGATTAAGAGTTGTGAGCAGGGTACGCAGCCGCGCCTCATGCTTCGCCTGAATGGAGATTCACCGCTTCACAGTTTTACCCTTGTTGCCCCCGCTCGGAGCGTAACCATGACCGGCTCCTTCCGCCCTATGCACTCCACGCGCACCCGCCTGCCGGCTGCCGATTTCCCCTTTGGATCGCTGCGCAGCGAGAGCATCCGCTCACCGTCGTGCCAGCCGCAGGCAATCCGCGTAAACTCCCCCTCGCGGTACCGGAAGCTCTCGCCGTCGTCCTCATACACCGCAAAGCTTCCGTCGGCTCCCGGATAAACCCGCAGCGTCAGCGGCGCGTTCACCGGCTCCTCCGTCCACTGCTTTACCGGCCCCAGCGGTACGATCGCGCCCGCCTTCACATAGAGCGGAATCGTCTCCAGGTCCACATCCCGTTCTACCTCGCCGCCACCGCCGATGGACTTCGCCGTCCAGTAGTCCCACCACTGCCCAGCCGGCAGATATACCTTTCGCTGTTTCGCCTCGGCCTCCAGCACCGGCGCTACCAGAAACCCATCGCCCCACAGATATTCATCGTCACACTGCAGGGCGCGCTCGTCTCCCGGATACGCAAGCCACAGCGCGCGCATCAGCGGCATCCCTGTTTCGTGTGTTGTGGCTACGGACGAATACACGTACGGCAGCATCTGGTAGCGCAGATCCAGATACTTCCGGCAGATTACTTCCGCCTGCGCATCGTGCAATTCCTGTTCGGGTGGCCAGGGCGGCTCCTGCCTTTGCGCACCCTCTAGCGGCCCCGGCGAGCCAGTATCCCATCCCCACGGCAGGCGCAGCTTCCACGCCCTCCCATGCGAGCGAAACAATGGGCAGAATGCGCTGAACTGAAACCATCGCAGATACAGCTCCGGAGTCAGCTCCCGGGTCGGCGCAAAGCCGCCTGTGTCCGTGCCCCAGTAGGGAATGCCGCTCAATCCCGTATTGATTCCGTTGCGCACCTGCGCCGCCAGCGCCTTCCATGTCGAGGCCGTATCCCCCGACCACAGCCAGCCGAAGCGCTGCAGCCCGGCATAGCCGTTGCGATGCAGCGCAAACGGCCTGCGCTCCGGATGCACCGACAGCGGGCCCTCCCAGTACAGCCGGTTGCGGTCCAGCCGGTTGTATACCGAGAGCCGGTCGCCCTCATCGGGCCACCAGCCATCCACCCCCACCGCCTCTACGGGCAAGTGCTCCTTCCAGTACTCCACCGCATCGCCGGGCTCGCGCGCCGCCGGGCCCGTATCGTGAATCGTGCCGTGGAAATCCCCCGGCGGCACCACATGCAGCACCACCTTAAAGTGCTCCTTATGGAACTGGTCGAGCATTTCCTTGGGCTCTGGAAACACTTCCTCATTGAAGGTGAATGAGCCGTGCCCCGTATTCCATCCCGAAGGGCAAAACCCCGTGCCCAGATAAATCAGTGTGTCGCACGGCAGCTTCTTCTCGCGAAAGGTCCGCGCAATCCCCAGCACCTCTTCCTTGCTGGCGAGCGTCCGATGGGACTGTTGATACCCAAGCGCCCAGCGCGGCGGCAAATGCGGATACCCCGTCAGCTCCGCATACCCGCGCAGAAGCTCTTCCGGCCGCTCGCCCACAATCAGATACACATTGCGGGTTGAGGTCGCCTCTACCGGACGGAAAACGCCTGTCTCGCCGGTCAGATCCATCATGCCCGAAGGCTGGCCAATCAAAAGCCCCCAGCCGGCGGCGCTGATCAGCCACGGAATCGGCAACCTCGCCCCATCCGTGAGCAGATCCTGCCTCTCCTGCCCGTTATGCATCGTGTAGCGCGCCCCGCGCAGGTCATAGGTTGGCAATCCCTCACCCATCCCGAATACCGGCGCGTTGCTTATTTCGAAGCGTACCGCCGTGCTGTCGTTGTCAAACTGGATTTTCTGCTGGAACTTGCCGCTCTGCCCCGTCACCGTAACGCGCAGCGGGTTTTCCTCGAGCGCAATGCTGTACTTTCCCCATGCAAGATTCGGCGCCACCGGGTGAGCCTTATGATCGAGAGCCACCGCCTCCGGATGCGGTACCACCCCGAGCTCCTTCTCGCTTGCCCACGCATGCACCGGAGCGATGCCGATCCTCAGCACATTCGGAGCGATCGCCGTCAAGCTCACATTCAGCAAGCCCGGCTCTCCCACCATCGAAGGCAGCGCGCTCGCCGCTGAAATCTGTCGCGTCAGCAGCACCTGCGCCAGACCGGCGCCCATCCCTCCCAGCACTGCCCTGCGCGAAACCTTTGTCGCCATCTCGATCCTTTCTCGGCCGGTATATCAAAGGTGAAAATGCTCTGACCCATTTTGCGCCGGACGTCACTGAACTGTGATTGCCGCCGCCTCTCCGGCCTGTATCGGGTCTTTGACGACGAGCAGATAGCTGAGGGCTCCCAACAGCGTGACCAACGCGCAGATCGTCAGCGCGATATGGAAGGAATGCGTCCGGTCGAGGAGCCATCCGACGACGACCGGGGCGAACGATGCACAGATGAAGCTACCAAAATTCTGAATCGCTGCCACGGAAGCTACCATGGACGCCGGCGCCATCGCATGGACCAGGCCCCATCCGGAGTTACCCGCCAGATAGATAAAGAATAGCGCGGCGCTCACCATGGCCACTGCTCCCGGCAGATTGGGCACGTGAATCAGGCTGAAAGTACACAGTGCCGAGCAGGTCATGCCGGTGATCAACAGAGTTTTGTGAGCCTTCAGCGGACGCATGCCGGCGCGCACCATGCGGTCGGCAATCCATCCGCTGAGAAACATCCCCAGGCTGCCACAGAAAAAGGGAATGGTTGCGATCTTTCCAGTCGCCGCGATGCTTACGTGGCGCCCAGCCTCAAAGTAGCCGGGCATCCAAGAAATGTAGAGCCATGCGGTGTAATTGACGCCGCCAAAGCCGATCATCATTCCCCAGATCGTGCGCAAGCGGAACAAGCGGGCCCAACCGGCGAGAGAGATGCTTGGTCCCTGGCCGGGCGCGTTCGGGTCGGCCGCCGAGCTATCCAGATAGGCCGCTTCGCCGGCATCGAGGAGCACGTCCTTGCGGTCGCGATAGAGCGCGAACCAGGCAACCGCCAGCACCAGGCCCGGGAGGCCGATGAGGATGAACATGCCGCGCCAGCCAAAGTTCAGCATGATCACGGTGAGAATCAGCGGCGCCAGTGCCTGTCCCAGGGGAGTCGCTGTATTGACGATTCCCATCGGCGTAGCCCGGTCCGGAATCGCGAACCAGTCGCGGACGGTCTTCACCGAGGAGACCACGAAAGGAGCCTCGCCCATGGCGAGACTGATGCGCGCCAGCACAAAAGAACGAAAGCCAATCACCCAGCCCGTGGCGGTCTGGGTTAGGGACCAAAGGAGCATGGCGCCGCTGAGCATCGTCCGCGTGCCAAGCCGGTCGAGCAGCAGGCCCACGGGAAGCTGGGCGAACGCGTAGGCCAGGGAAAAGATGGAGAGCAGGGCTCCAATTGTGGTGGCGGAGAAGCCCAGATCGGCGCGAATCGTCGTGTTGGCGATGCCCAGCGATCCGCGATCGAGAAAGTTGACGAAACCCGCCAGCACGAGCAATAGCACCGCGACGGTTTGGATTCTTCGAACCCGCGGCGGCCTTGTGAGTTTGAAATCGGAAGCCATGCTCTGTCGGGTCAAAGCCACTGTGGAAAAAGCGGTTAACGTGCTGAATCGTCCACGGTGTAACCCCAGTGATGGGGGCTACCGCTGCGCCCCGTATCGCGGCCCTGCCCGTCGAATGTGACCTTTACAGCATCGATAGAATAAGGTCTCACATCGAAGGAGATGGCGTTGCTTCGAACCGGGGCCTTTTTCCAGAGAACGATGGAGCCAAGGTCCGCTCCCAAGGCCACGCGCCAACCGTCAAGCTAGACAATGAGAGGCGCGGCGCCGCGGGAATCGACTGGAGAACATCGCACCTGCCGCGCAGGGAATCTGCCCCAGGGCACGGCAACTCAGTCTCCATGAATAACGTTATCTTCCTTGCGCTGGAGTATACGGAACCCCGAAAAAAATTGCCAACGCTTTCGGAAAGGCCCTGAAAATCTCGCCCATGGACTGGCGCAGCATGAGGATCGTGCATGGGAGGAGTGGCGCGGCGTGCCCGTGGACATGCAGTTTTGCTTGATGGTATAGAAGAGAAAACAAGCGCTCAACATCGCCCTTCCATCGCTCGGGGTGGAAAGAATGGTCATAGGTTTCCCCCTGTAGGTGTGGACCCAAGAGAGGATATCGACGCAGGTTTTTCCCAAGAAAAGATGCACGTAACCGCTCTTGGAAAGGACAGAGCAACAGGAGAATGTAGCGGGAGCTTGCCACACCACAATGCGTAAGTCAGTGGCGGCGCGTCGGCGATGGAGTTCTGGGGTTGAGCTTGGGGTGCGCACCGCACGAGGCGCGGATGCGCAACTCCACCGGCAAAAGAATCTTGGCTGGAGTGAAGGTTTTGCCGTCGCGCAGGCCCCGAATTCGCTCCAGCAGTAATGCCATGGAGCGCGTCGCCAACTCCACCGGGGACTGGGCGACAGCGGTGAATGGGGGAGAGATCAAAGGCGCGAGTTCGAAGTCGTCAAATCCGGCCAGTGCCACCTGTTCCGGTATTTTAATGCCGGTCTCCTTAAGAGCCTGCAGCAGGAACGTGGACGTGCGGTGATTGAGAGAGAAGATGGCAGTTGGCTGTTTTTCGGCTTTGAGGGACTTCTTGATCCAAGCGCGGACATCCTCCAAGGTCAGCAGCCCGGGAACGATCTCCGGGGAGAGCCCTGCCGCAAGCATGCGGTTGGAATAGCCTTGGGTGCGCTCCTGGATGGTGTAAACGTCCTCGTCATAGCCCAGGCAGGCGATGCGCCGGTATCTGTGGTCGATCAGGTGCTGCACCGCTGTTTCGGCGCCGGCGCGATTCTCGATGAGAACACAATCGGTGCCAATTCCCGTCAGGGGACGATCGAAGGCGACGATGGAGAGCCCGGTCTCCTGCAGCTTCCGCAGACGGTCATCGCCTTGCGCGGTGGAAGTGACGACGAGCAGCCCCGACACTTTGCGGTTTGCCATCAACTCCGCCTGCTGCACCTCAAGATCGGCGTCTCGCTCAGAGGCGACCACCAGGGTCATGTAGCCGTGAGCACGGGCGATGTGTTGAACCGTGTGCGCGCAAGAAGCGAAGAAGGCGTCGGAGAGGTCGGGCACGATCAGGCCGATCATCGTGGCCCGTTGACCTTTGAGCAGGCGAGCCGCCTCGTTCTGCCGGTAGCCAAGTTGCGCAATGGCTGCCAGCACCTTTTTTCGCGTGCTCGGCCGGACCGACGGGTGGTTGTTGATTACGCGGGAAACGGTCATCAATCCTACGCGAGCCAAGTTGGCGACCTCGCGGATTGTCGGAGTACGGTCTTCGTGCTTGGGCATGGCGAGTTTCAGCATACCCCTGGCGGCGGTGTAGGGAAAACATGAAGATACAAGTCGCGCCTACGGCATAGATCAGAGCACAAGTCTTCCCGATGGTTGCTGACACGGGACGGATAGAGCCCTTTGCCTGATGGTGTGCAGGAGGGAACTGAGCTCAACATGGCCATTCCATCAAAGAACGGATGCGCATTTCCGCCCTACCTCCTGTCGAGATGCGCGAGGAAGTTTTTGTTGGGAGCGGGGTAATGAACGATCACGGTCTGGATCTCGTAGGGAGTGACCGGCACGGTAACTTCTCTTCCGTTGGTCACGGGCAGGTCACCGCCTAGAGGCTTCTCCATCAGATTGGCCAAGGTGGCCGAAACAACCCCCGGAGGTAGAGTCAAGGTCACGTTCGTTTGTTTCCCGCTCCACTCGAAGAAGCGCACCAGAAGGCCATTTCCGTCCTCGGTCTTCTTCATCGCCGTTACCACTACGTTGTCCGGCTCGGTCTTCACAAAGGAGTAGCTTGCAGGCAAGTCGCCGCCGTGGGCCGGAACCTGCATGGCTTCGAGATGGTAGTCGTAATCGTAGCCCTGGCGCATGGTCAGCGCCTGCTTCCAGCTGCCGCCGTGCGGGTAGAGGGCGTAGGAGAAGCGATGCTCGCCCTGGTCGGCATTCGGGTCGGGATCGGTGGGGGATCGGAGCAAGGTAAGGCGGAGTACATTTCCCTTGGCGTCGTAACCGTACTTGTCCTCATTGAGCAGGCTGAAGCCGTTCTTTGCGTCGCCCAGATCAGCCCAGCGAATCGCGCTCACCTCAAACTTCGCCTTATCGAAGCTGTTGTTCCTGGTTGTGGGCCTCTGGATCGTCCCGTAGGGGATCTCGTAGGTAGCCTCGGGGCTCGAAGCCGCCAGCGGGAAGGCCACCTTCAGCAGGATGTGCCGCTCGTGCCAATCGATGTCATTGACTACGTCTACGCGGTCGATCCCGGCATAGAGCATGATGTCCTGGACAAACCTGGACTTCTCCGTGGCGTGCGTCACGCGAATCACCGCGCGGAAGGGGCCGGAGTGGATCAACTGAACACTCTTTGCCGCGCCGAGATCGTAAGGATGCTGCTCATAATCGTGCTCGATGTTCCAAGCGTCGTATTGCTTGGGGTGGTCGTGAAAGGCTTCGAGCTGATTGCCGCAGCCGCCCGCGGCGATAGCGTCGAAACCGGTCGCCTTGTTCACCAGGCTGGTGATGCAACCGGACTTGGGATCGACCTTGACCCGGAGATATTGGTTCTCCAGCGTCATGCCGCCCCCGCTGACCTTCACTCCATTGGTCACCGCCGGCTTAGCGGCCGCCGGCCGGGCATAGATCATCTCGTAGCCCAGCGAAGGGACGTCGGGCACCAGCGCGGTGATATGGAAGGTGTGAGTCGCGGGGTCCTGGACCGAAACTTCCGCGTTCACCACCTTGCCCGCGCGGTTGACGATCTCGATGTTCGGGGCCGCCGCCGGCATCTGCACGGTGAATTCGGCCAGAGCGGTCCGCTCCCAGGCAAGGGGATTGAAGACGACGACCGGCACCCCGCGTCCCGCACCCCCGGTATTTACGTAGCTGGTGATGGCATCCAGGGCCGTATCGGAGGCCGAGCCGCTAATGAAGCGCACGAGTCGATAGTCCTTCTCTGCGTCTTTATAAATCGGAGCGATGCCCGAACCGGCGGCCAGGTCGTGGAACTCATTGAAGAGCACCTTCTTCCAGGCTTCGTTCAACTGGCCGCCTGGATACGGAGTGCCGGAGAGCCACGCCAGAGATGACCACTTCTCGGCATTGAGCATCTCCTCTTCGGCCTGGCGCATATTCTTCTTCTGGTTGGCCTGCGTGGTATAGGTGCCGCGGTGAAACTCAAGATAGAGCTCGTCATTCCAGACCGGAAGGCCGATCTCGCCCGGGGGCGGCGTGGGGATCGTGGTGTCGCCGGCGGCCAGGGTCTTGTAGTTCCATACTGGCGAGTGCGCCGTGTCAAGCCTGTTTTCCACGCCTGCGAAGTAGCTTGAGGTCACCCCGAACTGGACCTTCGCGTAAGCCTTGTTCGGCTCCAGCCAACGGTCTCCCTCGTCCAGCATCGCCCGCGTCGGGCCGCCGCCGTGGTCCCCGATGCCGTAAATGTGCAGTATCTCGTTCGTGCCTGGGTTCAGCCGGCTAGTTTGGGCGAATTCGCTCGCCATGCCCACGGGTTCAATGTTGCCGCCCAGGCCGTTGGGGAAGATGCTCAGCACGCGGCTGCCGTCCGGCGCCTGCCACCAGAAGAGCTTGAGCGGAAGTTTGTTGGTGTCGTTCCAAGCCATCTTCGTAGTCATGAAGGCATCGATGCCGGAACGCTTGTAGATCTGCGGCAGCTGCCAATTGAATCCGAAGCTGTCCGGGTTCCACCCGATATGCGCGACGACGCCGAAGTTCTTTTCGAAATAGCGTTGGGCAATCAGCAACTGCCGCACCTGCGATTCGCCGCTGGGCATGTTGAGGTCCGGCTCGACCCACATGCCGCCCACGATCTCCCAGCGGCCCTCCTTCACCGCCTGCTGAATGCGAGCGAACTCCACCGGGTACTTCTGCTGAATCCACGCGTAGTATTGCGCCGCCGACTGCGAATATGTGTAGTTCGGATACTCGCCCATCAACTGCAGCGCGGTCCCGAAGGTGCGCCGCACTACGTCTACCGTCTCCGTCCATGGCCAGAGCCAGGCGGCGTCAATATGAGATTGCCCGGTCAGGTGAATGTCCGCCTTTTGCAGCAGCGGCCTCAGTTCCATCAACTGTGCCTGGGCCTGGCGCAGGGAGTTATCGAAGGCGGCCTGGTTCCCGGCATCGAGCGCCGGGAAGTCGATACTCTTGATTGCCGCTTCGAGCTTTTGGATTGAACCGGCGGGGTCGCTCTTCACCGCGGGCAGCAGGTATGCGGCCGAGACCGCCTCGTCGTGAATGTCCTGTGGATTCGGGCGCTGGGAAGAGAACACCACTCGCTCCGTCGAGCCTCGGAACCGCTTCCCCTGCGCCGTCGGCAGCACCTTCACCGCGACCAATACTTTATCGCCGGGGCGGGCGTTGTCAAACAGATCGATGGGTTCCAGGCCCGTGCCCATGGCCACCCGGCGGCCATTGAAGTAAACGATCTCCTGAAGGTTGTTGGTAGAGGATTGCACGGGAAAGCTGAACTGAATGCGCGTGCCGGAGAGGTCATAGCCGTGAATCACCGGTGGAACTTCGACGACCGCCCGGAACCAGACGGCGCCGGCCGGGTATTCGGTGCGTCCCGCAGCAAGAGGCCAACTGGTGTCGTCGAGCGCTGGATCTTCTCCATGCGCGAGATCGCTCAGGTTGTAGCGCCAGGTGGGCGCCGGAAACTGGCCCAGCCGCGCCAGGCGAGCCAGCGCCGTGTTTGTCTCCGCCGAGAGATTGCTCGGTTCCTCTCCGCGCCGCTGCCCGTTGAGAACCGGCTGCAAGAACAACAAGGCCGCCAGGCAGCAGCCCGAAAGAACGCGCCTCTGGAACGTCATCGAATCCTCCTCATTGTGGAATAACTTACAGCTTGTTTCTTAAATTCGCCGCATGGGTGAGGCCTTGAGCAAGGTAAGGTCGCCAGCGGCGCGTTACGCCGCGTGATGTGCCGCCGCCCCGCCGCCACAATCATTCATTGCGGTTGCAGGACTCAGCCCATTGCGCTGAATCTCCCGGATCATCCTTCATCCGTCCAGCGGGCATGATCCTGCTCTGTCCCCGGCACCCCAAGATGATAACGAGTATCGTGGATCTGCTGGTGAAAATATATAGGA
>JANWJB010000213.1 GCA_025449575.1 Acidobacteriaceae bacterium
CATTGCCGCGTTTATATTGCTCCTATCATCCCAGCCAACATAACACTCAGACAGGGCGGCTCACCCGCGCCATGTTTCATGGAGTGTTTCTGGATATACAGAAATATCTGGCTTCGAGCGAGCCACGCTGACTGCCAATCTCGTTGGCGCCGGAGGATGCGCACAATGCGTCATGATTGCTCCAGAGCGAGCAGCTCGGGATAGCGCGGGAGGAGACACTCAGCAGAAACGCCGAGACCTCCGGAGCCTCGAAAAGCTGTGGTATTTTCGAGGCGAATAGTACCCGGAACCCTGGGTCTTTCATCCTTGCTCCGGCTTACAGCCGATTTCCGGCGCCCGATTGCCGATATGCCGGCTTACGCGGGGAGACGGCGAGTTCGACTCTCACCGTGCCTGCCATATTCATCGATTTCGTCTTTTTTTGTTGGGTCAAGCGGAAGTGTTTGGCGCAGGCCCGAGCGTCGTAGCCGGATTGCGCATCTGATTCCGCATAACCGGCGGTCCGCTGTGCAGTTTTTACTGCAACAGCAAACCGAAGGCGAGGCTCCGGTTGACATGGAGCGATAAGCAAGATAAGAATCTCTGTTGGCCTTGTTGAACTTGCCGAACGGCCATTCCTACAAAAAGTTCGTCTTCGTCAGACGACGGTCATGCGGCGACGCCGCTCGAGAACGCTCATACTTCTTGATCACCCGTCACCGAAACTTTGCTTTGCGTAGTCGCTCCTATGAAAAGCAGTTTCTTTCTTTACCTTCGGAGATCGACGAAGAGGTTTCGCGGACTTTCCTGCTTTGCTCTGGCCGCGACGCTTGCAATGACGGCCTTCGCCCAGTTGCCGCGATCGCCGCAGCAGGCTCCGCCGGCTGCTCTCGAGGGGTCCTCTGCTCGCGGCGAGAACCTCTTCACCGGACGAAGCGCATTCCGCAATCGAGGTCCTGCCTGCATCGCCTGCCATAGCGTTGCGGGGCTGAGCTTCCCCAATGGCGGCACGATGGCCCCCGACCTGACACAGACTTACACCAAGCTGGGTCCGGAAGGGACAGCGGCGGCGATGCAGACTCTCTTCTTCCCAGCCATGATACCGATCTACCGTAATCACCAGCTCATTCCGCAAGAGCAAGCGGATCTGGTGGCATTCTTCGAACGGAGTGCGGCCGAGACGAAACCGGAATTCCCGTGGACCACCGAAATTCTGATTCTTGCTGCGTTCGTGCTGGCGATTATTTTTGTGGTAATTACTGCATTCGTCTGGAGAAAACGCCTGCGGTCCGTGCGACGCGAACTCGTCGCCACAGCCACAAGGCGAGGAGCGCGCCCTTGAGCTGGATCAAAGATATCTTCAATCCAAAGATGCGGCAGTGGGAGGAGTTCTACCGCAACCGCTGGCAGCACGACAAGGTGGTGCGCAGCACGCATGGGGTCAACTGCACTGGCGGTTGCTCATGGAATATCTATGTGAAAAACGGCATCGTCACCTGGGAGATGCAAGCGATCGATTATCCGAAACTGGAGAGCAGCCTGCCCCTCTACGAGCCTCGTGGGTGCCAGCGCGGCATCGTCTTTTCCTGGTATGTCTACAGTCCGCTGCGCATCAAGTATCCCTACCTGCGCGGCGTGCTCATGGACATGTGGGAAAGCGCTCGCGCCAAATACGCCGATCCCGTCGAGGCCTGGGCCTCGATCGTCGAGGATGAGGGCAAGCGCCACGACTACCAGACCGCGCGAGGGAAAGGTGGATTTCGCCGTGCCGGCTGGGACCAATGTCTGGAGATCGTTGTCGCTTCCATGCTCTACACCGCGAAGAAATATGGTCCGGACCGGGTGGTCGGGTTCTCTCCCATCCCAGCCATGTCGATGCTTAGCTACGCGGCCGGCTCTCGCTTTCTGCAGCTCTTCGGCGGAGTGTTGCTCAGTTTCTACGATCTGTATGCCGATTTTCCGCCCGCTTCGCCGGAGACCTGGGGCGAGAAGACCGATGTCGCCGAAAGCGCCGACTGGTTCAACAGTAAGTACATCGTGGTTACGGGGAGCAACTTGAGCACGACCCGTACGCCCGATGCGCACTTCGCGATCGAAGCGCGTCACAATGGCGCCAAGCTGGTGGTTCTTTCTCCAGATTTCAGCGATGTCTCCAAACAGGCCGACTGGTGGGTGCCGGTCAATGCCGGCATGGACGGCGCGCTCTGGATGGCCGTCAATCACGTCATCCTCAAAGAGTTCTACGTGGATCGGCAGGTCCCCTATTTCATCGACTATCTCAAGCGCTACTCCGACATGCCTTTCCTCATCGAGATGGAAAAGACCGCGGACGGGGGCTACACCCCGGGAAGATTTCTCCGGGCCAACCGGCTGGCGCGCTATCGCGATGTGGACAAGGGCGATTGGAAGCTTCTGGTTCTCGACAGCACGAGCGGCGAAGCACGCATGCCGCAAGGCTCCATCGGCTTTCGCTGGCAGAAGCAGGAGGGCCAATGGAATCTGGAGATGAAAGATGGGCAGGATGGCTCGGCCCTCGACCCGCAACTGACCCTGATTGACAACCGAGAGGAGGTGCTCGAAGCCTCGTTCATTGATTTCGGTGGCGGCCGGACCTTCCGGCGAGGCGTGCCGATCCGCTACATCGATACCATCGATGGACGTATCCCCGTTACGACAGGGCTGGATCTTTTAATGGCTCAATATGGAGTTCCGCGTGGCCTTAGTGGGGACTATCCGGCCAGCTATGACGACGATGAGATCGCCTATACCCCCGCGTGGCAGGAGAAGTTCACCGGTGTCGGGCGGAAGACCGTTGTGCAGATGGCCCGCGAATTTGCCGTGACTGCGGAAAAGACGCACGGCAAATGCACGATCATCGTCGGCTCCGGTATCAATCATTGGTATCACGCGAATTTGAATTACCGCTCGGGCATATCTGCGTTAATCCTATGCGGCTGCGTGGGTGTGAATGGCGGCGGACTGAACCATTACACCGGCCAGGAAAAGGTCACTCCAGCGGCCTCATGGGCGGCGATCGCGATGGCGCTTGATTGGACCCGCCCTCCTCGGCTGCAGAATGGGCCTTCGTTCCACTACGTGCACAGCAATCAATGGCGCTATGAGAGTACGCATGCCGACTATCATCCGCCCAGTGGCCGCTTCGCACGCCAGCATTTTATGGATTTGCAAGTGGACGCGGTGCGCATGGGCTGGCTGCCCTTCTATCCGCAGTTCAATCACAATCCCATTCAGATGGTGCGCGATGCCGAAGACGCCGGCGCGCACACCTCGCCGGAAATCGCCGACTGGGTCGTCAATCAGTTGCGCACCGGCAAGACGCGTTTTTCGGTGGAAGAACCCGACCTGCCGGAGAACTGGCCCCGCGTCTGGTTGATCTGGCGCGGCAATGCAATGCACAGTAGCGCCAAAGGACAGGAGTACTTTTTCCGCCACTATCTCGGCACGCACTCCAACGCGATCGCCGACGAAACGGCGCAGGAATCGGTGCAGGAGGTGCAATGGCGGGAGGCTTCGACCCAGGGCAAGATGGACTTGGTTGTCGATCTGAACTTCCGCATGGATACCTCGGCGCTTTACTCCGACATAATTTTGCCGGCGGCGAGTTGGTACGAAAAGGACGATATCAACACCACCGATCTGCATTCCTACTTCCACCCCCTGGGCGCCGCAGTGCCGCCTTGTTGGGAATCGAGGAGCGATTGGGACATTTTCCGCGCACTGGCGGAAAAGACCAGTGAGCTGGCGCGGACGCATTTTCCCACCCCCTTTCGCGACGTGGTGGCGACGCCGCTGCTGCACGACACTCCCGATGAAATTGCGCAGCCCGAGGTGCGGGATTGGGCCAAGGGCGAATGCGAACCCATTCCGGGCAAAACCATGCCGCATCTCACCGTTGTCGAGCGCGATTACGTCAACTTAGCGCATCGCTTCAACTCTCTCGGCCCGGGGATCAAGGAGCATGGAATCGAAGACCATGGCGTCGAGATGCATGTGGCCGATCTCTACGATGAATTCGCCAAGCTGGTCCCGGCGTATGAGTGGGGTGGGCAGCGGTACCCCTCCTTGGTCAACGCTGATTATGCTGCGGACGCGGTGCTGTTCTTTGCTCCCGAGTCGAATGGCGAGGTTTCCTATCGCGGCTTCAAAAACCATGAGCGTCTCGTCGGATTGCCGCTGGCGGATCTGGCGGCGGGCCAGCGCGGTATCCATTACCGCTTCGCCGATCTGGCGAAGCAGCCACGCCGCATCCTGACCAGCCCCTGTTGGTCGGGCATCGTGAACGAGGGCCGGGCATATAGTGGCTTTGTCATTAACGTGGAACGGCTCGTTCCTTGGCGCACGCTCACCGGCCGCCAGCATCTCTACCAGGATCATGAAGCGTACCGCGCCTTCGGCGAGGCGTGCCCTACCTTCAAGCCACGCATCTCCCTGGCGGGAACCTTCAATGTGGTCAAAAGCAAGCCCGAAGGCCCGTCACTCACGCTGGCCTGCATCACGCCGCACGGCAAGTGGCATATGCATTCCACTTACTACGACGACTTGCGGATGCTTACCCTCTCGCGGGGAGTGGAGCCGTTCTGGCTAAACGACAAGGATGGCGCGGAGATCGACGTCCTCGACAACGATTGGGTCGAGGCTTACAACGACAACGGAGTGATTGTGACGCGCGCCGTCGTCAGCGCCCGTGTTCCACGGGGGATTTGCATCTTCTACCATGCCCCGGAGCGCACCATTTCGTTTCCCAAATCTCCGATCCGCAACAATCGGCGTCCCGGAGGGACCAACAGCATTACTCGGATGCGGTTGAAGCCCGTCTTGATGGCTGGCGGCTATGCGCACAACTCTTACCGGTTCAATGATTACGGTCCTCCCGCAAGCGACCGCGATACTTATGTCATTGTTCATAAGCTGGAGGGCAAGCCGCAATGGTAACTGGTGAATCAAGGAGCAGTGTATGAACATCCGCTCGCAGATTTCCATGGTCTTTCATCTCGATAAGTGCATCGGATGTCACACGTGCAGCCTTGCCTGCAAGAATCTTTGGACCGATCGGCCGGGCACCGAATACATGTGGTGGAACAACGTTGAAACCAAGCCGGGCACGGGTTATCCGACTCTCTATGAAGATCAGGAGAAGTACGATGGGGGCTGGGTAGTCGAAGACGGCAAGCTTCGCCTCCGGCTGGGCAGCAGGAAGAAAGAGCTGGCGAATATCTCGTATAATCCACGGCTGCCCACCTTGGACGACTATTATCACCCATTCACTTACCGCTATAGCGACCTGATCGACGCACCGGCGGGCGACGATCAACCGGTTGCCCGGCCCGTGTCCATGATTACGGGCGAGGACATGGACATCGAAGCGGGACCGAACTGGGACGATTCCATGGGCGGCTCCGAGATTTATGCCGCCAACGATCCCAACCTAAAAGCGCTGACCGAAGACGAGCGGCGTAAGTTCTTTGAGCTTCAGCAGCTGGTTTATTTCTATCTTCCGCGCATGTGCAATCACTGTCTAAACCCAAGCTGCGTTGCGGCTTGTCCGACAGGCGCGATCTACAAGCGCGGAGAAGACGGCATCGTTCTCGTAAATCAGGACAAGTGCCAAGGCTGGCGCATGTGCATCTCTGGCTGCCCCTATAAGAAGGTGTATTTCAACTGGAATAGCGGCAAGGCGGAGAAGTGTATTCTCTGCTATCCGCGTATCGAAATGGGCGAGCCGCCGGCTTGCATGCACACCTGCCCGGGAAAGATTCGCTACCTCGGGGCCATTCTCTATGATGCGGACCGCATTGAAGCAACCGCTTCGGCTCCAGAGGCCCAACTGGTTGAAGCGCAAAGGGACCTCATCCTTGACCCATCCGATCCGGAGGTAATTCGGCAGGCACTCGAATGTGGCATTGACTTGAAGATCATTCAGTCCGCGCAGAAGTCTCCGATCTTCCGGTTTGTCAAGCAATGGCGCATGGCGCTGCCTCTGCACCCGGAATGGCGAACACTGCCCATGCTGTTCTATATTCCACCGCTATTGCCGGTGACAGCTACGTTAAGCCAGGAGGGTTGTTACGAGCTTGACTCATCGTTCTTTAGCTCGCTTGAAAGCGCCCGGCTGCCGATTCGCTACATGGCAAGCCTCTTTACCGCGGGGGACGAAGCGGAGGTGATTACGGTCTACCGCAAGCTGCTGGCAGTGCGCATCTATAAGCGCGCCGAGAGCGTGGGCGATATTACTATGGAAACCGCGCTCCAGGCGCTTAAGGAAGCTGAGTTGACTCCCGAAGACGTGGAGGGCATCTATCACCTGACGGCGATTGCAGGGGCGGATGAACGGATGGTCGTTCCTCCGTCTATGCGTGAACAAGCTGTGGCGCTTGGGGTTGAGGCCGATACGCAGGAGTTTCAAGAGCAGCGTGGCGTTGGCACTCTCTACTGGCCGACTCGGGGGCTGTAAGTATGACAGCTTATTCGGCGTTTGCCGGCATTCTCGACTATCCGGAGGATTCGCTCGCGACGCTCACCGCCGGCTGTGCCGCCAGCCTGGCTAAGGAGGCTCCGGAGGCGCGCGCGCATCTGCTCGACTTCCAGGCAGCCATCACCGGAAAGAGCCTTGGCCATCTCCAGGAGCTTTATACCGACGCCTTCGACCTACG
>JANWJB010000214.1 GCA_025449575.1 Acidobacteriaceae bacterium
GCCCAGAAAGCAGTGGGTGAAGCCTTCTATTGAAATCATTGCCCTGGAGAGTGCTGAGAATGGCGTCGGTCTTAGCGGTGACGGCCACGGTGCAAACAGACTCAACCATCGGTCCTGAGATTCAACCTTCTCCTCAGCCTCCTTGCACGTCTATTCCGACCAATCCATCCCGGTTCATTGCCAGATCCGCACTTCTGAGGCGGGTACCCTATCCCCGCTCACGCTTCACTCCGCGGAACCCTTCTTTGGCCACCAATCAAGGACAAGCACGGCAGGTTTTCACGCTCTGCCTGTTTTAAGTGAGAATATCGTTTCATGAGCGCAATCGCTGGGACCTGGTCGTTTGAGGGCAGCGTGAACTCGGTGGAAACCGCCTCCCGGATGCTTCGTGCCTTGAGCATCTACGGTCCGGATTCGACGGCACAATACAGCGATGGACCGATCGCAATGGGACGATGCCTGCTGCGCTTGCTGCCGGAAGACAGCTTCGATTGCCAGCCCCTCTCCAGCCCAGAAGTAACCGCGCTAGTAGCGGACGTTCGCTTGGATAACCGCCAGGAGCTTATTGCAGAGCTTCGCATACTGAACGGCGCGGAGATGGCCGACAGCGGCATCCTTCTCGAGGCCTGGCGCAGGTGGGGAAAGGGCTGCCTCCACCGGCTGATTGGCGCATTCGCCTTCGCAGTCTGGAATGCCCGGGAACGGGAGCTTTTTCTGGCGCGCGACCATATGGGCGAACGGCCAATCTATTATTTCTGCTCTTCCGGGATGTTTGCTTTCGCCTCTATGCCCAAAGGACTGCAGGCTTTGCCCCAGATCGGGGCAGAGGTGGACGAAGATTATGTGGCGAATTATATGGCATTGGTCTTCATGCCGGTCGAGCGGACGATTTTTCGGCGCATTGTGCGGCTGCCCGCCGGCTGCGCACTCACCGTCACCCCGGGCAAAGCCGAGGTTTCGCGGCACTGGAGCATGGAAGCCGTCCCGCCGCTACCCCGCGCCTCCGATGAGGACTACCTCGCTCTTCTACGCGAGCGTTTTGATGCCGCCGTGCGGGCGCGGCTGCGCACCACAGGAGCCATCGCGGCCGAGTTGAGCGGTGGGCTGGACAGCGCCTCCGTAGCCGCAACCGCGGCCCGCCTGCTGGGCGCCGAGGGCCGCGGCCTTACCGCCTATACCGCGATTCCCCGTAGCGGCTTTCACGCCCATGAGAGCGCCGATCATTTCGAGGACGAGGGTCCGGCGGCGGCATCGGTGGCTGCGCTCTATCCCAACATGCATCATGTGCTGGTAGATTCCAGCAACGCCACCTTTCTCGACATCCTCGACCACAACGAGTTTCTTTACGACCATCCTTGCTATTGGCCCAGCAATGAAGTCTGGGGGAATGCCATTATGGCGCAGGCGCAAGCCGGCGGTGCAACGGTGCTGCTGAATGGGAGTTGCGGCAATTCAACGTTCAGCAACTACGGCACGCCCGCGTTGTCGGAATGGTTTCGCCGCGGCCGCTGGGGCACTCTGGCCGCGGTTGCCCGGCAGCTCCGCCGGGGGGGCAGCATCTCGTCCAAATCCATTCTGCGTTTCGCCCTCTGGCCCTCACTGCCCTTTTGGTTTCGAACCTGGACCGATCCTCACATGCGCGGCTTCTCGCTGGACTACTGTGCGCTGCGACCGGAGATCGTCCGTGCCATGGATCTTCGACGGCGCGCGCTGCGCGATCTGAATACCTTCAGTCCCGGCGGTCATGGACAGCTCACCGATCTGCTCCTGAGGGGCGATGTCAGTGAAACCAATATTGCGTCACAAGCGGGGTGGCGGCTCGACTTCCGCGATCCGACCTTCGACCGCCGGATAGTCGAGTTTTGCCTGGCGGTGCCGCTGGAACAATTCCTTCGTGGCGGCCAACTCCGCTCCCTGGCGCGTCGCGCGATGGCTGACCGGTTGCCACCATCCACCCTGGCGCGAACCAAGCGTGGCCGCCAAGCCGCGGACTGGTACATGAGCCTAAGCAGCTTGCGGCGAGAGATGGTAGCCGAAGTCGCCCTGTTGGAGGACTCACCCCTGGCCAGCCGCATGCTCGATCTGCCACGGATGCGCCAGTTAATTGGCAGCTTTCCTAGCAGCGGTTTCGACCAGGACCGGATTCGGACGCCATATCACGCCGCTTTGACGCGAGGCTTTTCCGTAGGCCGCTTTCTTCGGCGTCACGATCCCCATCTGCGGCAACCCTTCAATGCAGGTGCATCCGCCACAACGTATAGCTGAGCATCTCGTGCGTCAGCCGCCGCATCGTTTCCATCGCAGTGAGCGGGTGCTCCTGGGGACGAGGAGAGGTGTAGACGGTGAGCCCGATGCTGGCGCAGACAGCGTGAATGCGAAAAAGGTGAGTACTGTCGGACACGGCGACAATGCGGTTCAGATGATTCTCCCGCGCGATCCGAGCCAAGCGGCGAGCGGACTCTTCGGTGTCACGGCTCTGCGTCTCCGCGATGATCCGGCTCTCCGGGACGCCATGCGCCATGAGGTAATCCTGACCGACAGCACCTTCGGAGTTGGGCGGCCCTCCGCCGCCCAAAGTAATGATGAGCGGCGCAAGATGTTCCCGGTAGAGCGCGAGAGCGTGATCCAGGCGCGCACGCAGCACCGGAGAAGGCCGCCCGTCATATTCGGCGGCGCCAAAGACGGCAATTGCATCGGCATGCCGCGCCTGGTCGTGCGCAGCATAACTTTCAATCTGGCTGTAGACCCAGAGAAACCATCCCATCGCTGCTGCTGCCAAGCACAGCAGCAGCAGCAGCAGCAGCAAGCGCATCCGGCCGCCGCCCGCGATCGCTTGAGCGCGAAGATTGGATTCGGGAACGATCATGCGCCTTCTATTTCTGCAGCGCGAACGCGATCTGATGGGTGGGGATCGCACCCTCGCGCAAAATCGACCAGGAGCCATCGCCGCTGGAAAGGTCGACGATCGTAGTGGAGACGCTGCGGCCGGTCGGGCCACCATCGACTATGAGCGGAATGCGGTCGCCAATCTGATCCAGCACGCAAGCGGCATGGCTGCACTCGGGCGCCCCCTGCAGATTTGCCGCCGTGGCAGTAACCGGCAACCCTAGAGCCTCCACGATGGCCCTGGGAATAGCACTGTCTGGCACGCGGAGCGCCACGTTACCCGTATGCGCGGTGGAGCGCAGTGGCAGCCGCGACCCGGCGCGCACAATCACGGTCAGCGGGCCGGGCCAGAAGCGCTCCGCCAAACGATCGAAATTGGCGTTGGTATCCCGCGCCAGGCCATAGGCCTGGGCGGCGTCGGCGATCAAAAGCGAGAGCGGCTTATGCTTGAGGCGGCTCTTGATCTCATAGATCTTTTCGACTGCGCGCAGATTTACCGGGTCGACGGCCAAGCCATAAAAGGTATCGGTGGGTATCCCGACCACCTTCCCGCTCTTCAAACAGGAAACAATGTAGTCAATCCGCTCAGGCTCCGGCTCGTCCGGGTGCACGCGCAGCATCTCAGCAAACAAGATCGCTCCTGCATAGAAAAAATTTTGCGGACCAGCCTTCACAGACGGCCAATCGACCGCAGCCGCGCCCGGATGAAGGGAACACGGGAGCGGGAAGTCAGCGACGCCACTTCAGAGAACGGGGCGAGCGAAGGAACAGGGACCGGCCTTAAGTCTACGCCGCGACGGCAAGAAATTCCTCTTTCGCCGTCCCAATCTTGGGGAATCCTGGTTCATCTTAAATTACTCCGCCGCAAAAGGAGCCGGCTCGCTGGAAGGCGACCGCGATCTGCGCTAAAATTTGGCTATTCCGTTTAACTAACTGGTTAATCAATGACTGCCTTAAAGGGTAAGCGGTCCGAACACGACCAGTCCGATCGGACACGAGCGCGGATTCTGCGTGCGGCTGTCCGGCACTTCAGCCAATATGGATTGGCAGGAGCCCGCACCGGCGCCATTGCTGAGGCCGCTGGAGTGAACAAGGCTCTGCTCTACTACTATTTCAAGAATAAAAGCGGACTTTACGATGCGGCGTTAGAGAATGCGGCCAGTCACGTGATGGAGAGCGCTTCCGCCGCCCTCCAGGGCGGCAAAAGCGCGGGTGAGAGCTTTCTGCGTTTCACGCTGAACCACTTCGACCGCTTGGCGACTCAACACGAATTTCAAAGCCTGATGCAGCAGGAGATGGTGCGTATCCAACGGGGAGAGAGCAAAGGCGTTCCGCTGCTGGCGCGATCGGTCTTCCGGCCGCTGCTTGAGGGCGCGCGGGATGTGATTTGCGAGGGCATTCGCAGCGGCGAATTATGCTCCGCCGATTGGCTGCAGATTTTATACGCTGCCCTCGGGGCGAACGTGTTTTGCTTTCTCAGCGCCCCGATGATGCGGCTGGTTCTACCCTTCGATCCGCGAAGCACCAGCGAGGTTAGAAATCGCCGTCGGCTGGCAATCGAATTTCTCGCGATAGCCCTGTTCCGCGACCGGAGCCATGGAGCGGCGCTCGCGCGGCGGGTGCTGGCCGACACACCCCAGCCGGGGATCAAAAAGCTTTCCGTGGGGAGAAAACGCTCATGACTGCGCGCCGCCGTGTCCTTTTGATCATTGTCCTTCTGCTGGTCGGCTCCATCGCCTTTTATGTGCTCACCGTCCCGCGGAGTGGCGATCTTCTATTGATCGGCACTGTCGACGCGAACGAGGTCGTCGTGAGTTCGCGCATTCCCGGCATGGTGCAAACCCTGACGGTCGAGGAAGGGCAAAAGGTGAGTGCGGGGCAAGTGGTCGCCACGATCCAGAGCAACGATTTAGATGCGGCGCAGGCCGCCGCCGCGGCTACAGCGTCCAGCGCTTCCGCCAAGCTGCAGAGCGCGCGAGCGACGCAACGCCAGACCGTTGGCCAGACCTCCAGCCAGGTCGTTGGAGCGCAAGCACAATTGCGCGTCGCGCAGGCATCTCTGCTGGAGGCACAGGCCATGTATGAGCATCAACTGGCTGACACCCGGCGCACCGAGGCGCTGGCCAAGCAGGGAGTGATGAGCGCGCAGTCCCGGGACGAGGCTGTAACATCTCTGAGCGCGGCCCACGCCGCAGCCGATGCTGCCCGGCAAAATGTCGCAGCGGCGCAGGCATCGCTGAAAGTGGCGGAGGCCAACATCGCCTCCGCGCAGGCGGCGGCGCACAACACGGCAGCCAGCCGCGCGGAGGCGGCAAACGCCCGGGCTCTTCTTGACCAGGCTAAGATTCAGGTGGACTATGCCCAGGTGATCTCGCCAGTCACCGGCGTGGTCGACGTGCGCGCCGCCCGCCAAGGCGAGGTCGTGGCCGCCGGAACACCCATCGTCGCCGTGGTCGACCTGAGCCAGACCTGGGTTTATGCGCCGCTCCCGGAAACGCAGGCCGATGCGGTGCAGTTGGGCGACCGTTTGCGCGTGGTGATGCCTAGCGGCGCAACCACTTATGGCAAGGTAATCGCCAAGCTGGCCGAGGCCGACTTCGCCACTCAGCGCGACGTCAGCCGAAACAAGCGCGACATCAAGACGGTGCAGATTAAGCTGCTGATCGACAATCCAGGCATGCGCTTTGTGCCGGGGATGACGGCGAAGGTCTACGTCCCCGAGGGAAAGCTGGTCAAGCAATGAGCCCCGCACCGCCAAACCCTTCCGAACCCCGGCGCGGCCCGGTGCCGGCTATCTCGGTCGAGAAGATCGTGAAGCGCTATGGGAATTTTGAAGCCGTTAAGGGCATCACCTTCGACGTTGCCGATGGCGAAGTCTTCGGCTTGCTGGGGCCCAATGGCGCCGGAAAAAGCACGCTGATCCGCATGATGACCACGCTGATCCCGGTCACCTCCGGCCGCGCCCTGATCGCCGGCCATGACGTGGCGCGCGAGCCGGACGCCGTCCGCCACCTAATCGGCGTCATCCCCCAAGCGCTCACCAGCGATGTCGACCTCACCGTCGAGGAGAATCTGGCCATCTATGCCAAGCTGTACGAAGTGCCCAAGGCGCAGCGCGAGCGCAATATCCAGGAGCTGCTGGAGGCCGTCGATCTTACCAAATGGCGCAAAGCCCAGACCAAGACGCTCTCCGGCGGCATGCGCCGCCGCCTGGAGATTGCGCGCGGGCTGGTGCACAACCCGCGCATCTTCTTTCTGGATGAGCCTACGACCGGTCTGGATCCAGTCTCTCGGGTTGCAGTTTGGGAGATGCTCAACCGCCTGAAGAGCATTCACCACCTGACGGTGCTCATCACCACCCACTACATGGACGAGGCAGACCGATTGTGCGACCGCATTGCCATCGTGGACCACGGGACCCTGGTGGCTCTCGATACGCCGATGGCCCTCAAGGCCAGCGTGCCGGGAAACAATGTCGTCGAAGTCGGATTTGCCCGCGATGCGCCCGAATGGCGCTCCCGCCTGGAAGGCCTGGCTGCGGTGAAAAGGGTGGAGTCGCAAAGCGGAGGCATGTACCGCGTGCTCACCTCCGACGGCTCATTGACTACCGCACAACTGGTGGAGATGGCGGCCCAGCATAATGAGCAGATCAAGACCCTGAATGTGCAGAACACTACGCTGGACGACGTGTTCGTCCATTACACAGGCAGCCAACTCCGCGACGAGCAGGTCAAGGCAGTGGGCTTCATCATGCCGCCGCGGCCGGGGATGCAACCATGACAAGAATCATGGCGATCGTGGAACGCGAGATGCGGAAGTTCTTCCGCTCTCCGGCGCTCATGCTCAGCGCGATGATCCTTCCCCTGGTGCAGCTGATTATCCTGGGCAACGCCTTCGGCGGCAAGATCCGCAATGCGCGCATCGGGGTCGTCGACCATGACCAGAAGTACGAAGCGCGCCGCGTTCACGAGGCCTTTGACGCCATCGCGGTGAACATCCGGACCTTCACCGCCGTTCCCTATGCCGATCAAGATGAAGCGGTGCAGGATGCGCGTAAGGGCAAGCTGGCCGGCGTCGTCATTATCCCGCACCAATTCTCACGGAGGGTGCTGGCCGGCGACGCGCCGCAACTCGGCCTTGTGGTCGACAACTCCGACCAGTTCCTGAGCAACAGCGTGGAAGCGGAGATGCAATCTGTCGTCGATGCTCTGAATAGTCCCCAGATCGCGCCTCAGGTGCCGCAGAAGATCGCCCTGGAGACGGTGGAACTCTATCCCTATATCGAGTACATGAAGTTCCTTCTCGCCGGCGCCACCACGTTGGCCATGTTTGTTTCGGTCATGATCGGCGGCGGTATGCTGTACATCGACGACAAGGCCCGCGGCGTGCACGAGGGCTATCTGGTGACACCCATCACCAAGCTGGAGTTGGTCATGGGACTGAACCTGGCAGGGGCCATCAAGGCGATGATGGCCGGCATCGTTTTGATTGTGCTGGGTTCGCTGATGGCCGGCCTGGGTACGTTCTTCCATCCTCTGGTCGCGCTCGAGCTGCTGATGATGCTCGCCGTCACCGCCGTCGCCTTCAATGGCATGATGTTTTTGATGATGGTGCGTATCGACGACCCGCTGGTGCCGCGCGCAATGTTCGGGGTGCTCAATACCCTGCTCTATTTCCCCAGCGGCGCCATCTATCCCATCTCCGCCTTTCCCCCCTGGCTGCGGGCCATCGCCACCGTCGATCCGTTTACCTATGCGGTCGATGGGTTGCAGTCGCTGTTGCTCAAAAGCGGCGGCTTCGCCTCCATTCGCCTGGACCTGCTCATCCTGCTTCTGTTTGGCGCAGGCACGCTGCTGATCGCGACGCCGCTCTTTAAGCGCACGCTTTAAAGAGAACCGCTAGCGGATTCACGCTAGGTGTCCCCCGCGGCAGATGCGCCATATGCGGCTTGTCCATTAGGAAAAGCCGCGCCTAGCAATCGCGAATCCGCTCTAGCGCAAGCTCATCTCCTGCTTGAGCGGAAGATCGCGCGACGAACTTCCCACCAGAAAGGTGTAGCTGCCCGGCGTCATCTTCCAGCCGCCGCCGGCAGAATCGTAAACGGAGAGCTCCCGCGCATCGACCGCGACGGTCACTTCCCTGCTTTCGCCAGGCTTCAGGTGCACTTTGCTCCAGCCAACCAGCCGTTTGGGTGGCTCTCCCGCGCTGGCCGGAAGCGCGGCATAGACTTCGGCAATCTCGGCTCCCTCCCGGCTGCCGGTATTCGCAACTGTAAAACGTACCATCGCCGGCTTGCCCGGCGTAACTTTCAGATCAGAGTAGCGATAGGTGGTGTAGGAGAGTCCGAAGCCAAAGGGAAAGAGCACCGGCTTCTTCTCCGCGTCATACCACTTATAGCCGACCTTGAGGCCCTCGTTGTAGTCGACGTTGAAGGTCAACCCGGCATCCGCCCCCGGTATCGCCGGGGCCGCGCCCTCCCTCCGTACCGGAGGAGTAAGGAGATGCGGATGCGGCAGATCGGCCTCGCTGCGCGGAAAAGTGATCGGCAGCTTGGCGCTGAAGTTTACCTTGCCAAAGAGCAGCGCGGCCAACGCGTCGGCTCCCTTGCTGCCGCCATACCAGGCTTCGACCACGCCGCTCACCTGATCGAGCCATGGCATCAGCGCGGCAGTCCCGGTTTCGAGAACGACGATGGTCCGCGGATTGGCTTTGGCTACCTGCTCGATGAGAGCGTCCTGCTTGTCGGGCAGCGAAAGATTGGGGAGATCCATTCCCTCGCTGGTCCATTGGTGAGCGAAGACGATCGCTACGCTGGAGCGCGCGGCAAGGGCGGCGGCGGCGGCCGGATCGGAGCCGGAGTTGAACTCCACCGGCAGACCGGGGGCGCAAGCTCGGATGGCTTGCAGCGGCGCACCGGGAAACCAGACCTGCGCCTGCCACAGCGGCTCATAAGAACCAGGGGGGTCCACCTGAGCTGAGCCGCCACCGGAGATCATCCCGCTATCGGCATGCTCACCGATTACAGCGATCGAGCGCAGCTTTGCGGAATCGAGCGGCAACACCCGGTCGCGATTCTTCAGCAGTACCATGCTCTGCTCCGCGATGCTGCGCGCTATCTTGAAGTCGGCTTCTACGTCCACCACGCTTTTCCGGACCGGATAGTCGACGATGCCGGCGGCGAATTCCGAGCGGAGAATGCGCCGGACATGATCGTCCAGCTCCGCCTGTGAAATCTGCCCCCCTAAGACCGCCTTCTTGAAGGCATCTCCGTAAAAGATGGCGGTCGGCTCCTCATTGTCCAGGCCAGCGGCCGAAGCCTTTATCGTGCTGTGGGTTCCATTCCAGTCGGAGAGCACGAAGCCGGGAAAATCCCAGTCCCGCTTGAGCACCTCGGTGAGCAGATGCTTGTTCTGGCATGAGAACTCACCGTTGACGCCGTTGTAGGCACACATCACCGCGCCCGGCTTGCCGATCTCGATGCCAATTTGAAAGGCCAGCAAGTCGGTTTCCCGCAGCGCGCGCTCATCGATGATTGCGTTGACCTCATTGCGGCCGCTCTCCTGGTCATTCACCGCGTAGTGCTTTATATCTCCGATGACGTGCTGCGCCTGCTCGCACTTGACGCGGTTGCCTACCATGGTTCCGGCCAGCAGAGGGTCTTCGCCCTGATATTCAAACGTCCGGCCGTCGCGCAACTCGCGCGCAAGATCGACTCCGCCACCGAGGCTCATGTTGTAACCTTGCGCGCGCAGCTCCCGCCCAATCAGCGCTCCATACCGACAGGCCGCCTCGGGGTCCCAACTTGAGGCCGCCGCAAGATTCGACGGCAGCGCGGTCGAGTAACGGCCATTCATCGCGCTGCTCCGTACGCCGTAAGCGGCGTCGCTCATTTGGATGATAGGAATTCCCAGACGGGCCACCCCCAGCACAAACCCAGCGCCTCCATTGCTGAGCGCTGCGTATGGCCCCGGAGGGATTGATCCCGCCTGGCCCAGTCCATGCAGTAAGCCGATCTTCTCGTCCAGCGTCATCTGCTGAACCACCATGGCCGCCCGTTGGTCGGGGGAGAGTGTGGCATTCATCCACGGTCTCTGGCCGTTAAACCCTGGCCCGTTCTGAGCCGGCGTTTGAGCCAAGAGCGGCGCGCCCACGACAACGATGACTGCCGGAGCCGCGGCAAGTGCCATGTGAAGCAGCCGCCTGAACGCAGCGAAGCCCCGGAAAACGATCATCTGTAACCTCCAAACACCACAATAGAAAATCCGTCACGGAAGTAGTGTAAGGCTTGGTCTGGGAAAAGCACGGTTCCGGCTGGAACACCCCGGACGGAAAAAAACAAAGCGGCCGGAATCTCAAAAGACTCCGGCCGCCGCATTGGAGGAGGACCATATTCCTGCTTTATCTGCCGTGCCTTCTACTGGCGTACCGCGGAAACCGCACTTGGAGGCTGCGCTTCCGTACCTTGCATATTGGTGAGCACTTGCACCCGCACACGCCTGTTCTTCGCGCGTCCGGCTGCCGTCTTATTGGTGGCCACTTCCTGATCTTTACCGATGCCAATCAGATAAAACTTGTGCGGGGGAATGTTGTATTTGGCCGCCAGGTACTGCACCACAGAATCGGCGCGGCGCTGGCTGAGCCCGTAGTTGTAAGCCGCACTGCCGGTTGAGTCCGTTCCGCCCGTGACTTCCAGAATGTATCCCTTGGTCGAGTTCAACTGTGCGGCGAGCTGATCGAGCGCTTCCCGGCCGGATTTCGTCAAGACGGTCTTGTCAAACCCGAAGTTTACTGAAACGTCGGCAACCTGCTTGTAGTTGTCCAGACCGGCTACAACGCTGGACAGCGTGTCGGCGCGATTCACCGCCTCCTGAGCGGTAGACTGCGCCTGGCCGGCCGCCTGCTTCGCCGTCACAGCACTCTGTTGAGCCGTGTTGGCGGATTGCTGCGCTTGCTGAATGCCGGACTGCGCGCGTTCATCCACACTGTGAATGGCTCGATTGTTAGCCGCGGTCTGATCGTCCAACTCGTTGGTCTTCTGGATCAATGGAGTGGTTTGGCTGCGAACATAATTTTTGGTAGTGCAACCACCGGCAAATAGCAGGCAAGCAACGCCCACCCCGCCTATCAGACGGCTGGACCATTTGGAAAAATCTTTCATGGCGCCTCTCTTTCCTCCTTACATTTCTTGTGATGCAGCGACGCAGAGCCCGGAAACCCCGGGATTGCAGAACGGGGACAGCTATACGAGGAAATACATGCACGGGGAATGCCAAAATGCATCAATCCGTTCAACATGCTTATTATCATCGACTTTCTGGGAGACCAATCAACCATCGCTTTCACGTTGAGGGCTCTTCTTATAGGTAGCTTTTACTCTGTAGCGAGAAGCGTTGCATTTCGAGGAGGGAAGATGCGGGGCAAATCTGGACTGCAGTACGCCGATTCCTCTGCGCTTCCACTCTCCAAACGGGTGGGGCGAGGGAGAAATCCCGCTGGGTCGTCCGGCATTCAGGAGCGGTTTTGCGCGGCGAGCTAGACCTCCGAACTACGTCGCTGCCGAGGCGTGACGGTCTCGCGAGCGGGCCTGACAGCCTAATGGCGCTGGGCGGGTGAACTGCTTGAATGAGGGACAAAGGTGGGGTGGTCGAATCACGTTTTCGGCATCTCCAACCATGGATATGCTCTGCTAGCATGGCGTGCGATGAAAAACTTCGATTCCGACCGTCGCAACCTGCTCAAGCTCAGCAGTATGGGCCTTGCCGCCTCCGCGGCCATCACGGTTCCCGGATTGGCAAAATCGAAGCGCGCGTCCGCTTTTCCCGCTACGCCCGCCCTGTTCGACGTGCGGGCCTATGGAGCCATCGGCGACGGCAAGACGGTCGACACGCCGGCCATCAACAAGGCAATCGAAGCCGCAGCCGCGACCGGCGGCGGAACCGTGATCTTTCCCGCGGGAAACTATATTTGCTTCTCCATTCGCCTCAAGAGCAACGTGGGACTGTTTCTCTCCCAAGGCTCAATCATCACCGCGGCGGAGTCGCCGCTGCCCGGCCAGACGAGCGGCTATATGGGAGGGACCTATGATGCCGCCGAATCCAATGCACCCTGGGAAGGGTACCAGGATTTTGGCCATAACCATTGGCACAACTCACTGATCTGGGGCGAGGGGCTCAGCAACATCTCCATTGCCGGACCAGGGCTGATCTTCGGAAAAGGCTTAAGCTTTGGCGCCGGGCCGGGCCGTCCACCCGGGCCCCATCGGGAAGGATTCGGACCCGAAGAGCCCGCGCAGGGGCGCCGTGCACCGGTTCGTCCGCCCCGCACAGTTCCTCCGCGCGGCAACTACCCGATATACCAGGCGGAACAGGCGGGGGTCGGCAACAAGGCGATCGGGCTCAAGAACTGCCACAATGTCCACTTCAGCGACTTCTCCATCCGGAAGGGCGGACATTTCGGCCTCCTGCTGACCGGCGTCGACAACCTAACCATCGACAATCTGACGATCGACACCGACCGCGATGGAATGGACATCGATTGCTGCCGGAACGTTCGCGTCTCCAATTGCACTGTGAACTCGCCTTGGGATGACGGCATCTGCCCGAAATCCAGCTATGCGCTCGGGCACGTCAAGTCCACCGAGCAGGTTACAATCGCCAACTGCGCGGTTAGCGGTTGTTATGAGTTGGGAACGGTTCTCGACGGCACCTTTAAAAAGTTTCCCGCGAATGGCGGTCATGTCTTCGGAACTGGACGCATTAAGTGCGGCACGGAATCCAATGGCGGTTTTAAGAACATCACGATTACCGGCTGCATCTTTGAAGGCTGCCACGGGCTGGCGCTGGAAACCGTCGATGGCGCACTGCTGGAAGATATTGCAGTCACCAACATAACCATGCGCGACGTTATCAGCTGCCCCATTTTCTTGCGCCTGGGCTCACGGCTGCGCGGCCCGGCCGCCACAACGAAGGTCGGCAAGCTGCGCCGGGTCCTGATCTCCAACCTGACCAGCTACAATACCGCTTCGCGCATCAGTTCCATCGTGAGCGGCATTCCCGGCTATGCCATCGAAGACGTCAAACTCGATAACGTCTACGTCCAACATGTCGGCGGCGCATCGTCCGATTGGGTCAACATCCAACCGCCGGAGGATGCTAACAAGTATCCCGAACCCGGCATGTTCGGCCCCATGCCTGCGCAAGGCTTCTTTCTCCGGCACGTCGATCGGATTGAGATGAGCCATGTCGAGATACAGCCGGCCGCACCCGATCCCCGACCATCCTTCTATCTCGTAGATGTCAACCGTGCCGACTTCATCGCCGTCACTGCCCCCAATACACCCCCCGCCTTCTCCTTCCACGACGCGAAGGATGTTCGCGTCCGGATTAGCCGGGCCGCTGCTGACTTGACCCTGCCTTAGGGCGGATGGTGCATCTGCTCGGGGTCCACCTATCGTGACTCCGCTCTAAGGCTCGTCTCCTTCTCGCCGCTCGGTATCCCTTCCCCTACGCCAATGATCCCACCAGCGTTGCACCCCTCCCAGCGCACGCATCGTAGGACGCCGTAGGAATGGCACGTCCTGCGCCAGCAGCAAGAGGCCGATAGGAACCATCCAAAAACCGAGGATGGGAAGGAAGCCAAGCAGGCCGCCAAGAATTAGAAGAATGGCGATCGAGATTCTTAGCCAGGACCACTTGGTGCGCAGCAGCCCGACCATTGCATGGCGCACCCGTGAAGGCAAGGCGGCGAGCAGACGGTGGAGCGGCCGGTCGTCATGGTGCATCGTTGGATGCTTCCCCGGGCTGCGATTTTCCATTGGCATCGCGATCTCCCGCTGGCCATGGGCTAGCGGATCCGCTGCAAAGTGCATCGACCGGCCGTCTTATCATCGTGCCGCCTCCGCCATTCGGCGGGACACCCCAGTCGATCGAGGTTTTACAGGGCGCCGGCTGAGAGCTTCTTCCGTGTTTGTTTTTCGACATGGCTTCATCCGCTATCAAGCCACATTTCATTCCTACGATGCAGCAGCGGCATTCATTGGCCGCCCCTACCCTGCAGATGGTTAGTGCAAGGCATGGGGCAGTTCGCTGCCGCGAGGCATACTGTATCCTCTTTTCCTATGCCTAAAACCTTCATGGCCTTTTCTCTCCTAGCTCTCGCCGGTATGCTGCTCCCTTCCGCGCGCGCCGGGGCGCAGCACCGCTCAAGATCATCGGCAAAGCCGCTGCTCCTGGTAGTCAACCAGGGAGACCGCAATCTCAGCCTCATCGACCCGGCGACCGGTCAACAGGTTGCGACCGTGCTTGACGGCGATCGCGCCGGCCATGCGCACGAGGTAGCGGCCTCTCCCGACGGCCGCTACGCTTATCTACCGATCTATGGAAACTCCGGCGTGGGAATGCCGGGCAGCAACGGGAGCACAATGCTGGTCGTCGATATCCCCATGCACAAGGTGGTCCACACGGTAAGCTTCGGCCATCCTGTGCGGCCCCATCTCCCCATCTATGACCCGAACACCGGCAGGCTCTACGTCACAACGGAACTCGATAAGAGCGTCACGATCATCGACCCGAAGACTCTGAAGATCATCGGCTCCATCCCTACCGGGCAAGAACAATCGCATATGCTTGTCCTCGCACACGACGGGAGGCGCGGCTACACCGCAAATGTGGGCCCCGGCACCGTCTCCGTGTTGGACATGATGGCGCGCAAGACTATTGCGGTCATTCCGGTCTCCGCCAACATCCAGCGCATCTCCATTTCCAAAGACGACAGAATGGTGTTTACCGCAGACCAGACGAAGCCGCGACTTGCCGTCATCGATACCGCCGCCAACAACATCAAGGCGTGGGTGCCACTGCCGGCGGTCGGCTACGGAACAACCACCACTAGGGATGGCCGCTGGCTTCTGGTCGCGATGCCCAGAACGAGCCAGGTCGCGGCGGTCGATCTGCGAACATTGAAGGTCGCGCACACGATCGGTGTTCCTAAAGGACCGACCGAGATACTGCCTTCGCCCGACGGCCGGGTCGCCTACGTCGCATGCGGAGGCGCAGGCGAGGTCGCAGTCATCGATTTATCGCAGTGGAAGGTCCAATCCGTGCTCAAGGCCGGCAAAGGCGCCGACGGCATTGCCTGGGCGCAATAAAGCGTTTTCATCTTAGAGAGTCTTTCCCTCGTTTCGGAAACCTCTCAACAACGCCGAGTTATGAAGGACCGTAACCGGTATTTCTTCTCATCGGTTCAGAATCACCTCTTGTGATGATTCAGCGATTGCTTTTGTCCGCCGGAGGCCGGTTGCGGCCTCCGGCGGACACACTCCGCCTCTTGCGGGGCCGGCCGTTGATTCAGCTTCGCCAGCCGCTTGCGGTTTTTACTCCGTCCCCCCGCTTAGATCGCGAGAGAACTCCAGCGCCGATTGGTGGAGTTTGCCGCAGGTTCACCTGCGCTATTGCCTCATGTCTATTGCCGAACGCTCGTTGCTGCCGTTCAATGCCCAACCCGGATA
>JANWJB010000215.1 GCA_025449575.1 Acidobacteriaceae bacterium
GCGGGCGTTGGAACTCATGGTGCTCAGCTTTGCTTATGTGCCGGAGGGAACCCCGGCACTGGAGGAGACGACTCCCGTCGAAGGAGTTTTGCCTCCCATGTCGGGCAGAGAACTGGGGCGCGTGCTGTGCGCGGAAATGGATGCGATGGATGCGGTGCTGGATCGCTGCCGCGGCCGGTTCGGCATGGAGCGCGTAGCCGTACACCCCATCTTTGGAGCGTTACGAGTAGATCAGTGGCGGCGGTGGATTGCTCTGGAGAGCGGCTCCCATCTCCGTCAAATGGAGCGCGTGCGAACGCTGGTGGCTCCACATGCGGAGCCGAAGCGGCCGCCCCGCGCTGTCCTAGCGAAAGAACTGCATATACCAGCGCAAAGTCCATTCGCCTAGGAAGGCGCTGTAGAGCCCGGCCAGTCCGAGGAACGCGCCGAAGGGAATCGCCAGGGTAGCGATGCTTTGCCTCTCTCCGGCGGAAATCGGATGGGCGCCCAAGGGTTTTCGCCAGGCCCGTGCCACCAGCAACACACCATAGGCCGCCCCGGCCAAGGCCGCAATGACGAAGGTCAGGGCAGTTCGCGGCAGGCCTAACCAGGCGGCCAGCATCGCGATCATCTTCACATCGCCGATCCCCAGCCCGGGCCGGTGGCGTATCCACCAGTAGACTCCGGAGATCAGCAGGAGCACCCCGGCGGCAATGATCGCGGAGGCCAGGGCGAAACTGACGCTAAGCAGCGCCGCGCGCCACTGCGGAGCCCGGATGCTGCCCGCACCACGGAGCCCGGCCGCAACCATGCCGAGCGCCAAGCCCGGCAGCGTAAACCAGTCTGGCAGCAGCATGGTCTCGGCATCCATTACCGCAAGTCCCAGGACTAGAAAACAGAAGGCGGCCCAGGCGATCGTTTCCCAACTCCAGCCGTAACTCCAATAACATGCGCCGAAGAGCAGGCAGGTTGCGCTCTCGACGGCCGGATATCGCCAGCCGATCCCTGCTTTGCAGCTTCGGCACCGGCCACCAAGAAACAGCCAACTGAATACGGGGATGTTTTCGCCGGCGGTGAGCACGCGGCCACAACGGCGGCAGTGCGATCGCGGCGCAACCACGGATTCTCCCTGCGGCAGCCGGGTGATGCAGACGTTTAGAAAACTGCCGAAGGCTAAGCCAGACAGGATAGAGAAGATGGCAGGAATCATGAGCCGAAGATGCGGAAAGTATACGCGCCGCAGCTGCTCAGCGGGTTTTCACTTGGGTGGGGCCCTCGCGCGAATGTCGGCCGGGCGGTAGCAGGATACCGCGATGGAAGGAGAAGACGGATGCCTTTGCGATACATTCGAGGTATGGACTCCGAGCGTAGTGCGTCGACGGAAGCAGAACAGCTCTTTGGTCAAGCGGCTGCGATTATGGCGCGATTGCGCGGCCCGGGTGGCTGCCCGTGGGACCGCGAGCAGAGCTTTGCTTCCATTCAGCCTTATACCCTTGAGGAGACATACGAGGTCTTCGACGCCATCGACCGCGGGCACTGGTCCGATCTATGTGAGGAGCTGGGCGACCTGCTGCTGCAGGTCCTTTTCTACGCGCAGATGGCCTCCGAGGCAGGTTATTTCGGGATCGCCGACGTCGTCGCCGGCCTGAATGACAAACTGGTTCGCCGTCATCCTCACGTATTCGCCGCCGCTGCGCATCCGCCCGGGAAGGGAGGCGCCACCGCAATCGATTCGGCTCAAGTGCTGCGCAACTGGGAGGCGATCAAGCGGGAAGAGAAGGCAAACCGCCCCGCGCCGGAGGCTCAGCAGGAAGGGCACAGCTCGGCGCTCGACGGCGTTCTGCGGTCTCTGCCCGCATTGACCGAGGCGCGCAAGCTCGGCTCTCGCGCACATCGCAGCGGCTTCGACTGGCCGAATGTGCAAGGGCTGTTCGACAAGCTGCATGAGGAAACGACCGAGTTGCTGGAGGCGATCGAGGAGAAGCGCGCCGGCAGCGCGAGGGCGACTGAACCGGAGCGAGAAGCGGCGGCAGCGCTCACCGGCCGGCCGCGGGCGGGCGCTGCCTCCTCGGGCAGCCCGCGCTCCGAAGCTTTCACTGCGGCGATTGCCGACGAGGTCGGCGACCTGCTCTTTACCGCTGCAAATCTGGCGCGGCATCTGGATGTGGATCCTGAATTCGCTTTGCGGGAGACCAATGCCAGGTTCCGCCGGCGATTCGCCGCGATGGAGCATCTCTCTGCCGCTCCGTTGGAAACCCTACCGGCTGCGGAGTTGGAAACCTTGTGGGCGCGAGCCAAGCAGCAAGAGCGAGACGGCGCCGCGGAACAGTCGAAGGGAGCCGAGCAGAATGGCGCAGAAAGGAAGCGCCGCTCCGCTCTTCCGCTTGCGCCATGAGCTCTTCGATCGTGATTCGCGTCTGCGATGGGCTGGAGGAGCTGGGAGCTTGCGTCCGGCTGCAATCCGAGGTTTGGGGATTGGCTGACAGTGAAGTCGTTCCGCGGCGATCCTTTGTGGTGGCCTCGCGCATTGGCGGCCAAGTGATCGGCGCCTTCGAGAGCGGGCTGGAGGCGGCCACAGCCGGCCATCCCCCGAGCGAAGCCGGGCGGCAGGAGGATAGAGGGCGGCTTATCGGCTTCGCCATGGCGCTGCCGGGCTTTGCCCCGCCTGCCGCTACCGAGCGCGGGCGCGGTGAGCCGCCAGCCCCTAACCCCTACCTGCATTCGCACATGCTTGCCGTTGAGGCTGCATACCGCAACCGGGGAATAGGCCGCCGACTCAAGCTCTTTCAGCGTGAGGAGGCATTGCGCCGGGGAATCCGGCGCATGGAGTGGACGTTCGATCCCCTGGAAATCAAGAACGCTTATTTGAACATTCACCGGCTCGGCGTCATCGTGCGCCGCTACTCCAGCAATATGTATGGTGTATCCTCGTCTCGCTTGCAAGCCACGCTACCGACCGATCGTTTATATGCCGAGTGGTGGATGGAAAGCCGGCGGGTGAGCCGCGCGATGGAAGACCGGCCGTCCGCACCCGCACAGGCTGAGATGAATATTGTGGTTCCCGCTGAAATTGGCGCCTGGAAGGCGGACGCAGAGAAGCGGGAACGCGCGCTTGAAGTACAGAGAGAGAACGGGATGCTGTTTGAGCAGGCTTTCGACCGGGGCTTGGCAGTCTGCGGCTTTCGCGTGGATGACGCGGGCAACGGGATTTTTCAATTGGGGCGCATGGCAGCGCTGGAGGAAGAGTTGCTTCCATGAAAATCGATGCGATTGTCCTGCGCGAGCTCAAGATGACGCTGCTCCGGGCCTTCACTACGAGCTTTGGCCAGACCTTGCAGCGGCGCATCGTGCTGGTGGAGATTCGCGCCGAGGGGCTGTCCGGCTGGGGGGAGTGCACCGCCGGCGAGCATCCATTCTTCAGTGAAGAGACTACGGATACCGCCTGGCTGATGCTGCAACAGGAACTTGCCCCGGTGCTTGCCCTCAGCGATCCGGACCATGCGGGGAAGTGTCCGGAGATCTTCCGGGCGGTGCGCGGCCATCGCATGGCGAAGGCGGCGCTGGAAAACGCGGTCTGGGATCTGGAAGCGCAGATGCGGGAGACTCCTCTGGCCATGCTTTTAGGAGGGACGCGCCAGTCCATCGTCTGCGGCGTCTCGATCGGGATCCAACCATCGATTGAGGAGACGCTGGAGCGGGTGGAGGAGGAGATTGCCGCCGGCTACCGGCGGGTCAAGCTGAAGTGCAAGCCGGGCTGGGATGTGAACATGCTGGAGGCGGTGCGTGAGCGCTGGCCGGCGCTGGTGCTGAGCTGCGATGCCAACTCCGCTTACCGCCTGCGGGATGCGGACCATCTCACCACCTTCGACCGCTTCGGCCTGCTGATGATCGAGCAGCCGTTATGGGCTGACGATTTCTACTTCCACTCCATGTTGCAGAGGCGCCTGGAGACGGCGATCTGCCTGGATGAATCTATCCGCAACCGCCGTGACGCTCTGGCGGCGATCGGGATGGGTTCCTGCCGGATCATTAACCTGAAGCTGGGCAGAGTGGGCGGCTTCAGCGAGGCGATTGGTATCCACAATGCCGCGCAGGAGCGTGGGATTCCGGTGTGGTGCGGGGGGATGCTGGAATCCGGCGTAGGCCGCGCCCACAACGTGGCACTTTCGAGCCTTCCCAATTTCACGCTGCCCGGCGACGTTTCCGCCTCCCGGCGCTACTGGGCAGAAGATATCGTGGAACCGGAAATCGAGGTCTCTTCGCAGGGCGAAATTGAGGTTCCCCAGAAGCCGGGTCGCGGCTATGAGGTACGTCCGGAACTGATTGACCGGCTTACCGTCCGCAAGGAAGAGATCCGCCCGCTAGCCGTAGTCCGCTGAAGCAAGGCCGTGGCAGGTCACTTTTGTGCTGACTCGGCGGTCTCCAGCTCCCCCGGTTTCGTCAGCATTCGGATTGCATCTTTATAGTTTGTGTCGGCAGGCACCTGCTGGAAGTCTGTGGAGCGTTCCGTGGTCGAGAAGTCCATGTTTTTGACCAGAAGCACCTTGCCATGCAGATTCAGCTTCATCTGAATGGTTTCCCAGTGATGCAGCCCGACGTCCGCATCTTCCACCAGGATGCTCCCACCCTTGTATAGCCTGCCGATCACGCCCCAACCGAAATTTACGTCGCCGACAAGGTGGGCGTCGATCCTGGCCAAGCGCAGCTGGGCTTGGTCCACCCACAGTTCGCCTACCATGCCGTGATACAACTCGCCTTCCCGGTCGGGAGGCACGAAAGAGGGATTGGGCTTGAAGCTGAAGCGGTAGCAAGGGCCGCTCGGGCCTGCAACCATGCCTTCATAGGTATAGAGGAAGGCATCGGGTAGCATTCTGACCATCTCATCGCCGCGCGAGCTGTCTTCCTGCTCCTTTTTATGGCGATGCGCTTGGATCGCCGGGTCGTCCAGCAACTGCTGCAAGCGATGCAACTCGGCCTGCTCTCCCTCTGGGGATAAGGGCTGCCCATTTTTCTCGATCAGCCGGGCGACGTCGCCATCGGTGGTCTCGACAATCTCCTTGAGCGTGCTGCCTTTACTATCTTTCTTCAACAGCCGATATCGGACTTGGCGAGGAGGACCTTGACGGTGTAGTTCGTTCCATGAAGCGTCGCGGACGATCTGTTCCGGATTGGGCTGAGACTGTGGGTAAGCTGGCATGGAAGCAGGCAGGAGGAACCCGCTGATAAGACAGAATGCGGTGTACCGCGGAAATCGCATAGAAGGCAATGCCTCCCCCTCCGCAGCCAGAAAACTTCAGTTCCCTTACTTTTGGAGATGGACTTTACCAGTCTACCCCCGAGGATGGTTCCCTGAGGGCTCCCGCCGGCGCGAGCGGGCCAAGGCGAGGTTATGCCCGGGCGGGGAGGACAGTTTGGGGCCGTACGCAGGCCCTATTAGCCGGATATGATCCTAAGTTGCCCCCTCTCACCCGTTTGTGGGTTGCGGCCCGGCTTGCTCCTTGCGTATAGTTCGGGCAGAGAGCAGCCGCTTATTTGGCTGGAAGGGCAGGTCGGGCGCATGGCAGGAGAGAGCGCTTCCGCAATTATCGGCAAGTCCGTGGAAATCCGGGGAGAGGTGAAGGGAAGTGAAGATCTTATGGTCGACGGGCTGGTGGAAGGCACGATTACGCTGACCCAGAGCCAGCTGACCATTGGTCCTCACGCCACTGTGACCGCCAACGTCGCCGCGCGGGACGTGGTCGTGCTGGGTCGTCTCAGCGGCAACATCCGGGCCGACGGACGGGTGGAGTTGCGCAAGGGATGCGATCTGCTTGGCGACATCGTCACCGGGCGGCTATCGATCGAAGAAAATGCGATGTTCCGCGGTAAGGTAGAGTTGACGCAATCGACGGAGAAAGCGGCGGCGCCCCCAGGGGGCGGCTCCGTGGCCCAGGCGTCGCACGCCGAGGCTCCGCTCTTTTCTCCATCAGGGCAGAAATAGACATGCGCGAGAGGGGTCGCGGTATGGATGCGACGGCACAAACGAATTTAGGTTTTAGAGGTGAAGAGCGGAGCGGTTCAGTGAGCAATTGCAGATTCGTTCTCAATAAAAGGTGAGGCGAACCGAGGTCAAAGCATCCCCTGGCGGCCAATCCACAACGTTTTGCCGTGTGGGTGGCTCGTAACTGAGACTGAGAACACGTGATCCGGAATTTATTTAGCAAGCCGCAATCTGAAAACTCCGCTCCGGCCCGCGCTACCACGCTGACTGGGCCCCGGCTGCCGCGCCACTCCAGCGGGTGGTCGGCACTGCTGAAGCATCTGAAAACCGAGCCGGGACTAAGAATTCTGGACATCGGCCCCACCTCCTCCACGAACATCAACTTTCTCACCACCCTAGGCCATGGTGTCTATATGGCCGATCTCGTGAGCGAGGCCATGCGCGGCGTGTGGACTCGAGCGGCGGAGGCGGATGGAGAGCCGCAGTTCGACATCGACGGATTCCTGGATCAGAATCTGGAATTTTCTGGCCGGGAGTTCGACGTAGTGCTCCTCTGGACCACCCTGGACTATATCCCGGAGGCTCTAGTGAGTCCGGTGATTCAACGCTTCCGTTCCTCGATGCGCCCTGGCGGACGCATCCTGGCCCTGTTTCACACCCGCCCCACCGGAGGCCAGACCGCCTTTTGCCGATATCACATCGCGGACAGCGAAACCATCGAGATGCAGGAGGCGACGAACTACCCCGTGCAGCGGGTGTACACCAACCGCACCATCGAGAAGATTTTTCAGTCCTATGCCAACATGAAGTTCTATCTGGCGCAGGACAATCTCTACGAAGTTCTGATCACCCGGTAAGTTCATCGACATGAGTTCCGTAACTGTTACGAAATGGTCCGCGCGCTCGATGGGCTGAAAAACCATGATAAAATCGGGATATGAATTCCGGTGTGAAGCTGTTTTCCGCCGAGGACATCGATCGGAAGCGGACGATTGTTTCAGTTGTCGGGGGCCTCGGAATATCCGCGGTATTTCTTTATCTGCTTTTTCTTTTTTCCGCACTCCTGCCGTCGCTTTGCCTGCGTATTCTGAAGGTGTCTCCCGCGCTTGACGGCTCTGTCGCCATGTCCATGGTTCCGGTGATATTGGTAGTCCTGATTCTGTCGGTGATTCTTGCAGTTCTCTTCGGAACGATGCTCCAGGAGCGATATCGCAAGCACAGACGCTTCACCCCCTGAACTGCTTCTCCTCCACAACGCGGCTATGATTCGGTGTCGTCCGGCTTGGGTGCGCGAACAGTGTACTCGTATCCTGGATCGGTCAACTGAGATGGGTGGATGCCGGTGTCGGGGTGCGCGCGGCCACTGCCGATGGAGCGGCGCAGGTCCTTCAACGTTTCCTCACGCTCACGCGCATATTCGGCGGCCAGCCGAGTGAGGGCGAAACGTACGATGTCGCTGTGATGCAGGTCCTGCATGGATGGGTCGCGCCGGAAGTTCAGCCAAAGCCGATGCACTAACTGCACGTCGTCCGCTTGCAGCGATGGTGCGTGGGGACCGATGTGGAAGGCCTGAGCCTCTCCGTCCGGAGAGATGACATAGAAGGTAATTTGCCGCTTGGGAGCGGGGAGCGCCTCCCAAGCCTGGCCCATGTAGAAGGCCTGTTCCTGCGCCGTAAGCTTGTTGGAGAGGCCGGAGACTACGGCTGAGGCTTCCAGGGAATTCGCCGTTTGCACGAGCGCTGCGAAGACGTCACCGGCCGGAACCACGAGCAGGGAGATGTGCTTGCCAAAGCTTTCCGCCACGGAGACGGCCTTGGTAAAGAGCATCTGCTCATACTCGCTGAATACCTGTTCGGAAGCCGCCCAATACTCGGGGCCGCCGGCACCCATCATGCGTGCGGTTAGCACCACGATGTCCTGGTCATCGGTGTTGGTGTGAGCCAGCGTCCATTTCAGCGCGAAGGGGGTGCCGGCGTCGCGCATGGTCACCATGATGCAGCCAGGATTGATGCGCAGTGTCTCCCGCTGAATGGTGTCCTCATGTTCCAGTTGAAAGTGCTCCTTCATTTCCAGCGCGGCTGCGGCGTGACGGCGAAGGTTATGCTTTTCGGAGAATGTGAAGGTAAGGAAGAAGACTGCCGCGAAGATTATGCCGCTGACCGTGGCGACAGATTTAGTGAAGAGGTTGACGACAGCGGTGGTGGCCAATACGGCGAATACCGACATCAGGCCGACTGGAATCTCAGTCTTGCCAATACGTATATTGAGCGGCACCTTCCAACCGCGATCGCCTTTATATTTCCAGCGCAGCACCAGCATGGCGAGGCTGTTGAAGGTGAAGCTCCAGATCACCCCGAAAGCATAGGCCTCGCCCAACGCGATAACGTTGCCGCGGCTGACCACGATGGTGAACAGTTCCATGATCGCCACCAGGTTCACAATGCGGAAGCTGGTGCCGTACTTGCGGTGAGGCCGGCGGAACCAGTCGGTCAGCACGCCATCTTCCGCAACCCGCATCAATACGCCATTGGAGCCGATGATGGAGGTGTTGACGGCGCCGGAGAGCATCAGGAAGCCGACGAAAACCACGAAGATGCGGAAGGCGATGCGCAGGGCCTGAGGCCCGACCATGTACATCGCCATGCCGGCGATTAGATTGTCGCGATAGAGCGGGATGCGTACCGAGTCGGGAATCAGCATGGTGGCCAATAGCGAGCCGACCCCGGTGAACAGGAGGGTATAGATCGCTATTACGGCCGCAGCCCGCTTGAGGTTTTTGAGCTTCGGGTGCTCGATTTCCCGGTTGACCTGGGCCAGGGTCTCCTCGCCGCTCATCGCCAGGACAGAATGGCCGAAAGCCATAATGATGCCAAACATGCCAAGCGTTTCCGGCAGGTGGATGTAGCGCAGAAAGCCATAGGCGTCATGGCTGAAATGCAGGTTCGACGGCACGGGGAGCGGTGGCAGCTTGGCGTGGGTGTGCAGGACGGAGAAGACTCCCCAGACCAATAGAATCACCACCATCACGGTGGTGATCTTCATCACGTCCAGCGCCTTCTGGCTGGATTCCTCGATTCCCTTAATGTTCTGCCACCAATAGTAGAGGGTGACGAAGACAGCGATCGCGGCCGAGGTGAAATCTACCGGAAGCTGGCGCGCGACGTGTTCACCGCTCAGCAAGGCGAGGGGCAGCCAGCCATGAGCGGCGCTGACATTTAACAGTTCGTTGAGAAGACCGGCGACGTATTGCCCGGCGGAGACGCCGGAAATAGGGCCGGTGAGGACGTAATCGAACATCAGGGCCGAGACGCTGAGTTTGGCGAAGTTGCCGCCCAGCGCCTCCTTCACCACGCGGTAGACACCGCCGCGGGTGAACATCGAGCAGCTCTCCACATATACGGCGCGTACCGAAAAGGCGAAAACCATCACGCCGAGAATGAACCAGGGAGCGGATTTGCCGATTGCCTGTTCGGCGATGCCGCTGGCGTAGAAGGCCGAGGAGCCCAGGTCGTTTAGCACGACAGCGGCGGCTCGCCAGAAGGAAATAAAAGTGAGCATCACCGAGGAGGCGACGATCAGCCGTACGCGGGCGGAGGAAGCGGATGGAGCATGAGTTGTTCGTTCAGAAGGCATTCGCGAGGGACTCGGCCCGTTCCACCCCTTAACTTGTGGGAGCCGGAGATCCCGGAAACGCTTTGGTTCTCGGTCCCGTAGAGTTTGCTCTCTCCGTGGACGCCCGGCTGAGTGTATGGCCGCGGGATGCACCCGTCAAGACATCTCGGGATGCCGGATCTTTCAAAGTTTGCTTCAAGGTTTGCATGGGCTGGTTGGACGGCAGAAAATCACCTTAATCGTGCAGAACCGTCCGCAGTTCATAGATAAACCGTAAGACCACCAGCAGAGCGCCAATCGCACCGGTAAAGAAGATAATGTCAAAAATGCGCATGAGCACGATCGCGATGGTCATCCCGCAGATTATAGAGCATTCAAGACGACGGGGCATCGGGCGCGGTTGGCGGCAACTGGCCAAAAATAAGGCCGTGGGCGGAAAGCGCATAGTTCCGGGAAAAAATGCTATAGACTCGCGGCAATGAGAACCATTGTCCGGCGGGGCTGGCTGTGCGGAGCGATTTCAGCCGCTCTGCTTCTGCTGCCCTTTCCTCTGGCCGGCCCTACCCCGTATTGGCGCACCTGTTTTGCCTGGTTTGCCTTTGTGCCGCTGCTGCTCGCGGTGACGGCGCCGGAGAACCTTGCGCGCCGCCGCGCATGGGTCCGCGGCGCCGGAGCAGCCTATGGGATGGGCGTGTTGTGGTACGCCGGCAACTGCTACTGGATCTACCAGACCATGTTTTTTTACGGCAATTTGCCGCCGCTGATCTCTTTCGGCATTTTGGTCCTCTTTTGCCTGATTCTGGGACTTTATTTCGGCGCCTTCGGCCTGTTCCTGGCGGTGATCGCGAAGAGCTTCGGAGCGCGGAAGGCGCTCATCGCCGCTCCTTTTCTCTGGGTGGCGTTTGAGTTGCTCGCCTCCCGTCTCACCCAGGTACCGTGGGATCTGCTCGGCTATTCACAAATCGACAATTTTCTGCTGACATCTTTGGCTCCCTTCACCGGAGTATATGGGCTCTCCTTCGTGTTGATGGCAGGCAACGCGCTGCTGGCCTATGCGGTCTACGCGCTCCTCGCTTCACCGCGGCGTCTCCAATGGATCCGGTTGGCGGGTGCAGCCGCACTCATCGTGCTGCTGCAAAATGGAGACCGTCTCGCGCCTCCGCCGGCGCCGGTTGGGGCGACGGCGGTGCTGGTGCAGCCTAACCTGAATGTCAATGAGGACAACGCGTGGGCGCGGCCCGGCCAGTATGAGGAGCACGTCCAAACCCTGATGGAGTTGAGCGCCCGCGCTTGCACACCTTACTTGAAAGGCATGCCGGAGTGGAATGCCCATTGGGTTCGGCCGGACTGCCCGGCACGACCGCCGGAGCCCGGGCTGATCGCATGGCCGGAATCGCCCGCGCCCTTTCGCAGCCTGGACCCGCGGTTCATTCAGGCGTTGAGCGCAGTGGCCCGGCGCGAGCACGCGCCGGTGGTAGCTGGAAATATCGGCCTCGATGCCCACGGAGCATCTTTCGATCGCTACAACTCCGCGCTCTTTGTCACCTCGGAGGGTTCTGTTCTGGGACGTTACGACAAGGTTCATCTGGTGCCGTGGGGCGAGTATGTGCCGTTCAAGAACTTTTTTGCCTTCGCTGGGAATCTGACTCAGCAAGCGGGAGACCTGACGCATGGATGGCAGAGGAAGGTCTTCTCCACCGGCGGCCACACCTTCGGTGTCTTTATTTGTTACGAGGAGATCTTCGGCAATGAGGTCCGCGTCTTCGTTCAGAATGGCGCGGAGGTGTTGGTGAATCTCTCCGACGACGGCTGGTATGGGGATACCTCCGCTCCGTGGCAGACGCTGAATATGGCGCGGATGCGCGCTGTCGAGAACCGCCGGTGGGTGCTCCGTGACACGAATACGGGGCTGACCACGGCGATCGATCCTTACGGTAGGCTCACGGCCAGCGCTCCACGGCACGCACTCACCGCGCTGGCGGCGAGTTATGGCTATCGGCGCGATCTCACCTTCTACACGCGGCACGGAGATCTCTTCGCCGAGCTGTGTGGGATAATTTCCTTGCTGCTCTTGCTCGGTGCTCTTGGCGCCGGATTGCGCAAGGGAAGAGACTGAATCCGAATAGGCAGACCTTCTCCCATCATGTTGAACGACCTGGAATTCGCCCACTCTCCGATCCGCTCTAAAGCGCGCGATCTACGGGAGTATCTTTGACGCGCCACGTCTGCGTAACGAACTAGCCACGCTGGAAACCAAACTTGCCGATCCCGCTGTGTGGACGAATGCGGCGCAGTCGCAGGCGCTCATGCGCGACCGCAAGCGTTTGGAAGCGCAGCTTGCGATGGACGCCGAGCTTGAGCGCCGCGGCGGCGACATCGATGCCTACTTTGAGTTGGCTCGGGAAGGCGAACCGGTGGAGGGCGACCTGGAGCGCGAGATCAAGTCCTTCGGCGAATTTGTCGAGGAGATGGAGACCCGCACCACGCTTTCCGGCGAGACGGATGCGTTCAATGCCATCGTGACCGTGCATCCGGGGGCCGGCGGCACTGAGTCGCAGGATTGGGCCGACATGCTGTTGCGGATGTATCTTCGCTGGGCCGAGCGCAAAGGCTACAAGACGGAGATGAATGATTATCAGAACGGGGAAGAAGCCGGCATCAAATCGGCGACGTTTACCGTGATCGGCGAGTATGCCTTTGGACAGCTAACCGGGGAGAGTGGCGTGCATCGGCTGGTGCGCATCTCTCCTTTCGACCAGGCCAAGCGCCGCCATACCTCCTTTGCCAGTGTCTTTGTGTCGCCGGAGATTGACGACTCCATCCAGATCGATATCAAGCCGGAGGATGTGCGCGTGGATACCTATCGCTCCGGGGGCAAGGGCGGCCAGCATGTGAATACCACCGACTCCGCCGTGCGCATGACGCATCTGCCCACCGGCATCGTGGTGCAGTGCCAGAATGAGCGCTCTCAGCATAAAAATCGGGACAAGGCGATGAAGATGCTTCGTTCTCGCATCTATGAGTATGAGCTGGAGAAGAAGAGGGAAATCTCCAAAAAGCTGGAGGACTCCAAGCTCGATATCAACTTCGGCTCGCAGATCCGCTCCTATGTGCTGCAGCCCTACCGCATGGCGAAGGACTTGCGGACGCGGGTTGAGGTGGGGGATGTGGACCGAGTGCTTGATGGCGACTTGGCGCCGTTCATCCGGGGATATTTAATGATGCGGCGGCAAGGCGGTGGACCGCCGGAGTCGGCAGGCGCCGAAGATCTGGAGTAATCGTGAATGAGCCCGAGACCATTCGCACTATCCTGGAGCGGGCCAAAACCATTGCCGTCGTGGGGCTCTCCCCGCGCGTCGACCGTCCCAGCCTTCATGTTTCCCGCTACATGCAAGCACAGGGCTATCGCATTGTCCCGGTGAATCCGGGCGCGAGCTCGGTGCTGGGCGAGACTGCGTATCCAACGCTGGCGGCTGCTCTTGCGGCAGTGGGCACAATTGATTTGGTGAATGTCTTTCGCGCTTCCCGGTATGTGGCGGAGATCGTAGAGGAGACGATTCGGCTCAAGATTCCGTACCTGTGGCTACAGCAGGGCGTTTGTGACGAGCAAGCGGCGCGCCGGGCCGAGGCGGCCGGCGTGAAGGTGGTGATGGACCGATGCATTTACCAGGAGCACTCCGCCGGCCTGCACTCTCCGCGCGATGCAGCTTCGCCGGGTGGAGAGTCCTGTCCCCTCTGAGCTAGCTGAATCCGCGGCTAGCCGTTTACGGAGCAAACCACTTTCTACTGCTGGATCTTGGTATCCGCCTGGGGCGGAGTTTTGCTCAGCTGCGCGGGGGTCGGCAGTTGCGTGGTATCCCAGCCCCCACCCAGCGCGCCTACTAACTGGACCGCGCTGGTCATTGCCTCCGTCTGCAGGCTGGCCAGAGTTTGCTGGCTGCTCAGCAGCGTGGTCTGGAGGGTAACGACATCGAGATAAGGATCAATCCCGCTCCGGTAACGGGTCATTTCCAGGTTCAGCGAGTTTTGTGCCGAGGCCACGGTGAGCTGCTGCTGCCGGATCTGCGCGGAGAGCAGTTGCGTCGCGGTCATCGAGTCCTCCACCTGCTGGAAAGCCGTCAGCACCGTCTGGCGATAGGTAGCGAGGTTGGCATTGTAGGTGGCGACGTATTGGTGGAGCGTCGCCTTGAGGCCCGCGCGGAAGATAGGCTGCGAGATGGAAGGCCCAATGGACCAGAAGCGGCTGGGCCATTGCAGCAGGCGGGTGAAGGCCGAACTTTCAAGGCCTCCTCCGGCCGAGAGCGTCAGGGTGGGATAGAAGGCGCTGTAGGCGACGCCCAGTGCGGCGTTGTCGGCCGCCAGCACGCGCTCCGCGCCAGCGATGTCGGGCCGGCGCTGCAGCAGTTGCGAAGGCAGCGTCATGGGGATAGGAGGCGGCGCCGCGTTGAGCGGACGCACCGGAATCGAGAAGCCCGGCGCAGGCTTGCCGACCAGGACGGCAATGGCATGCTCATATTGTGCGCGCAGGATCCCAAGATTGATAGCCTGCGATTGAGCGCTCTGCAGCGTTGTCTTGGCTTCCTCAACCGAGATAAAGTCGTCGATTCCGGCGTCGTAACTGGCCTGCACTACGGCCAGCGCCTTTTGGTCGGCGGCGACGGTATCCTCATAAAGCTTCACCAGGGCATCCTGCCCACGTATCTGGAAGAAGAGTTCCGCCAAGCTGACCTGCTCGCTGAGCTTCTCATTGGCCAAGTCGGCTGCGCTCACCTGCGCCGAGTATTGCGCCGCGTGGACCTCATTGCGCACGCGGCCCCAGAGATCGGGCTCCCATGAGACTGCGAGAGGGAGGGAATAGGTGGTGGTCTGCGACCCGGTGTTGGCGGTTGCAGCATGGGTCAGGTTGCCGGAAGAGCGCGACCGGCTAAACGACGGCGTCGCGGTAGCCGTGGGAAAGTACAGTGCGCGAGCCTCGCCAATGAGTGCGCGCGCCTCCATGAGGTTCTCAAACGAGACCTTGATGTTTTGATTGTCGATGTTGAGCTGCTCTTCGAGAGCGTTCAATTCGGGTTCATTGAAGATCTGCCACCAATCGCCGCGCATCGCGGTGTCCTGCGGCTGGGCAACGGTCCATTTCCCACCGCCCTCGGGAGGCACTGGCGGAGCGGTAAACGCAGGCGGAGGCTGGACGACGGGCCGGTGATACTTGGGGCCCACGGTGCAGCCGCTGAGAATGCAGGCCAGAGCCAAAGTGAGAGCCAGCGCGGAGGCCGGCGCGAAAATTGTGGTTGTCTTCTGCATAACAAACCTAACTTCAAAACGCTCCAGAAACTTCTCCTCGACATTCCTATCTCTTGCCGGGAATCCTATGCCGTTTGGATCGCCCCATGCTTGCGTCCCAGAGCGCGAATCCGCAAGCGATCCATGTAGAGGTAGATCACCGGTGTGGTATAGAGCGTCAATGCCTGACTGACGAGCAGCCCACCCACAATGGCGATGCCCAAGGGCCGTCGCAGCTCCGATCCTGTTCCGCTGCCGATGGCCAGAGGGAGGGCCCCAAAAAGAGCAGCCATAGTAGTCATCATAATGGGCCGGAAGCGCAACATACAGGCTTCAAAGATCGCCTCCGAGGTGCTTTTGCCCTCTTCGCGCTCCGCCGATAGGGCGAAGTCGATCATCATGATGGCATTCTTTTGCACCAGGCCGATCAAGAGCAAAATGCCGATGATCGAGATTACGTTGAGGTCGCTCTTAAAGACCATCAAAGCCAGCATGGCTCCCACGCTCGCCGGGGGCAAGGTGGAGATGATGGTCAAGGGATGAATCAGATTTTCATAAAGTATGCCGAGCACGATGTAGACCGCCAGCAGTGCGGTAAGGATCAAGACCGGCTCGGAGCTGAGCGATTGCTGGTAAGCCTCCAGGGTGCCGGAGAAAAAGCCGTGAATGGTCGACGGCGTTCCGAGACGGCCTTGCATCTCGGTGACCAGCTTGGTCGCATCGCTTAAGGCCAACCCCGGCGCGAGGTTGAAGGAGACAGTGACGGAAGGGAAGACTCCGGTATGGCTCACCTGGAGGGGAATGGTGGTCGAACGGACGGTGCTCACGGCGCTGATGGGAACGGCGCCACCAGAAGTCGCGCGCGGATAGGTGAAATTGAGTCCTTCCGGCGATTGGTTAAAGGCCGGTGCGGCTTCGAGCACAACGTAGTACTGGTTCTTGGCGGTGTAGATCACTGAGGTCAGAGACTGACCAAAGGAGCTGTAGAGGGTTGAATCCAGGATTCTGGGAGTGAGACCGAGGCGGGCGGCGGTGACCCGATCGTAGGTTAGCTCCGTATCCAATCCGCCATTCTGCTGGTCGGTATTCACATCCTCGAATCCCGGAATCTTTTTCATGTTCGCGAGCAGGATGGGTCCCCACTTCTTCAAATCCGCAGAGTTGTCCGACTGAATGGTGTATTCATAGAGAGCCGCGCTGCCCCGGCCGCCGATGCGGATGTCTTGCGAAGCCTGCAGAAAGACGGAGGCGCCCGCCAAGCGGTTCAGTTTGGGACGCAGGCGGTTGATGATTTGCGCCGCGCTGGCTCTGCGGTCCCCCGGGCCGCTGCCGAGGGCCTTGAGGGCGCAGTAGACGAAACCTCCGTTGCCACTGCCGACATAGGCGTTGACGTTCGCCACGCCGGGATCGGATTTGATAACGTTCACGATCTGCTTCACCGACCTGTTCATCACGTCAAAGGAGGCGTCCTGCGGCCCCTGTACACGCCCGACGACTGCGCCGGTATCCTGCTGCGGGAAAAACCCCTTGGGGATTTTGTAGATCACGACACCGTTGAGGGCGATCACCAGCAGCAACACGGTGAGCATCAGAGCCGGATTGTCGAGAACCCAGAGCAGGGACTGGCGGTACGTCGCCAGCATGCCAGTGAAGAATTTCTCACTCCAGCGGTATGCCGCACCGTGCTTTTCCTCATCGTGCGCCTTGAGGAGGTGGCCGCACATTGTCGGCGTAGTGGTGAGCGAAACCAGCATGGAGATAAGGATGGTAGAGGAGAGCGTAACGGCGAACTCGCGGAAGAGGCGGCCGACAATGCCTCCCATCATCAGGATGGGGATGAAGACCGCGATCAGCGAGACGCTCATCGTGAAGATGGTGGGACCGATCTCCTGCGAGCCCTTCAGCGCCGCCGCCATGGGGGCCATGCCCTGCTCCAGATGGCGCGAGATATTCTCCATTACCACAATCGCGTCGTCGACGACGAACCCGGTGGAGATGGTGAGCGCCATAAGGGAGAGGTTGTCGAGGCTGTAGCCGAGCAGATACATGATTCCGAAGGTGCCGATCAGCGAGACAGGCACGGAAACCACGGGAATCAGAGTGGTACGCCAGTTGCGCAGGAAGACGAAGACTACCAGGACCACCAAGAACACGGAGAGCACCAGAGTTTCTTCCACGTTCTTGACCGATGCGCGAATCGTCGTGGTGCGGTCGAGGACGATGGTGCTCTTGATGCCCTGAGGGAGAATAGCATCGAGAAAGGGCAGCTGGGCGCGGATGCGCTTGTTGGTCTCCAGAATATTGGCGCCGGGCTGGCGGAAGATGATGACGGTGACGGAAGGAATCCCGTTGAGATAGCCGGCGTTGTGCACGTCTTGCGCGGAATCTATGACGCTCGCGACGTCGGAGAGGCGAACGGCGACCCCATTGTGCGTGCCTACGATCAAGGGTCTATAGCTGGCTGCGTGCGAGATCTGGCCATTGGTGAGAATGTCGGCGGTCTTATTCCCAATGGTGATCCGTCCGCGCGCCATATCGGAGTTTTGCCCGGACAATACTGCGGAGACGTTTGCCATGGTGAGCCCATAGCTGTTGAGTTGGCTGGGATTCACCTCCACGCGCACGGCGGGCAGCGAAGCTCCGCCGACGGCCACTTGGCCCACACCCTCAATCTGGGAGAGCTTCTGCTCCAGGACTGTTGACGCAGAATCGTAGAGAGCTTGCTTGTCGTAGTTATTCGACGTAAGGCCGAGGATCATGATCGGCGCATCGGCCGGATTGACTTTGCGGTAACTGGGGTTGGAGGGAAGGTTGGCGGGCAGATAGCTTCGTGCCGCATTGATGCCGGCCTGTACATCGCGCGCAGCGGAGTCGATGTTGCGGCTGAGATCGAATTGCAGCGTGATGCGGGTGCTCCCGAGAGAGCTCGAGGAGGTCATCTCGGAAACGCCGGCGATGTGAGCGAACTGCCTCTCGAGCGGGGTCGCAACGGAGGATGCCATGATCTGCGCGCTGGCGCCGGGCAGGCCGGCCTGGACGGAAATGGTGGGGAAATCAACTTCCGGCAGCGGCGAAACCGGCAGTACGGTATAGGCAGCTGCTCCGGCCAGCGCGATGGCCACGGTTAATAGCGTGGTGGCGACCGGTCGTCGGATGAATGGAGCGCAGAGATTCATGCGCCGCCTGCCGGTTGCGCCTCGCCTTGCCTCCTGCGAGAGCGGGAGAACCTGTGTGCCAGCTTGTCAAAGAAGATGTAGATGACTGGTGTGGTGTAGAGGGTAAGGATCTGGCTCAACATCAGGCCGCCGACCACAACGATGCCGAGAGGCCGGCGCAGCTCCGATCCGAAGCCGCTGCCGAAGGCCAAAGGAACGCCGCCCAGCATGGCAGCCATCGTGGTCATGATGATGGGGCGGAAGCGCAGCAGAGAAGCTTCATAGATCGCATCGGTAGAGTTCAAGCCTCGCTGTCGCTCGCCCTCTAGAGCGAAGTCCACGATCAGAATGCCGTTTTTGTTCACAATGCCGATCAGAAGGATGATTCCTATGATGGCGACCACGCTCAGGCTCTCTCCGAAGAGCATGAGCGAGAGCAGGGCGCCTACACCGGCTGAGGGCAGAGTAGAGAGAATGGTGATGGGATGGATGAAGCTCTCGTACAGCACTCCGAGCACAATGTAAACGGTTGCCAATGCCGCCAGCAGCAGCAGCCCCTCGTTGGAGAGAGATTTCTGAAACGAGGCGGCGGTGCCCTGAAAGCCGGTTTGGATGGTAGGCGGCATGTTCAGGTTTTTCGCCACTTTGTTGATGGCGTCGATGGCGGTCCCTAGAGCCGCATTGGGCGCCAAGTTAAAGGAAACTGTCACTGCCGGAAACTGCCCCTGGCGATTGATGGTAAGGGGCTCGGTTGTATTGGTGGTGTGAGTAAAGGCGGAGAGCGGCACCGCGTTGCTTGGCTGCGAGCTCACGGCGCTGATCGTTGGGGTAGCGGTTGCGGTCCCTTGTCTCAAGATGGTGGACGGCGGGTTCAGAATGCCGGAGGAGGGGGTATAGAGGAGCGAGCCCGTCGAAGCATTGGTTCCGGCCGCATTGCGCAGGCTGGCGGAGCTTATGGAGCCATGGGCCTGGATATACAGCTTGTTGAGTGAATTCGGACTCTTTTGAAATTGCGGCTGCGCCTCCAGGATCACATGGTACTGGTTCAACTGCGTGTACATCGTGTTGATCTGCCGCTGACCAAAGGCGTCGTACAACGTCTGGTCGATCAGTTGTGGCGTGATACCCATGCGGGAGGCGGTTACACGATCGATGGCGAGGCTTACCGCCAATCCTCCGGTCTGCTGGTCAGTCGCCACATCTTCGAGCGAAGGCACTTGCTTGAGCTGGGTGACGAACTTGTTAGTCCACTCATTCAATTCGTCGGTATTCGGATCTTCCAGCGTGTATTGGTACTGTGTGCGGGTCACCCGGTCGTCTACCGTGATGTTCTGCACCGGCTGCATGTAGAGCGTGATGCCCTGCACGTTGGCCAGGCTTTTCGTGAGGCGGCGGATGACGTTGGAGGCGCTCATCTGGCGTTGATTGAGGGGCTTCAGGTTGATGGAGATGCGCCCGCTGTTCAGCGTCGTATTGGTGCCGTCCGCGCCGATGAAGGACGAGAGGCTCTCAACCGCGGGGTCCTGGAGGATGACCTTGGTCAATTCCTGCTGCCGCTTCGCCATTTCAGTGAACGAAATGGTTTGCGGGGCCTGAGAGATGCCCTGAATCACGCCGACGTCCTGCACGGGGAAGAAGCCTTTGGGAATTGTGACGTAGAGGTAAAGGGTGAGGATCAAAGTGGCCAGCGCCACCAGCAACGTAATGCCTTGATATTCAAGGACTACCTTTAGCGTCCGCCGGTAAAAGTCGAGCATGGCGTCGAAAACGCGTTCGGAGGCCTTGTAAAAGCGTCCCTGCTGCTCCGAAGGCGTGTGACGCAGAATGCGCGAGCACATCATCGGCGTCAGAGTGAGGGAGACGACGGCCGAAATGACGATGGTGACGGCCAGGGTGACGGCAAACTCGCGGAAGAGGCGCCCGACCACGTCACCCATAAAGAGCAACGGGATGAGCACGGCGATGAGTGAGACGGTAAGAGAAACGATTGTGAAGCCGATCTGCTCGGCTCCTTCCAGCGCCGCTTGCAGCGGGGTACGCCCGTTTTCCAAGAAGCGGGCGATGTTCTCAATCATCACGATGGCGTCGTCGACGACAAAGCCAGTGGAGATGGTGAGGGCCATCAGCGAGAGATTGTCGAGGCTGTAGCCAAGCGCATACATGCCGGCAAAGGTGCCGACGAGGGAAACCGGCACTGCCACGCTGGGAATGATGGTGGCATAGATGTTGCGCAGGAAGAGGAAGATCACCATCACCACCAGGGCGACGGTCAGCATCAACTCGAACTCGACATCTGAGACCGAGGCCTTGATGCCGGTAGTCAGATCGGTGAGGGTAGTGATGTGGATGGCGGCCGGCAGGCTGGCCTTAAGCTGCGGCATCAGCAGCTGAATGCTCCTGACGACGTCGATGGTGTTTGCGCCGGGCTGGCGCTGCACATTTAGGATGACAGCGGGGGTGCTGTTCATCCACGCCGCTTCTTTGTTGTCTTCTACCCCGTTGATGACGTTGGCTACATCCTTGAGCATCACCGGAGCGTTGTTGCGGTAGGCGACGACGACGTCGTTGTAGTCGGCCGCGGTCTGCAGCTGATCGTTCGCGTCGATCTGATAATTCTGATGCGGGCCGTCGAAGTTGCCCTTGGCCTGGTTTACGCTGGCGCTGTTGAGGGCCGTGCGCAAATCCTCCAGGTCGATGCCGTAAGACTGCAGTTGTGCCGGGTTGGCTTCAATGCGCACTGCCGGCTTTTGGCCGCCGCTGATGCTCACCAGTCCTACACCGCTGATCTGCGAGAGCTTGGGAGCGAGCCGGGTATCCACCAAATCTTCCACCTGCGAGAGGGGCAGGGAATCGGAGGTAATTCCCAGGGTTAAGACGGGCGCGTCGGCGGGATTGGTCTTGCTATAGATGGGTGGTGTGGGAAGGTCGGCCGGCAAAAAGTTGAGGCCGCCGTTGATCGCCGCCTGGACTTCTTGCTCAGCGACATCAATGTCCAGGTTCAGGCTGAACTGCAAGACGATGACCGAGGTAGCACCGGAGCTGGTGGACGTCATCTGGCTGAGGCCCTGCATCTCGCCAAATTGCCGCTCCAGAGGAGCCGTGACCGTAGTGGCAACTACGTCGGGACTGGCGCCAGGATATAGAGTCAGCACCTGAATGGTAGGGAAATCGACCTGGGGCAGCGCAGAGACCGGCAGTTGGGTGTAAGCCACGATGCCCGCCAGCAGGATTGCCGCCATCAACAGTGAGGTGGCCACCGGCCGCAAGATAAATGGGCGGGAGGGGCTCACGGAATGGTGTTCCTGCCGGCTGGCGCAGCGGCCTCCGGTTTCGAGACCGCGACCCTCGCTCCATTCTGTAGCTTCTCAAAGCCGCTGGTGGCAACCTCGTCCCCGGGGTTGATGCCGGTCACCTGGGTTACGCCGGCATCGGTTATCCCCGCCGTGATGTTCTGCAGATGCGCCGCGCCATTCTTGATCAGGTAAACGAAGGCTTGTTCGCCGTTGAACTGAATCGCCTGAGCGGGAATCAGAGTGACTCCCTTCAGCGTCTTCACCAGCAGGCGCGCGTTGACGAAGAGGTTGGGATAAAGCGCGCTGTTGCGGTTGGCGAAGACGGCGCGAAGCTTCAGTGTTCCAGTGGTTGTGTCGATGAGATTGTCGAGGCTCTCCAGCTTGCCGGTGGCCAGCAGGGTCTGCTGGGAGCGATCCAAGGCGTCCACCTCCAGAGATTGTCCGCGGCGGACCTCGGATTCCACTTCGCGTACGTTGTCTTCCGGAATGGTGAAGACAACGGTTATGGGCTGCATCTGCGTGATGACCACCAAGGGCGTCGAGCTGTTCGCGGTGACCACATTGCCAGGATCGACAAGACGCAAACCGACTCGTCCGGAGATGGGCGCGGCAATATCGCAATAGCCAAGATTGACCCGGTCCAAATCGACCGTACCCTGGTCAGCTTTGATGGTGCCCTGGTACTGGGCCACTAGCTTTTCCTGATCTTCCAGTGTCTGGCGGGCCACGGCGTTCTTGCTCCAAGCAGCCTGATAGCGGGCGAGGTTCATATTGGCTTGGGCCAGAAGGTTGGTGTCCCGTTCCAAGTTGCCTTCGGCCGTCAGCACCTGAGCCTGATAGATGCGCGGGTCGATCTGAATGAGCTGCGTTCCCTTGGCGACCATTTGGCCTTCGCGGTAATTCACCCGAGAGATCATCCCCGAAACCTGGCTGGTGATGGTGTCGGTGTGGATCGGAGTGACCGTGCCAATCGCCTGGAGGTAGACTCCGATGTCGCCTTTCTTTGCCGTAGCTGCGGTCAGAGTAACCGACCCCGCAAAGGCGAGGCGCCCCCGTCTGGGCGCGGTGGTTTGCTTGTGAACAATAATGGCCCAGAAGAGGATTCCGAAAAGAACGAGGATCGCGACCCAGACCATGAGGCGAAAACCGCGGGAACGCCTGGGCTGAGAAGGGGGAGGCAGTTGGGGGTCTGGTGGTGGAGGGCTGGGCAACTGATGACTTGGATTGGCTGGGTGTTTCTCGTCGAAGGGTTCTTCTGACATTCGTGTCAACCTGGCGTTCTAAAGCATACTTGCAATTAGCGTGACGTCTTTCCAGAGGTTGGAGCGGGCGTATAGAGAGAGCTGTTCGCTTGTACCAATTGCGATCATGCGTCGATTGCCGGTCTCGAACGAAACTTCGCGACACCCAGTGTGCCCGGCTCGTTTGGCCGAAGTCTTATGCATGTGCGGCGATCGCGGACCGGGAAAGCGAGCAACCCGGCTTGAAAACACTGCGACCACGGACAATTCTTTCCTTGGGGCGCTTTGA
>JANWJB010000216.1 GCA_025449575.1 Acidobacteriaceae bacterium
CCGGGTAATCGCCATCTCAACCCGATTTTACGCGATCTTCCGGATCCTAACTGTGCGATTGACTGTTTTCCGTCGCAAAGCTGCCGGCCATCTCGCGCTTCCGTTCCCGCATCCAACTCCCTCGATGTTCTTACGCATATTCCTTGATTTTCCTCACCCACGCTAACGACATTCGGCTCAAAGGTCGCAACAGTTGAAACCACAAAGCGGATTTTCAAGGAAACTTCGCCGGAAAGAAGGTGCGTTTATGTCGAATCATCAGCGCCAAGGCGGTACCCGCAGATTCTCGCATGCCATCATTACTACCTGCTTCGGCGTGGCCGTGGCGTTGCTGCTAGGCGTCCTGCCTATGCGGGCTTTGGGTTCGGATGCGCCGAAGAGCGCGGCGGCACCCGCGCCGGGCACCGATGTTATCGTTTTTACGAACGGAGATCAGTTGACGGGCAAGCTCCTGCAGGCCGCCGGTGGGGAGGTAACCTTCCACAGCGACAAAGTGGGAGATATCAGCGTGAAATGGGACGAGATTAAATCCCTCCACACCACGCAGCACTTCGCCGTGATTCAGCAGGGGCAGAAGATTACCCGCAAAACTCCCACTTCAGAAATCCCCCAGGGAACCATTGCGGTTGAGAATCAGCAAATCGAAGTGACTTCAGGGGCGGGCGCGGCGCCGAGGGAAGTTTCGACTCAGAATGCTGAGTTTGTGGTGGATGAGGCCGCCTTCGATAAGGCCTTGCACTCAAATCCGAGCTGGCGGCAGAATTGGACCGGGTCGGCAACGGCGGGCATCGCGCTGGTGGAGTCGACGCAGAAGAGCCGCTCCTTCAACACAGCCTTCGCCGCTTCGCGGACAACTCCGAATGTAACTTGGCTTGCGCCGCGCCGGCGCACCATCCTGGATTTCTCTGACGTGTATGGTTCGATCTCCCAGCCCAACGTGCCGACTGCGAAAACCTCGGTCCTGCACGCCGGCGCGGAACAAGACTGGTACCTGTCTCCGCGGTTGTATGCCCTGGCCACCGCAATCTTTTCTCACGATTATTCTCAAGGCCTGGATCTACAGGAGATCTATGGCGGAGGGCTGGGTTACACCGCGATCAAAGATGCCAGGCAGGAACTGGATTTAAAAGCCGACGTGCACTACGAGCGGCAAAACTTTGGCCAGACGCCCGGATTCTTCCCTCCGGTCATTACCCCGTCGAAGAACCTGGTGGGCATCGACGCGGGCGATGTATACATGCGGAAGTTGATCCATGGAATGATTTTCAATCAGAGCCTGGTGGTCACTCCGGCTCTGAATCAGGTGAAGGCGTTCTCGGCCTTGTTCACCGCGGGTCTCGTCTTCCCGGTCTATAAGCGTTTCGGCTTCAGCACCGGTGTGCAAGATGCGTTCTTGAACGATCCCGCGGCAGGAAGCAAACGCAACTCCTTCCAGTTCACCGGAGGCGTTACTTACACGTTCCAGTAGGCAATGGCGGCGCGACCTGGATGCCGCAAGGATGCGTCTACACCACTATTGCGATACGGGATCCGGATCGAGGGGCTGCTTGAGCAGCGTGAGCACATCGGGCGGAAGCGGCTTATTGGCATTGGCCAAGAGCAGTGACACCTGCCACATCTGCGCTTGATTCAGCACACGGGAGAAAGAAGGCATTCCGCTGAGACGGATTCCATTGTCCACCTTCCAGTAGGTCTCGCCGGGAGGATCGTCGCTCACCCCGACGACGCCCTTGCGATGCGGCTCCCAAAGCTGCGGCGCCACAGGATACATCGAACTGGCGAAGGGGGAAGGGAGTCCATACAAGCCGTGGCAGGTGGCGCAATGAGCGCGATAGATGTGGGCCCCGATTTCCAGGTTGGCCGGACTGGCTTCCATCGGAGCCTCTTTGGGCATTTCGCGGTCGATCCGCCGATCCAAGGGGCCCTTTACGATTTTGGCCTCGAGTGGGAAGGGCCGGTCCGCGGTGGCTACAGGGACGTTTCCATATTGCAGGTAAAGCCACGCTGCTGCGGGAACGGCAATCAGCCCGATGATCAGGCCCAAGAGAAATCCCTTCATAAATATCGCCTCATGAAGTGCAGTGGTTTTTCTTCAGAGCAGTTCTCATAATTCCGCGGCGCGTGCGGCCTCAGCGGAGCGGGCATCCTTGGGGGAGTGCCATCGCACAGCCTATTGGAGCACACTCCGGACAAGTTTCTGCAGCAAAAGCGCGAGAAGGCGCGCGGAGTAAGGATCCAGATGCTTTAATACTAGGAGCAACATCTCCAAGCGACACCAGCACAACCGCATGTCTCGCCGCCTGCGGGCGGCAGACGCCAGTGGAGGCTTTTAGGTTCATGTACCGCAGCCAGCGTTTCGGATGCCTCGCGTATCCGCTCGTTCTAGTTCTTTGCCTAGCGGCGCCGGGTTTGCTGGCGCAGAATTCCACCGCCGCTCCGCCGCCCCCGACACCGGAAGCCCAGCAGCAGGAGAATCCCCAGCAGCAGCAGCTCCGTCTGGCCCAGGAGGCGCAGGCGCGCATCCGGGCGCGCCGGCAGCAACGTGTCCGGGAGGCAATCAAGGACACCTACACGCACAAGTACGAGATCTATGGCGGTGGAGGCTACGTCCGGTTCCATCCCGGCGCCGACCTGCAGCACATGAATGAAATGGCTTGGAATGGCGGTTTTACTGATTATTTGTGGGGCCGTTTAGGGCTCGCCGCCGATTTTCGCGGATTTTACGGCATTGCTTATACGCAGCACAATATCTACAACATCTTTCACCCCAGCATCTCTCAGTTCACCTTTTTGGGAGGTCCGCAATACCGCATCATTCGCCGGCAACACTATGCGGTGAGCGCGCAACTGCTGGCGGGGATGGCCAAGGGGACCTTCAACGGCAACAGCGCGCTGTTTCCCGGCACGCTGCTGGGCATGTGGAGCAACGGAACCAGCTTTAGCGGCGGCGCGGCGGTACCGGTGGACTTCAACCTGGGGCCTGCCCTCGCGTTTCGCATCAGCCCGAACTATACCGTCACTACCTTTGGAGGCACATCCCAGTTGAAGAACCTGGGCTTCACGAGCGGACTCGTCTTCCGCTGGGGGCGGCAGTAGAGCTGTTGCCCCCTATACCTTGGTTCGGCGGTCGCGCTCCTTGGCGGCTTCCAGTGGGTACTGCGGCTCGGTCATCCTGGCCGGATCGAGGATCTCGGCAATCTCTTCTTCTGTTAGCAGTTTTTTGGTGCGCGCCAAGGCAATGATCGACTGGCCGGTGGCCACCGATTCTTTCACAATTTCGGCGGCTTTGGCGTAGCCGATGTAAGGATTGAGCGCCGTGGCCAAAGAAACGGTGCTTTGCGCGTAGGAGTTGCAGCGCGCTTGGTTGGCGGTGATTCCTGCGACGCAGCGGTCGTTGAATTGCCGGAGCATGTTGGCCATGATGGTAATACTCTGCAGCACGCTGTAGGCCATGGTGGGCATCATCACGTTCAACTCGAGCTGGCCGGCTTGCAGCGCATAAGCTACGGCGGTGTCATTGCCGATGACCTGAAAGCTGACCATGGCGGCCAACTCCGGCATTACCGGGTTGATCTTGCCCGGCATAATGGATGAGCCGGGCTGCAAACTGGGCAGGGCAAGCTCGCCGAGCCCGGTATTCGGTCCGGAGGAGAGCAGGCGAAGGTCGTTGGAGATACGGATGATTTCCAGCGCGAGGGAACGCAGCGCTCCGCTAACTTCGCCCATGCAAGCGTTCGACTGCATGGCCCAGCGCATGTCTTTTGCCGGTGTGAGCTTCTGCCCCGCGATGCGGGCAAGGTTGGCGACGGCTTTGGCGCGATAGTCGGGATGGGTGTTGATGCCGGTGCCTACCGCGCTGCCCCCCAGCCCCAGCTCGCGCAGCGAATCGGCAGCCAGCGTGATGAACCGCTTTGCCTTTTCAATCGCCAGGCCGTAGGCGGCGAATTCCTGCCCCAGGCGGATAGGTACCGCATCCTGCATATGGGTGCGTCCGGACTTCATTACTTCGTGGAACTCACGCCCCTTGGCGGCGAAGGTTGCTGCCAGTGAATCCAGCACCGGATAGAGCGTCTCCAGCGCGAGCAGCGTGGCCAGACGCATGCCGGTAGGGAAGACATCATTGGTGGACTGGCCATAGTTCACGTGATCGTTGGGGTGGACACGGGCATACTCGCCCAGCTTGCCGCCGGCGATCTCATTGGCCCGGTTGGCGATCACTTCATTGGCGTTCATATGCAGGCTGACGCCGGCTCCGGCCTGAAAAACATCGACGACAAACTCCGGAGTCCATTTGCCATCGATGACCTCCTGCGCCGCCCGCATAATGGCGTCGGCGCGGTCAGCCTCAATCAACCCCAGCTCCTTGTTCGCTTCCGCGGCGGCCCGTTTTACCATGCCCAGAGCGCGAATCAGGTGGAGATCGGCCCGCATGCCGGAGATCGGATAATTCTCCACGGCGCGGGCGGTCTGCGCTCCGTAATAGGCGCGCGCAGGCACATCGACCAACCCCAGAGAATCTTTTTCTTGGCGGAATTCCGACATACAGTTGCTGCTCCTTTCCCAGGCTCTATCCTAACAAGTATGGAAACGAACGAGATCTCGGCCGAATTGTTTGACGTGCTGGTGATCGGCGCCGGACCGACCGGGCTGGCCTGTGCGATTGAAGTGCAGCGGGCGGGGTACAGCTCGGTGCTCCTGGACAAGGGCTGCCTGTGCAATTCGCTGTTTCACTATCCCTCCAACATGACGTTCTTCACTACGCCGGAGCTGTTGGAGATCGGCGACATGCCCTTTTCCAGTCCCAACCAGAAGCCAAACCGTAATGAGGCGCTGGAATACTACCGGAAGGTCGCGGAGCACTATCAACTGAATCTCCGCCAATATCAGACCGTCAAGAGCGTCGGCGGCGAAGACGGAGGTTTCTCCATCGCGGCTTCCGACGCATTCGCGCGCCTGCGGCACTATCGCGCGCGCAAGCTGATCCTCGCCACCGGCTACTACGATCTGCCGAACTATCTAGGCATACCGGGCGAAGATCTACCAAAGGTGAGGCACTACTATCATGATCCCCATCCCTACTACGATCGCAATGTGCTGGTGGTGGGCGGCAAGAACTCGGCGGCCATCGCGGCGCTGGATCTCTGGCGACATGGAGCTCGGGTGACGCTGGTTCACCGCGGGCCGGCCATGCACCATCATGTGAAGTACTGGATTCTTCCCGATATCAACAACCGCATCAAAAATGGAGAGATTCCAGCGTACTTCTCCAGCAGCGTTACTGCGATTGCGGAGGATTCGGTGAATTTGCTCACCCTCCAGGGTCCGATCCGTCTTGAAAACGACCATGTTTTTTGCTTGACCGGGTATCATCCGGATTTTGAATTCCTCACCGGTTTAGGAGTGAGACTGGAGGGGACCGACCGCTGTCCGGCGTGCGATCCGGGGACTCTGGAGAGCAACATTGCGGGCATTTATCTGGCGGGGGTGATTGTTGCCGGCACTCGAACCAACGAAATCTTTATTGAAAATGGGCGGTTTCATGGGCGGCAGATCGCGCAGGATGTGGCGCGAAAGTTGAGTGAAGCTCCGAGTGAGAAGCCCGTTGGAGGTTCGCGGAGCTGACTTCCCGCGAGGTGCGTCATCCATCGGCAATGTTATTGCCGGAGGAATAGACTGTTTCTTTGGAAATGAGACGTGCTGCGGGTCTTTGCTGAATGACGTGCTTGGCTGTCTGAATAGACCGGTTGGAAGGGAAATCTGCAGTCTTTATGAGTTGGTTTAAGCCCCGCTCGATCCGAGGGCAACTCATCTTTGGCCTCATCCTGCTCGAAGGCCTCCTGGTGGTGGTCTTCGCCACTCTGCTTGTGCGCGAACAGGCTTCCGAAATTCATCAGCGAGCGCGCCTCCGGCTGGAGTCTGAGGCCAATTTGCTCGCGCTGGAGAGCGAGGATGCTTTTTCCAGCGGCCGCGAAGCCTATTTGCAGCCCATCGTGCGCACCATGATGAATTCGGAGACCATTCATGCGGCAATGGTCACCGACTCGGAAGGACGCGTGATCGCCAGCAGCAACCCGGCATTAAACGGCAAGGACGTGCTGACGCGCTTTGAGAAGCGGCAAATATCGCCCAGGCTGAATGAAGTCATCTTCCGCGCCTCGGGTGGAGCACGAGAGTGCATTGCGCCCATCCGGGTAGAGGGGCGATTGCTCGGCTACGCATGGGTGTACCAGGATTCCACCCTGGAAAACCAGCAGATCTATTCTCTGGTTCGCATCACGATTATCTTCGCCATCCTGGGGGCCATTGGAACCGCCATCATCGCGAGCTTTCTGGCGCGCTCCATCACTCGCCCGCTCCACAAGCTCTTGATCGCCACACGCAAGCTCATCCGTGATCCGGAGACGAAGGAGGGCTTTCCGCTCGAGGTGACATCGACAAATGAAGCCTCGGATCTCACGCGGGCATTCAATCTGATGGTGACCTCGATCGAAGAGCAGCGGGCGGGGCTCAACGACACGCTGGCGCTGCTCGATTCCATGCTGGAAAACGCGCCGATCGGCTTTGCATTTTTCGATCGTAAGTTTCGCTTTGTGCGAGTGAACCAGTTTCTCGCCGATATGAACCAGATGCCGGTCAGCTGGCACCTTGGCCGCACCATCTCCGAGCTGCTGCCGGAAGGGGCCGCCGCTGAGCTGCGCGACTGCGTCCAAAATGTCTTCGAGAACGGGGAGGCGGTGCGCGATCTGGAATTGAGTTCGCTGGTGGACCCTGGCTATCAGCGAAGCTGGTTGATGAACGTCTATCCGGTCAAGACGTCGTTGCAGACGGTTCGCTGGGTGGGCGCGGTGATTGTGGAGACGACGGAGCGGAAGCGCTCCGAGGAGGCTCTTCGCAAGACGGAGAAGCTGGCGGCGGCAGGCCGTCTGGCGGCTTCGATCGCGCACGAAATCAACAATCCGCTGGAGGCCATCACCAACCTTCTCTATCTTCTGCGGCGGGAGCCGTCACTCGACGCGCGGGCCCAGTCCTTCGCCGATTCGGCGCAGCATGAAGTCGCGCGGGTCTCGGAGATGACCCAGCAGACGCTTCGCTTCTACCGGCAGGCGAGCGCGCCGGTGGTGGCAAATGTAGGTGAGTTGCTCGCCTCCGTGCTCACGCTCTTTCAGGGAAGGATTCACACCCTGCGGATCGAGGTCGCGCGCGACTATGAGCCGGATGTGGATCTGTTTTGCTTTGCCGGCGAGTTGCGCCAGCTCTTCGCCAATTTGGTAGGCAATGCTCTCGACGCTCTCAGCGAGGGCGGCCGGCTCCGCCTGGCGGCGCGGAAGTCTCGCTCTGCGCTCGATGGCCGGGAAGGGGTGAGGATATTCATTTCCGATGACGGTTGCGGGATGACCGAGGCAACGCGCCGGCGCATTTTCGAGCCCTTCTTCACCACCAAAGACGACACCGGCACCGGTCTCGGCTTATGGGTAAGCGACGAGATCATTCGGAAGCATGGCGGACTCGTCCGGGTGCGGAGCCGCCTCCGTGTGTCGAGGGATAAGGACCTGTCCGGCGGCACGATATTTATGATCTTCTTTCCCGATGACGGAATCGGCGCCACTCCGTTGCTTTTGAACGCAGCTGTAACCAACGAGGCCTGAACCCGCTTACTTTGAGGAGGGCGGGTTGAGCCATGCGGCGTCCCCAGCGCCAAAAGCGATCTTGAGGCTCCAGCTCGCGCGCCTGCGCCCGGCAAGCCGCGCAATTTCCCTGTCATAAATCCGTCCCCTGCATCGTTGTAGAGGTGTAGAAGCTATGAACATGACCGGCGGCTGGACAGAACCGGAGTTTGAGGCCATTTTTCGTGAGTACTATCCACGAATGGCCGCGGTCGCGCGGCGGGTGCTCCGTTGCGATTCGGAGGCGGAGGAGGTTTGCGCGGAGGTGTTTCTCCGCCTCTACCGCAGCGGCCCGGGCGTGGCGGCTGGCGGTCTGGTCGGCGGCTGGCTCTATCGCACTGCCACGCGGGCCTCCATCGACGCTATCCGCGCGAACCGCCGCCGGGGTCGCGAGGAGCCATTCGAGGACGTCAATTTCGTCCCCGGGGAAGACCGTGGAGACAGTCCGCTTTCCCGTCTATTGCGCGGCGAGCGCATCGCTCGAGTGCGCGCCGTGCTGGCGCGGCTCAAGACGGAGAAGGCTCAGATCCTGCTGCTGCGCTATAGCGGGCTGAGCTATCGGGAGATCGCAGAGGCCATGCAGATCAGAGCCAATTCTGTGGGCGCCATGCTGGCGCGGGCGGAGGCGGAATTTTCAATGCGTTACGAACGGCAAGAGGGGCGCGGCCGGAAGACATCGCAGTTACGACCGGCCAAGGAGGGGCAATGAAGCATCGTGAGTTGACAGATGGAATCCTGCGAGCTTATTTAGACGGGGAACTCGAGGCGGAACAGGCATCCCCGGTCGAACAGCATCTCGAGGTTTGCTCGGTCTGCCGCGAGCAAGCCGGAGTTCTGGCTGCCAAGGCAGCCTGCGCGCACGAAGCGCTCGATGGATTGCTGCAGTCCTCCCAGGCTGACGGCGCGGCAAACGGCTGGGCGGCCTTCCTGAAGAAACGAGAAGACACCATCGAAGACGAATGGACCAGATGGACTCCCTGGAAGGTGCTTTCCCTTGCCGGCGGCGGCGCCGCCATCACAGCGCTCATCATGGTATTGACTGTGGCGCCTGTTCGCGGGTGGGCGGAAAGCCTGCTTGCCGTCTTTCGCGTGCAGCATTTCACCGTCCTCGAACTGAATCCTTCCGATTTAAAGGCCGGGCTCCAGAACGACCAATTCGTAAACCAGGAAATTGGCCGCGTCCTCTCCGACGAGGTGGTGGTGACGCAGCAGCCGCAGAAATTGCAGTCCGTCGCAGATGCTGCGGCCGCAACCAGGCTAGCCGGCTTCCCAGTGCGGCTTCTTGCCGGGGAAACGCCGGACAGCCTTCTGCTGGAGACCGGCGCGGCGATGCAGATGAAGCTCAACCGAGGCCGTCTGCAGTCTATCCTCGACGAAGCGGGGCGCAGTGATCTCCAGCTCCCGGCCTCGGTAGATGGCGCCACCCTTGGTGTTCGCATCCCGGCCGGCATTCTGGCCTTCTACGGCAACTGCGGCAATGCACCGGCGCGTTTGCTGGGCGGGGCCTCAGGCCAGTCCGCTCAACCCGACGACACCTGTGTCACTCTTAAAGAGCTTCCGAGTCCCATTGTCTCCGCTCCTCAGGCGATTGATCCGGGCCAGATTGCGCAGATCGCGCTCCAGTTTCTTGGCATGAGCGCCAATGACGCTGCGAATTTCACCCAGACCGTAGACTGGACATCCACGCTCGTGCTCCCGGTGGTGCGCGGGAAATCGAGTTATGAACAGGTATATGTGAACGGGAACGAGGGCGCTCTGATCCGGCCGGCGAGTGCACGTCAGTCCAAACACTTTACGTTAATGTGGGTGGACAATGGAATTGTCTACGGCCTGGGGGGCACTGGCGACGACGTCACCGCGGTCAACCTGGGCTCGCAAGTGGAGTAGCGGAAACGGAAAGGTGCATGGCGACTCTCACCATAGATGCCTGCGGGCTCAGGAAAAGATACGGCTCTCGCATCGCTGTCCGCGACTTGACGCTGCAGGTGGGCCGGGGAGAAGCCTTCGGCTTCCTGGGCCCGAACGGAGCAGGCAAGAGCACCTCAATCAAGATGCTGCTCGGCCTTGTGCGGCCGACCGGCGGCAGCGCGCTGCTGCTCGGGCAGCCTGTGGGTACGCGCGAAGCTCGCGCCCGCATCGGCTTTCTCCCTGAGCACTTTCGCTTCTACGACTGGCTCAGCGCCACGGAGCTGTTGCTCTTTCACGGCCGGCTTTGTGGTCTGAAAGAAGATGTCCTGCGCCGCAGGGTTCCTCGGCTGCTGGAGCGGGTCGGCCTGGGTACGCAATCCAGCAAGGCCATCCGCAGCTTCTCGAAGGGAATGATGCAGCGGGTGGGCCTGGCCCAGGCCATGATCAACGACCCGGAAATCCTTTTTCTCGATGAGCCGACTTCCGGTTTGGATCCGGCGGGACGCAAGCTGGTGCGCGACGTTATCCGCGAACAGCGCGATCGCGGCGCAACTGTCTTTCTTAATTCGCATTTGCTCGGGGAAGTAGAGCAGAGTTGCGACCGCGTAGCGTTCATCCGCGAGGGGCGGATTGTCGGCATGTACCGGATGGGCGCGTGGCAGGGTGAGCGGACCGAGGTCGAGATCAAAGCATCGCACATAGAGCCGTCTGCGCTGGAGAGGCTTGCAGGGATGGCGTGCGACCTCCGGCTGGAGGGCCAACTGCTGCGGCTGAGTTTGGACGGGCAAGACCGCTTGCCCGGCGTTATCCGCTGTCTGGTGGAGAGCGGCGCGGAAATTTTCTCCGTTATTCCCCAGAGGGTTAGTCTGGAAGATCTGTTTTTAAAGATGATGGGACCGGATCCTGGCCTATGAGCGATAACGCCATCGACGAAATCAGCGGTGGGCTTGCCGCGAATGTACCCGCGGAGGTGACGGACGCGTGGGAAGCAGAGACGCCCGCTTCCCGCGGACCGGGTGCAGCGCGTGCTGTCTTGCTGATGGCGCGCGTCACCTTCCGGGAGGCGGCACGGCGCAAGATACTCTGGATCGCGGCGATAGCCGGATTTGCGTTCCTGGCTCTTTTCTGGATCGCGCTTCACGCCGCAATCAAGAGCTCCGTGCGCATGCCGGTGATCGCTCGTCACGAAGGCATGCAAGTGATGACCATGATGGTGCTTTATGCCGGCAGCATGCTCACCTCATTGATGGCGGCGCTCACTTCCTGCGACGCGCTTGCCGGTGAGATCGCCTCCGGCTCCATCCATGCCATCGCCACGAAGCCGGTGAGCCGCGCTTCTATCGTCCTCGGAAAATGGGCCGGTTTCGCCGGCATGATCACCCTATACGTTTTGCTGGTGGAGGGCGGCTCCATCGCCATCGCCGCGATTGAGGGCGGACTGGTTGCTCCGCACAGCGGCGCGGTTCTCGGCCTCATCTGGCTGCAGGCTATGGTATTGCTTGACGTCACCCTGGCGGCCAGCACCCGTTTCTCCTCCCTCACCAGCGGCGCCATAACGCTTGGACTCTACGGCTTGGCCTTCGTCGGCGGGTGGATCGAAGCGTTCGGCGCTGTCCGCCACGTGCCAACCTGCGTGAATCTGGGCATCGTCTCCAGCCTCATCATGCCCAGCGACGCCTTGTGGCGCCGCGCCGCTTACCTGTTACAGCCGCCGCTGCTGGGCGCCGCCGGCGCTTCGCCCTTCGCCAGTTCCTCGATCCCGAGCCATGCAATGGCAATCTATGCCGTGCTCTATGCTGCCTGCGCTCTCATCTTGGCCCAGGTTCTTTTGGCGTCCAGAGACATCTAGCCAGAGCCCGGCTACCGGCGCCCAGCGAGAAGCTGGCAGCTTGTGGGTCGCTTGACGGCGCTTTCGTATTTGGACCGCGTCACATGCAGGCGGCCAACTTTCAGATAGCGCACGCGGAGACCTCCCACCAACCCGGGCATGGCATCTGGCGTCTTCTTGGTGTCGACCAGAACCAGCAAGGCCGCCTCGGCTGGATTGTCATGGCTCTGGGTCACTCCGACGCCAAAGAAGGCCGGGTCGCGCATGAGTTGGGGAGCATACTGTCGTTGCACGGCGGCAGCAGCGCGTAGAACATTCGCGGGCAAATGGATGCCTTCCGGCCGGTCGGGCGGCAAGATGCCGGCATTGGCCCCGGCCGCATCGGTAAGGACCACGCGTGTGGCGAATCCAGCGAAAGTCTTGGGCACGGAGAAATTCGGCTTGGACCTATCGACATAGAGGATCACGGCCGCTTCGCCGGGGCGGTCGAGACTGCTGCCGGCGGTCGTTCCCAGAATGCCGTTGCCGGGCCGCATCAGAGTAGCGGCAGCAGAGTCGGCTTGCGCTTTGGCATTGGCCAACTGGGTTGGGTCGACCGGGGACGCCGGAATGCGCTCATCGGCGTCATAGTTCGAGCACGTGATGGGATGGCGCGCCCCGCCGACGATCTTAAATTGCTGCCCTCCCGAGACGCTCCCCTCACCCAATTCACCAAGGACGTCCTGAATCGGATTGGCTACGCTGAAGCCGCCCGCGCCGCTGCTGCTGCCGTTGGAAAAGAGCAGCCCGATGGGTTCAGCGTTGCCGGCGTCCAGCACCAGGGCGCCCGAGTCTCCGCTGTCGGCGAAGCCCGCTCCCGGGATACCGATCTGATTGCGATAGGTCTTGGTGTAGTAAGGCTGGGTCTCAGCGCAATCGTAGTAGTAATCGACTTGCACGGTGAGGTCGATGGCGTCCACTGTGGAACAGGTAAGCCCGGTGGTGCGCCCGCTCTTTACTACGCGCAATCCTTCCAAACGGCTGGCATCGAGCACCTCTCCCGTACCTGCCGCTGGAGCCGCCGCGCCCAGCCGCCCATTGATCGCGCTGCCGAGCTGCAGAATACCTCCGCTCGGGTCAACAGCGGAGGTGGCCGCCGCCAAGGCTGCATCAACATTCGTCTGCCGGCTCTGCAGAGGCACCACATAGCGCAGGGCTCCCACCGTCCGTCCGGCTTGAGGATTGCAGTTCAGATCGATGAGGGCCGGCTCGACGATGGTGTCGCCGGGCCGCGCCTGATCTGATTCCGCAAGCACGTGGTTGTTGCTCAGAATGTATAGGTTCCCATTGCTGCCGGTTACAAGCCCCCCCAGCGTTCCTCCACAGCAATCGTTCACGTACTTGTTTCCGTGGGAATCCCGCGAGGAGTCGTAATCGTTGGCATTGCCGCCGGAGGATCCCATCTCGACGCTTTGATCCTGTGCGGATTGGTTTTGCAGTGCGGAACTGCTGAATCCGGCGCCGTTCAGCAGCAGGTGAACCGATGC
>JANWJB010000217.1 GCA_025449575.1 Acidobacteriaceae bacterium
AGCATTGAAGGAAAGCAACTCGCCGGCATCAAACCGTTGAGGAGTGATCGGAGAAATCATGCAAAAGCGCACATTAGGAGAGAGCGGCCTCGAAGTCTCGGCACTCGGCCTCGGATGTATGGGCCTGAGCTTCGGTCTTGGCCCCGCCACGGAGAAGGGCGAAGCGATCAAGCTTATTCGCGCCGCTGTCGAGCGCGGTGTCACCTTCTTCGATACTGCCGAAGTGTATGGCCCGTTCGTCAATGAAGAAGTGGTAGGCGAAGCTCTCGCTCCTTTCCGCAAAGATGTCGTGATCGCCACCAAGTTCGGGTTCCAGCCCGATCCGGGCAACGATGGCAAGTGGACAGCAACCAACAGCCGGCCCAACCATATCAAGCAGGTCGTCGAAAGCTCGCTGAAGCGTCTGCAAACGGACACTATTGACCTTGTCTATCAACATCGCGTCGATCCCAACACTCCCATTGAGGAAACTGCTGGTGCCGTAAAGGATCTGATTCAGGCAGGCAAGGTAAAGCACTTTGGTCTTTCAGAGGCAGGTGCAAAGACGATCCGTCGCGCTCATGCCGTACAGTCCGTCACAGCCCTACAAAGCGAATACTCACTCTTCTGGCGTGAACCCGAAGAATCGGTGATGCCGACTCTCGCGGAACTCGGCATCGGCTTCGTCCCGTTCAGCCCTCTCGGCAAAGGCTTTCTCACCGGCAAGATTGATTCCTCCACGAAGTTCGACAGCACCGATTTCCGGGCCATCGTCCCTCGCTTTAGTGAGGACAATCGCAGAGCGAACCAGGCTCTCGTCGAAGTCATAACGAAGTTCGCTGAACGGAAAAAAGCCACGCCTGCACAGATTGCCCTCGCATGGCTGCTGGCCAAGGCGCCCTGGATCGTTCCAATTCCAGGCACCACCAAGCTTTCACGATTGGAAGAAAATCTTGGAGGCGCGGCTATCGGACTTACTGTAGAGGACATGCACTCCCTGGAAGAGGCTTCTTCTGCGATCAAGGTCGAAGGCGAACGATATCCAGCAACACATGCGAAGCTAATCGATCGTTAATTCCGAGTAACTCCAAATCTCTCCAGCTGAGGCCGCATCGCCGATACGGTCAGAATGGGAGAACCGAATACCGTGTGGCCAGAACCCCAAAAGCAATCCAGTTGACGCCCGCCTTGTGAACCTCGATCGACATGTTATTCGTGGCCTATACGGAAAGGGAGAAGCGTCCGACTGGGCTATTCTGCCCCGTCGTTCAGTCGAGGTAAGTGGGTCTTTCGGGGACGTGACAAACCCTGCGGCCTCCCCGTGTCGGTACCAGTCCGCGGCTCTGCCGATAAAAGTTGCCAATGGCCCGCCTGCTCTTGCCGGCACTTGAAACGCAAGAACGGGAAACAAAGAAGGCGAAACCATTGCGGCTTCGCCTTTGTCCTTGGATTGCCGAGAGAAAAACTATGCCAGCGCGTGATCGTGCTGCGGCGCGGGCTCTTCCAGGGTGGCGAGATAGCGGTCAACGGCAGCAGCGGCCTTGCGTCCCTCGCTGATGGCCCAGACCACCAGCGACTGGCCGCGGCGCATATCGCCGGCGGCAAAGATGTTCTCGATCGAGGTCTGGTACTCGGCGTTGGCGGCCACGTTGCCGCGCTTGTCCAGCGCCACGCCCAACTGCTCGATCATGCCGTTTTTGACCGGGCCTAGGAAGCCCATGGCGAGCAGGACCAGATCGACTTCGAGGGAGAATTTGGAATCGGCGATGGGTTCGAACTTGGGTGGCGGTCCGACACGGACAGCATGCAACTGCTTGAGATTGCCGTTTTCGTCACCGGTAAATTTGAGGCTGTTGATGGTCCAGTCGCGGACGCCGCCCTCTTCGTGCGCGCCCTCGGTACGCAGTTGCAGCGGCCACAGCGGCCAGGGCGTGGAAGGAGAGCGCTCGGCTGGCGGCATGGGCATGATCTCGAACTGATGGACGCTCAAGGGGTGCTGGCGCAGGACGGTGCCCAGACAGTCGGCTCCGGTGTCTCCGCCGCCGATGATGATGACGCGCTTGCCCTCGGCCAGGATGTCGAGCGTGGGATCGAGTTGGTCGCCCTCGCAGCGGTGGTTCTGCTGCGGCAGGAAATCCATGGCAAAATGCACGCCTCTGAGCTCGCGGCCGGGGATATTGAGATCGCGCGGCTGCTCGGCGCCCCCGCAAAGCAGGATGGCGTCATAGTGCTCGGTGAGCGCCTCAATGGGAAGGTTGACGCCCACATGCGCGCCGGTCACAAAGGTGACGCCCTCGGCGCGCATCTGCTCGAGTCGGCGGTCGATGACGTGCTTTTCCAGCTTGAAATTGGGAATGCCATAGCGGAGCAGTCCGCCAAGCCGGTTGGCCTTCTCATAAACGGTGACGGAGTGGCCGGCGCGGCGCAACTGCTGCGCGGCGGCCAAGCCGGACGGTCCGCTGCCTACCACCGCCACGCGCTTGCCGGTGTTTTGCTCCGGCGGTTCGGGATGAATCCAGCCCTCTTGCCACCCGCGCTCGACGATGGATTTCTCGATCAGCTTGATGGAGACCGGCGGCTGGTTGATGCTTAGCGTGCATGCCGGCTCGCAGGGAGCGGGACAGATGCGCCCAGTAAACTCGGGAAAGTTGTTGGTCGATTGCAGGCGGTGGACGGCGTCTTCCCACTTGCCGCGATAGACCATGTCATTCCAGTCGGGGATCAGATTGTTGACCGGGCACCCGGTGTGGCAGAAAGGCACGCCGCAATCCATGCAGCGGGCACCCTGCTGGCGCAGCTTTTCTTCGGAAATCGGCTGGTAGATTTCAAGCCAGTCCTGAATGCGCTCCTCGACCTTGCGCCGGGCAGGCTGCTCCCGCTTGAATTCCAGGAATCCCGTAATCTTACCCATGCTGCACCTCGACGGCGGCCGCCGGAATCGGCGACGAATCTTTAGGAGAAACATAGATGGTCTCCACGCGAGCTACGCCAAGAACGCGCTTGTACTCGTGCGGGAAGACCTTGATGAAGTTTGGCTGCGCCTCGGACCAATGCTCCAGCACCCACGCAGCGCGTGGACTGCCGGTGAGGTCGCGGTGCCGTTCGAGCAGGCCGCGCACCTCGTCGATATCATCCGCCTGCACCAGCGGCTCCAAATCGACGCTGCTCCGATTGCATCGGCGCGTGGAGAAGTCACCCCGATCGTCGTAGACGAAGGCGCGACCGCCGCTCATGCCGGCGGCAAAGTTGCGCCCGGTCGCACCAAGCACGACGACCGTCCCGTTGGTCATGTACTCGCAGCCGTGATCGCCCACGCCCTCGACCACCGCGAGAGCGCCGGAGTTGCGCACGGCGAAGCGCTCGCCCGCGATGCCATTGAGGAAGACTTCGCCGCTGGTGGCTCCGTAGAGCACCACGTTGCCCACCAGGATGCTCTCCTCAGGCAGGAAGCTGGAGGTCTTAGGAGGATAGACGAGAATACGGCCGCCGGAGAGACCTTTGCCCAAGTAATCGTTGGAGTCGCCCTCCAGTTCGAGAGTGACGCCCTTGGGAACGAAGGCTCCGAAGCTCTGGCCGGCTGAACCGGAAAACCGGAAGTGGATGGTTTCGTCGGGCAATCCCGCCGAACCGTAGCGACGCGCGACCTCGCCCCCCAACATAGCGCCCACGGTGCGGTTCACGTTGCGAATATTGAAGTGGGCCCGGACCGGCGACTTCGATTCAAGCGCGGGGGCTGCTGCTTGGATGAGCGCGTGGTCGAGCGCCTGCTCCAGGCCGTGGTTCTGCGCAATCACTTTGCGTCGCGCCACGCGCGAGGGAACGCTGGGCGCATAGAGGATCGACGAGAGATCGATGCCCTTGGCCTTCCAGTGAGCATGGGCGATGGCGGCTTCAATCTTATCCACGCGGCCCACCATCTCATCGAAGGTCCGAAAGCCCAGTTTGGCCATGTGCTGGCGCACCTGCTCGGCAAGAAAGAAAAAGAAGTTGATGACGTGCTCGGGCTTACCGGTAAAGCGCTCCCGCAGCACCGGGTCCTGCGTGGCAATGCCCACCGAGCATGTGTTCAGGTGGCACTTGCGGAGCATGATGCAGCCCATGGTGATCAGCGGCGTGGTGGCGAAACCGAATTCCTCGGCGCCAAGCAGCGCGGCGATGACCACGTCACGGCCGGTCTGCAGCTTGCCGTCGGTCTGCACTCTGATGCGTCCGCGCAGGTCATTCAGCAGGAGCACCTGTTGCGTTTCGGCCAGACCCAGCTCCCAGGGCAGCCCCGCGTGCTTGATGGAGCTGAGCGGCGAGGCGCCGGTGCCCCCGGTGTCGCCGGAAATCAGCACGACATCGGCATGCGCTTTGCTGACGCCTGCCGCGACTGTCCCCACGCCGGCCTCGGAGACCAACTTTACGGCGATGCGCGCCTGCGGATTTACATTCTTCAGGTCGTGGATCAGTTGCGCCAGATCCTCGATGGAGTAGATGTCGTGGTGCGGCGGCGGCGAGATGAGGCCCACGCCGGGAATCGAGTGGCGCGTTCGCGCGATGACCTCATCCACTTTGTAGCCTGGCAATTGGCCGCCCTCGCCAGGCTTGGCTCCCTGCGCCATCTTGATCTGCAGCTCGTCGGCATTCACGAGGTAATTCGTCGTCACACCGAAGCGCCCCGAGGCCACCTGCTTGACGGCCGAGCGGCGCGAGTCCCCGTTCGCGTCAGGCGTAAAGCGCGCCTCATCCTCCCCGCCCTCGCCGGTGTTCGACATTCCTCCTATCCGGTTCATGGCGATTGCCAGTGTCTCGTGCGCCTCCTTGCTGATCGAACCGAAACTCATCGCGCCGGTCGCGAAACGCTTGACGATCTCCTTGGCCGGCTCGACCTCATCGAGCGGCAGGGGTTTATCGGAGTACTTCAGCTGAAGCAATCCGCGCAGCGTGCAGAGATGCCGGTTCTCGTCGTCCAGCAGATCGGTGTACTCCTGAAATGTAGCCGGATTGCCCTGCCGTACCGCGTGCTGCAGCTTGCTTATGGTGTCTACATTGTGGATGTGATACTCGCCATCGACGCGGAATTGATACTGACCACCGACCTTCAGCTCGGTCTCCGACTCCACGAACGGCTGGAACGCGTATTCGTGCTTGAGCAGCGCCTCGCGCGCAAGCACATCGAGGCCCACGCCCTCGATGCGCGAAGGGGTGCCGGAGAAGTAGGCATCCACCAGCGACCGGTTGAGGCCGATCGCCTCGAAGACTTGGGCTCCGCGATAGCTTTGCAGCGTGCTGATCCCCATCTTCGAGAAGGTCTTCAAGAGACCCTTGTTGATGGCCTTGATGAAGCTCTTCTCGGCATATTCGGCGGTCACATCCTCCGGCAGCAGGCCCCGGCGTTTCAAGTCGTGCAGAGTTTCAATGGCCAGGAACGGATTGACGGCGCTGGCGCCGTAGCCGATCAGCAGGGCAAAGTGCATCACCTCGCGCGGCTCGCCGCTTTCGATAATCAGCGCTACCTGGGTGCGGGTTTTTTCGCGCACCAGACGGTTGTGAACGGCGGCCATAGCCAGCAGGCTGGGAATGGGCGCATGAGTCCCATCCACGTACCGGTCGGAAAGAATCAGCACCGTATAGCCGGACTTGACCGCGTGCGAGGCGCGATTGCTCAGGTCGTCGAGCGCGTGCTTCAGGCCTTGCTCACCGTCGGCCGCGTGAAAGAGCGCGGGCAGCGTGGTGGCCAGCAGGTCTCCGGAAGAGACGCGGCGCAGCTTCTCTAGCTCGCGATTGGTCAGGATTGGATGCGGCAGCTTGAGCGTGTGGCAGTTTTCCGGCGCCTCATCCAGAATATTGCGCTCCGTGCCGATGTAGCTGATCAAGGACATCACGAGATCTTCCCGAATGGGGTCGATGGGCGGATTGGTGACCTGCGCGAAATGCTGTTTGAAGTACTTGAACAGGAGCTGCGGACGGTCGCTCAGGCAGGCCAGCGGCGTATCTGTGCCCATGGAGCCGACAGGCTCCTGCCCGGCCGCGGCCATGGGCGTCAACAGGATTTTCAGGTCTTCTTCGGTGTAGCCGTAGGCGCGTTGGCGACGCTGCAGCGTCTCCGGGTTGGAGGCGATGATGCGCGCAGGTTCCGGCAACTGATTGAGCGTGACCTGCTGCTCCCTGAGCCAATCCGCATAGGGCCGGCGCGCGGCCAGCTGCTTCTTGATCTCGGCATCGGAGACGATGCGCTGCTGGACGGTATCCACCAGCAACATGCGGCCCGGCTGCAGGCGGCCCTTCTTGCGAATGTCCTCGGCGGGCACGTCGAGCACGCCGGCTTCTGACGCCAGCACCACCAGATCGTCCTTGGTCACAATGTAACGGCCGGGACGCAGGCCATTGCGGTCCAGGGTTGCGCCGATTACCCGCCCATCCGTGAAGGCGATTGCAGCCGGCCCATCCCAGGGCTCCATCATTGACGCGTGGTACTCGTAGAAGGCGCGCTTGTCCTCGTCCATGTCGGGGTTGCCCGCCCATGCCTCGGGGATCAGCATGGCCATCACATGCGGAAGCGACCGGCCCGATTGGTAAAGAAATTCCACAGCATTGTCCAAGGAGGCCGAGTCGCTTCCCTCCGGCATGATGACTGGAAACAC
>JANWJB010000218.1 GCA_025449575.1 Acidobacteriaceae bacterium
CCACCGGAAGGAATTATAGGCCGCGGCCCCGGCAAACAATGGCTATCATTATGCCGTCGGCTGCAGACGCACCGGCGCGGCACGGGAGCGAGGGGCCCTTCGCGAATCAGCAACGGGGGCCTGCAGGCGGCCCTGCTGAGCGGGCGCTGAGAGAGATGACGGCGGCAAAAGGGAGCGGAGAGGCGATGGGAACAACCGGCGGAATGGCAGACTTTCCTAAAATGGCGGAAGTGCGGCAGCAATACCCCGCGTCACCGCCACTCAATCTTCCTGTGCTGCTGAACCGGCAGTTTGCGGAGATGAACGCGCTATCGGGCATCACGCCCGGCATGAAGGTCGCCGTCGGCGTGGGCAGCAGGGGTATCGCCAACCTGCGCGAAATCGTCCATGTAGTCTTAGACGCTCTGCGCGCCGCCGGCGCGAGTCCTTTCATTGTTCCCGCCATGGGAAGCCATGGCGGCGCCACGCCTGAGGGCCAGGAAAGCACCCTGGCGGAGTACGGGATCACGCGGGAGACGATGGAAGTTCCAATCGCTTCCAGCATGGAAGTACGCTCCATCGGCAAGACGGCCGGCGGGCTGGACATTCCATTCAGTGCGGCCGCTCTGGAGGCCTCCGGTATCGTGGTCGTCAATCGGATCAAGCCGCATACGGATTTTCGCGGCAGCCTGGGAAGCGGCCTGCAAAAGATGCTGGCTATCGGCTTGGGCAAGCACGCCGGAGCCTCCAGCGCGCACCGGGAAGCCAGCCGTTTCGGACACGAGGCGGTGATCCGGGAGCGCGCCAAGGCGATCCTGGCAGCCGCGCCGGTACTTTGGGGCGTGGCCATTCTGGAGGATCAGAATCATCAGACGGCCGACGTCCGGGTGGTGCCGGCGGCGCATATTCCGGAAGAGGAAGACGGGCTCTTTGCGCGGGCCAGCTCGTTGATGCCGCGGCTGCCGCTGGAGGAGATCGACCTGCTGATCGTCGACCGCATCGGGAAGGAGATTAGCGGAACCGGCATGGATACGAATGTAATTAACCGGGACATCCTGGAATACTCCACTTCCCTGCGGCCCGACTCCTCCATCAAGCCTCACATCTTCCGCATCTTCGTGCGCGAGTTGACGGAGGCGACCAAGGGCAATGGCATCGGCATCGGGCTGGCGGACTTCACCACCAGCCGGGCAGTGCGCGCGCTCGATCTGCGCTACACCTACGTGAATGCCATCACGTCATTAGGATTGCTGCCGGCAAAGATTCCGATTCATTTCGAAAGCGATCGGGAGGTACTGGAAAATGCGATCTCTTCGCTAGCCGCGCCCTCGCCGGCGGCGCTGCGCATTGTGCGCATCGCCGACACGCTCAATCTGAGCCGCCTGCTGGTCTCCGAAGCCGGCCTTGAGTCACTCGATAAGCAGGCGCATTTGAGCATCGCCGGCGGGCTCCAGCCGGTGGAGTTTGACCGCGAAGGCAACCTGCGGCGTTTCCCCGCATAGCGGGATTGCTTCGCCTTCAAGTTGTCTGCAACGGGCGAGCGCGGGGCCTACTTGGCGGCCGGCGTCGCGGGATCAGCCTTACCGGCACTGCCCTGAAACAGCCTTTGCATCACAAAGTCGGAAGTGACTTGCTCACCGGAGAGCAGCATAGCCGTAAGCTCTCCGCCCAGAACCTGGGGGGCAATCACGACGTCCGGTTGAACCAGCTTGACCCGGCTCAGGTGGTGCGCGTCGTTTACCGCGGCGACGGTTTTCACCCCGGGAGCAAGATCCTTCACCGCAAGCACCACGAAGGCATTTTCAGAGTCATCGACCAGCATCGCGAGGACGGCTTGCGCATGCTCGGCTCCCGCCTCGTGCAAGACTTCCGGCATGCTGGGATCGCCAACGACTATATCGACATCCTTCGACTTGGCCTCTTCGATTGCTTCGCGAACCACCCGAGTTACGGGCAGATTCCTCTTCGCCAGCTCGCTCCAGGTATTGATGGCGAGCGGCGTATTGCCAATGACGACAAAGTGATTTTCACGTTTCATGTGCGAGCCTCTGCGGGCGATGATGCGTTGAAAGCTCTGGCCCACCACCGGCACGATTACGGCAGTCAATGACGTTGCAAAGACAGCCACGCCAAGCAAGATCACGGAGACCGCAAAAAGCCTGGCTTCGGTAGTCTGCGGTGTGATATCGCCGTAGCCGACCGTGCTCATCGTGACCATGGAATAGTAAAGCGCGGTGACCAGGTCCGCGATGTGCGGCTTGAATTCCGCGCCCAGGTAATAGCTGCCAAAGGTAGCATACATAAGCAGCATGGCAATGGATGTCAGCGCGAAGAGCGTGCCCGCGGCAACACTGGAGCGGTCGAAATGGCGCCACGTGACCAACAGGGCCACTAGGACGAAGGCGAAATAGGCCAGCAGCGTCTCGCCGTGCGCCACGGGGCTGAAAATCGTGTTGGTCACCGCAGTGGCGGACAGCAGCACCGCCATTACCCAGGCGAGACGGGAGCGCCAGAGCAGGCCCAGAGCCATGGTGACCATGCCCCCGCCGATGAGCAGCGCCGGCAGGAGAGCCAGCTTGAAATTGAAATTCCCTTGGGCAAACTCGTGGACATAGTACCGCCATTGACCGCCGAAGTTTTCGTGCAGCAGCAGGAAGCCGCCCAGCCCGAGCAGCATGGCGAGCAAGACATGCGGAAACCAGTAACGCCCGCCCATCAGCCGATAGAAGCCCTGCGCCCGTCTCCGCGCGCGTTGGATGGAGAGCCTCGCCGGCCGAGCCAGCGGCATCAGGAACGCTCCGGCTTTTCCAAAGATGCAAACAAGGCAGCATCCCTCCACGGACGATGACCGATCCACCAACCGGCCATACAAAGCATGGCGTCCGGCATCACTCCAGAGGCAACGGTATCAAGCGCCATTGTATCCAGACCATAAAGAGTGAGACGCCGGTGATAGAAACTGGACAGATCGAAGCTCACACCCTGAGTTCCCGTAAATTCCCTTACCCGGGCCTCCTCCATGGACAGGCGTTTCGGCTTGCGCCGTGCACCGGCATTGGGCAGCAGGACAAATTCCGCATGACTGCCATCGTCATCCTCTCAAAAAAAAAGATCAGTGATACAGCCGGCCGCATCACACCTAGGGCAGGGCAGGCTCACGGGTAATCCACGATCCAAGCCACCCCGCTGGCTTGACTATCCCCCATGATTTCGTAATCGAAATGCGATTCTAGTTCAAGGAAATAGGAGGCTCTGGCGAATGGCCAAGACGACATACCAATTTGACCCTATCCACTCTTCTGTACACTTCAGCGTCCGTCATTTGATGCTCTCCAATGTGCGCGGTGAGTTCACTAAATTATCCGGCTCGGCCACCGTTGACGACGAGAATCCGGCAAATTCCGTCATCGAGGCCACCATCGAGGCCTCCTCCATCAGCACCCGCGACACGCAACGCGACATCCACTTGAAAAGTCCCGACTTCCTCGACGTCGAGAAAGCATCCACTATAACCTTTCGCAGCAAGCAAATCGAAATCGTGGACGGCGGAGCCAAAGTGACGGGCGATCTCACGATTCGCGGGGTCACTCGGCCCGTCATTCTGCATGTCGAGGGACCGACTGAGGAGATCAAGGACCCTTGGGGAAACCAGCGTATCGCGGCCTCCGCCACCGCCAAGGTGAACCGCAAGGAGTATGGATTGATATGGAATGCGACTCTGGAAACGGGCGGAGTGGTGGTGGGCGACGAGGTGAAGGTTACGATCGACGTGGAAGCGGTTCGAGTGTAGCGCTGCGGCAGAGGAACCGTCGGCGTAAGGAAACAGCCATCGCTTGAACATCGAGGATCCTCGGGCGGCGGAATTCGGTGTAAAAACCCGGCAGGGCCAAGTCGGCTGTAAGCCATTTATAGTCATTAGTTTAGAGTGTTCCTCTATTATTTTACATTTTCTTTATATAAATGAGAATTTATGCATCGTCCCGTATTGTGAGACTTGGATGGGCCGGAAGTGCGTGGTCTTTGGCGTTCAGATCGCTGACCCCTGACTCGATCTTCAGGCATTTCCGTCCGGCAACGGCCGCGGCGTTCAACTCCGCACCGGCCGGGCTGGTATTCGTGTGGTCGATGGGATAGAGCGGCGCGACTTTGGCTTGCCCCATCCGTTCCTATTCATCGGCCACAATATTGGTTACATCTACAAGAGGAACATGCTCCGCCGTGGCAATCTGCAAAGAGCGCAAGCAGAGCAGGGTTCAAGGAAGCATCGTCCGGTGTGTGTAGTTGGAGCCCGGCGGAGGAGGCGGGGGACATGAACGGAGCCTTGCTGCAGGTCTCTCGATTCATACCGGCACAGAACGCCGCTCCAGTTTGGGATGACGGTTGCGGGGAAAAGCGCTGCCAGGAATACACTACATGTGGCCGCGACGACCCATTGAAGTGGCCGTGACCCTGCGAAAACCATGAGCGCAACGCAAAAGAGATATGGGAAGGCAACCGCGTTCTTAGCGGTTCTGGGTGTTCTGGCGGTCTCGGTCTTCATCCCGCACTCGTGCCGGGCGCAGGTGGTCGATGCTACGGCTCCGTCTATCAACGCTCCCTTGCCTTCCTGGGAGTCCTCTTTGGACGGGGCCTCCGGCCAATCCGCGGAGCAGGCGCAAGCGACGCCACCGCAGCCGGCGCCCACGGCTCCGCCAAGCGCGCCTTCTTTATCAAGCCTCGGCTTTCCCGCCAGTCAAACCCAGGGCAGTGCACAGGAACAGGCGTTGCTCAATAAGAGAACGCACATGCTCAAAGTGCATCAAACTCTCGGTTTGATCACGGCGATCCCCATGGCCGCTGCACTGTTTACCGGCCCCCAGGCCAAGTCCAAGGGAAGAAATGGGCAGGTAATCACGGAACCGACGGCGGCGAACCTCGATTTCCACATCGCACTCGGTAGCCTGACAACAGGCCTTTACTGGACAACCGCTTATTACGCCATTTTCGCGCCCAAGGTTCCGGGGGTGAAGCCCAAAGGAGCCATACGCCTTCACCGGGATTTGGAATGGGTGCATGGTCCCGGAATGATCCTGACTCCGGTCCTGGGCATCCTGGCGTATGAACAGGAAAACAAGGGAGAAAAGGTTCATGGGGCCGCCTCCCTGCATGGCACGGCGGCAGTGGTGACAGCGATGGCCTATGGCGTGTCGATCGTGGCGGTGTCGTGGCCGATTCACGTGAAGTTTTGGAGATAGCGTGCTCAAGAAATTTTTGGTTGCATTTCTGTTGGCCGCGCTCCCCGCGTTTTGTGAGACGGGCACCACCTGGGTGCTGCAGCAGTCAACACTCACTTATCACATGTCTCATCCGATTCATCAGGTATACGGCGTTAGCCATGCAGCGAAAGGCAAGGGCATCTGCAATTCCGCGGGATGCGATTTCTTGATCGCCGCGCCAGTCAAATCGTTCGATTCCGGAGACAGCAACCGGGACCTGCACATGCTGGAGGCGACACGCGGCGCGCAATTTCCCATGGTGATCGTGCGCACTCGGTTTCCTGAATCGGCAATCGCCTCCCCGACGATCTATGTCAACCTGGATGTGCAGTTTGCCGGTCAGACTGCGCACTACGAGCACCTTCCATTTCACTTGACGATGGAGGGAAATCAGGTGCGAATTTCAGGAACGATTCCTGCGACCTGTTCCGATTTCAAAATCGTGCCGCCGTCTTTTCTCACTGTACCGATCAAGAACCAGATCCCCCTGCAGGTAGAGATGACGTGGCGGAAGAGCTAGAGAGCATCGACACCCTTAACGCTACGCAGGAATTGGGCGACCCGAAGAGCCGCCCAGCGTTGAGAAGCGGCGTATGGTGCATCTGCCTTCGGGTACACCTATCGTGAATCCGCTCTACGGCTTCGAGGCTGTCGCTTGGCCCGAGGGCTTGGGCCCCCAAACATGATGCGCCGCGGCGAGCTGCCTGGCGGTTTCCAGATGGCCGGCAATCACGGGCGAACCACGGCCCGCGACTCCGCGCACCGCGTCGAGTTGGGAGCGCTCCGCTTCCGTTTTGAAGGCGGCATCGGCTCCTTTGCTGCGCCTCACCATCACGCGGATATAGGCGCGATCGAACTCCGCGCCGGCGAGGTTCCGCAGCCGCGCGATCAGATCTTTATCTTTATTGGAAAGCTTTGCCGAGGGACGGACGTGGTTCTGACGCGCCGCACGGCTCATCTCTCCGCTCAAGTTGGTCGCGTCGGCGATCACCTTCTGAGCGAACTGCTTCACGTCTTCGCTGGAGCTCTTCTCCAGAGCGAGCTGCGCGAGACGGGTGTCGGTCATGCTGCCACGCAATACTCCCTTCGCAAACGCGTGGTCTTTGAGGGCTTGCAGATCGAGGTGGTCCTGCTCTGTTGGTCCTCCTGTTGCCTCCCCAGGCCCTCCTCCTCCCTGGGTATTGTCGCCATTTTCCTGGTGGGGAACACCGTTATCCGGCGCATTTGCCGCCCCGGGCGGCTCCATTTGGGCCCCCGCGATCGCCGCCATCAGCAGCACCGCGCCTAACATCATCATTGTCCTTTGCAGAAGATTCGAGGTCATCACTGAGGTCCTCGCACCAATAGAGTCTCGCGGCCGGAAGCGAGTTGCCTCCTCTTGGCGCCATCTGCCTGCGCGCGGCACGCGCCGTGCAGAAACCGTGGACACCGATTGTGCGCAACCCGCACAAATTTGTCAAAGCGATCCTGAGACAGCGGCTCCCTAAGCAGCTTCACTGTCTACGTCCGGCCATGTTTCTCGGTGAGCATACGAGCTTTTTCGGCCGCTGCTTGCAGAGGGGGAATGGTAGAGAAGACAAAGCAAGAGGGTATTTCCCGGGCCAAGTGACCAAAGTGATAGGAGGCAATGCAACGGGACAGCTATTTCTAAAGTGTCAAAAACGGTTACGGTACTATGGACTGCCTTTCTGAGGATGCGAGACAATCCTTCCATGCAAAGACTCCGGCTATGGGCTCTCCCTCTCTTTGCGTGCGCAGGTCTGGTTTTGCAGGCTCAGCAGGTGCCTTCTCAGCGGGTGCCTCTTGCGCTTACTGCCGATCCTCCGCCGAACCGGCTGCATCCGGCGACCATGGTCTCGATCGAGATTCCCAGCCATGGGGAGCAGTTGAACGGCATCCTCTATATCGCTGCGGGGGCTGGTCTGCATCCCGCGGCTATTCTGCTGCACGGATTTCCCGGCAACGAGAAGAATCTTGATTTGGCCCAAGCCATGCGCCGGGATGGATGGAATGTGCTGTACTTCGACTATCGCGGCTCTTGGGGTTCGCCGGGCGCCTTTTCTTTTGAGCATTGCGTGGAAGACACCGAGGCGGTGATTGACTTTTTGCGCGATCCCGGCGTCGCGGCTGAGCTGCGAACGGACCGCAACCGTATTGTGCTCATCGGACACAGCCTGGGAGGATTTCTTGCCGCCTACGGCGCGGCCCACGATCCTTCAGTGCTAGGCATCGTCATGATCTCGGCCGCCAATCTCGGCGGCATGTCGGCGGCGCAGGGTGACGAGGCGGTAGCGGTGCCCCGGCTCAGCGCTCACTTCGCCCGCGATGGCCTGGAGGCGCTGCAGGGATGCTCGCCGCGGAGCTTGGCGCGCGAAACCGTCACCCATCGGACGGAGTGGAATTTTGACGACTATGGCCCGCAGTTGGCCACACGGCCGGTGCTGTTGATCACCTCCGATGATGGGCTGGCCGAGCATTCGCGCACCTTTGCCAATGTGTTGCGCCGGGACGGCAACGATCAGGTGACGATAAAGCACTTCGCCAGCGATCATAGCTACTCCTCGGTGCGCATCGGACTGGAGATTGCAGTCCTGAACTGGCTGGACGGCCTGCCCAAGCAATAATTTTGGAACGCACCTGGCTGCGGCCGCGGCAGGCCATCTCCGGCTCCATGCAATCCCCACTCCTCTCTGCGCGATCTTCTCTGCGCGATCCTCGCTTCGCCATCGATGACAGGCTAAGGTCAGCGGAGATCGTGCAGCGGAGGCACAGCGTTCCGAAGATGGACGCTCCCTGGCGGCCCAGCAGTTTTTCCGTAAACTTCATTGGACGGCAAGACGCGGGTTGACGACCCTCCGCCAACCGCTGCACGGCCGAGTGCGCTGGTGGCCGCGGTCTGCCATAATCCCTAGAACCGCACCCGTGCAAGCAGCCCTCGGTTCCGCGGTCCTGAAGCCATGACTACACCGGCCATCGACTCGAAAACGAGCGGGTTTGAGCCTCTCGGCCAGCCTCTCTTCCGCAATCTTTGGATCTCGTCCACGGTCTCCAATCTGGGCGGCTGGATGCAGGACACCGCGGGCACCTGGCTGATGACGGTGCTCACGCCTTCCCCGCTGCTGATCGCATTGATGCAGACGGCGGCCGCGCTGCCGGTGGTCATTCTGGGGCTAACGGCGGGAGCGACGGCGGATATTTTCGACCGGCGGCGGCTGCTGATCTTCTGGCAGTCGTGGATGCTGGCGGCAGTGGCAGTGCTGAGCGTGCTCACCTTTCTCAGCGTGATCTCGCCGTGGGTGCTGCTGACGCTGACCTTCCTGCTGAATATCGGCGCGGCGATGAACAACCCCGGCTGGCAGGCCATTGTGCCCGAGGTGGTGCCGCGCTCGCAGTTGGCGGATGCCGTCTCGCTCAACAGCGCGGGCTTTAATCTGGCCAAGGCCGTGGGGCCGGCACTGGGCGGGCTGCTGGTGGCCGCCTTCGTCCACGCCGATACCGGCGCGGCCTTTGTCTTCCTGCTCAACTCGCTCTCCTTTGTCGGCATCATCCTGGTGCTCTATCAGTGGCGGCGCAAGCCCCTGTTCAAGAGCGCGCTGCCGACAGAGCGGATCTTCGGCTCCATGCGCTCCGGCGTGCGCTATATTCGCTACGCCCCGGCGCTGCAGGCGGCGCTTGTCCGAGCTCTAATCTTCACCATGTTCGTCAGCGCGGTATGGGCGCTGCTGGCCGTGGTCGCGCGCCAGGACTTGCACGGCGGAGTGCTGGGCGGCGCGTTGGGATACGGCATCTTGAACGGCTGCATGGGCGTCGGCGCGGTGATCGGAGCCACCAATCTCCCGCGGCTGCGCCGGCGACTCACTTCCGATTCCATCATCAACGTGTCCACTGGAACCTTCGTCGGCACGCTTCTGGTGCTGGCTCTGGTGCGCATTCCATGGATCATCATGCTGGCGCTGGTCGCCGGCGGCTTCGCCTGGACCACGGCCATGTCCACGCTGAACCTTGCGGTGCAGATCTCGGTGCCCGCCTGGGTGCAGGCCCGCGCCTTAGGCGCGTACCAGACCGTCTTTGCCGGCGGGATGGCGCTCGGCAGCGTGATCTGGGGCTGGATCGCGCAACAAGCCTCGACGCCGATTTCTCTTATCGTGGCCGGCGGCGGCCTCGCCATCACTCTGCCGCTGGCGCTGCGCTTCCCCATTTTGCGCGGAGAGCAGCCGGATCTCAGCCCCTACCAATACACCAAGCCCGCGCTGCGGCTGGGAGGGGAGCACGACGAGACGGAGGGCCCGGTACGCATCGCGATTACTTACTGCGTGGAGCCGAAGAATTACGAGGCATTCATCCACGCCATCTACCGTATGCGCGATGTGCGCTTGCGCGATGGCGCGATCCGCTGGGGCATTTATCAGGATGTATCGGATCCCAGCAAGGTGAGCGAAACCTTCATCACCGAATCGTGGCTCGAATATCTACGCCAGCGAGAGCGGTTCACCGCTTCGGATCGCGAGATCCGCGACTGCGTCTGGAACCTGCACTGCGGCCCGGAGCCGCCGCAGACCTCGCACATGCTGTACGTGAAGGAAGCGATGGCGGCTCCCATTCCGCAACCAGGGAAGGCTTAAAGCAGGCCGCCTCTACATAGTCAGTATCCAAACGCTCCAAAGAGCGCGGGGCGGAGGCCGGCGAGCGCTGGGCGAGGAGAACAGCGAGCGCTTGGCAAGGAGAACAAGATGAAGAACGGCGCTAAACAAAAGAGCGGATTAAGAGCGGAGCCGCCTGTCCAGAGGCGGACGGTGGATCTTTCCGCGTATCCGGAGCTGGTGGTGATTTACCTGGGGATGCGGGTGAATCGGCTGACGGGGCTGAAGACGCTGTTCGGGTTCGGGCCGCGTATTGCGAAGTCGGTGGCGGAGCAGCCGGAAGGGCTGCTGCTGCACGAGAACTTTCTGTTCTCGCTGCTTCCTCCTCATGCGGGCATGCGGCAATACTGGCGCGACATGGAGTCGCTCTTGAAGTGGACGCGCTCGGAGCCGCATCGGGTCTGGTGGAAGAACTTTCTGCGCGACTCGGGCGGGACGGGCTTCTGGCACGAGACGTATCTGAAGCAGGGCGGCATGGAGGCAATTTACGATGACGTCGCGGCGGACATCGGGTTTCTACGCTTTGCACCCGTGCGCGAGGCGCGGGGACCAATGTTCGGGTCAGCTCAGCGGATGGCGAAGGCCGACGGCGAAGAGCCTGTGGTGAGCGAGCAGGAGCACTACCGGGAGTAGTCCGGTTCTGAAACCGGTCTCATCCGTTGTTGCCGCTGCCGCGGCGCGGCTCACGCGGAGCCATCAACAGGCGGAGCCAGCAACACGCGCATTCGCGCCTCATATGTGGAGCCGCCCATTCCCGAATGGCTCTCATACAAAAGAAACTCGCGCGCAAGGAAGGAGGTGAAGTTTGGCGGGCTGTTCACGCTGCCGCGCAGCGCTCGCAGTTCTCTCCCCCGCGTTCGGCTCTTGGTCCGAACCAGCGTGATGTGCGGATGAAAAGGACGTGCCTCCGCAGCGAATCCGCACCGGCTCGTCGCCGCCATGACGTACCTTTGCAGAGCCGCCAGCTCAGGCGTTACAAGCACATCGGCAAAAAACACGCCGGCACGCTCAAAGCAGCCGAGTTTACCCAATTGCACGGAAAGCTGCGCCGCGCGCACCTCC
>JANWJB010000219.1 GCA_025449575.1 Acidobacteriaceae bacterium
GACAGACGTTCAGACGCGCCACCTGCTGTCGAACCAGCATGACCGTCTCCGGCGGAAGCACGAGTTTCTTATCCAGCTTGCCGATCTTGCCGTAGAACATGCCGAAGGCCGCCGGCATTCGAGCGCCAAAGACCTTGAGCGGGGTGAGGACCTTGCCGAATTGCCGGCGCGTAAAGAAGTAGGCCATCCTCATCGCCAGCCCTTGAGGATGCTCAATGGGAGGAAGAAACGTATCCATGCATATACCTCTGTCAGCGTTGGATGAACGCCCAACCCGCGGGGCTGCGAAATCTCCCACGCTGGTTTGCGCTCTATCCTGAATGACGAATAGGCGGGCTCAAACCGGACATCGTGCTTTAGGCGGATTCACGATTGCTATGCCCAACCGTGGTTCGAGAAGTGCGGCTTTTTTTAGCGGAAAAGCAGCGTATGGTCTATTTGCCTTGGGATACACCTATCCTGAATCGGCTTGAGCGGAGTGCTACCTACCGTTTAGGGCGTAGGGAGGGCGAAAGACGCCACGCTCGGTGATGATCGCGGTGACGTAGCGCGCCGGAGTAACGTCGAAGGCCGGGTTCTCCACCCCCACGCCATCCGGCGTGAGTTGCTTGCCCGCATGGTGGGTAACTTCTTTGGGGGAGCGCTGCTCGATCGGGATCGAATCGCCTGTGGCGGTTGCCAGGTCAATGGTCGACCACGGGCAGGCGACATAAAAGGGAAGGCCATGCTCCTTCGCCAGGATGGCCACGCCATAGGTGCCGATCTTATTTGCCACGTCGCCGTTGGCCGCGACGCGGTCCGCACCCACGATCACCGCCTTGATCTTTCCCTGTCGCATCAGGCTGGCGGCCATGTTGTCGCAGAGTACCGTCGTCGGAATGCCGTCGTGCATCAGCTCCCATGCGGTGAGGCGCGCCCCTTGCAGAAAAGGCCGGGTCTCGTCGGCGTAGACGTGCAGCGCGTGGCCGTTTTCGACCGCGGCGCGGATCACCCCCAACGCCATTCCATAGCCACAGGAGGCCAATGCGCCGGCATTGCAATGCGTGAGAACGCCGCCGCTTTGCGGCATGAGCGAGGCTCCATTCTGACCCATGGTGCGGCAGGCGGCGATGTCTTCGTCATACATCGTCCGCGCTTCCTGGACCAGCGCGGCCCGGATGGCGTCGATCCCGATACCCGGCTCAGCGGCTAGCGAGAGATAGCGGCGTCGCATCCGATCGATCGCCCAAAAGAGATTGACCGCCGTCGGACGCGTGGCGGCGAGCGTCTTGCAGATGACGTCCAACTCCGCGCTCAATTCGGCCAAAGTCGCAGCGTGGCTCTTCTGCACCCCCAGGGCCACGCCCATCGCCGCCGACACCCCAATTGCCGGTGCGCCGCGCACCACCATCGTGGTGATGACATCGGCAACCTGGCCATAGGTCGTAGCCAGCACATAACTCTCTTCCAAGGGCAAGCGGGTCTGGTCCAGAAAGCGAACGCCCGCGGAGGTCCATTCCAAAGTAGGGATCATCGGTACATTCAGTTTAGTGCCGATTTTCCGTTACTGCATGGAACGCTTATCCAGGGGCAAGGCCCTGGTCCGCAAAGCGGACGCCGGCGGGAGGACGCATTCCAAAAGCCGGAAGTCCATTCAGCTTAATAGCGATAAAGAATTCTCTTCCAATCTTTCGCTTCAGGCGTAGAGTGTTGTCCCGGGCCGGTTTTGCAGATTGAATCACGCTGTCGGCCAGGCTGTTCCGCGGATATTGCGGCCCGGTTCCCGGGACTGCCGGAAAAGGGGACAGGGTCCAAGGGGGTCGGAATGTCGATATCGTCTTTCGTGCTCGCCGCTCTGCTACTGGGCGGCGTAGTCGCGCCGATCCTTGAAGACGCTCCACCCGTGCAGGCGCAAGGACAAGCCGCCCCGCACCAGAATGCCGAACCATCCCCGCCCTCCCCCGCGCCGGCTGCCCCTTCCTCCCCAGCCGCGTCTGGCGCCGCGGCTGCTCCCGCGCCCGCCGCAGCCGAGGCTCCCATCCCAGCCGCCGCCGCGGCTCTCGTCAACCCCGTGCATCCCACTGCCGCATCTCGGGCCCGCGCCCTCCAGATCTACGGCTACGATTGCGGGATGTGCCATGGCAAGGGTGGGGACGGCGTAAGCGAGATTGACGCCAAAACCAAACTGCGCGACTACCGCGATCCGGCATCGCTCAAGGGTCTCACCGACGGGCAAATCTTCTACATCATTCAGAACGGGCGGGGCTCCATGCCCGGGGAAGGCCCACGTGCCAAGCCGGACGAGGTGTGGAATCTGGTAATCTATCTGCGTTCGCTTTCCAAAGGGAAGAGCGCAGACCCGGCTCATGTGGGCGTGCGCAACAGCAGATAGCCCCCGATCAGAGCGAAAAACAAGTCGGGCGACCAGGCGGCAAGAATTGCCGGCAGAAGGTTGACGTCCCCCAGCGCCTCGAATGTCGAGGCCACCACCCAATAGGCGATGGCCAGCCCAATGGCGGTTGCCACGCCGGTGAGCGATCCTCGCTTTCCCATATAAAGCGCGAAGGGAACGCCAAGTACCGCCATCACCAAAGTGATCAGCGGAAAGGCAAGCTTGCGGTTCAACTGCACGCTCAGCCGCCTGGTCTCAAAGCCGCGTTGTCGCAGGTCATGGATGTAGCGATGGAGCTCTCCAAAACTCATCTCCTGCGATTGCCGCGTCTCCCGCGTAAAGTAGCCGGGATGCTCCGTAATCTCCGGAAAGCTGGCGACCTTGAACTGGGAGTAGCCGGTCACCGCATCGCCGCTGAAGCTGCGTTCCCAACCCTGCTCAAAAATCCACTGCCCGATCTGCGGCTCCCAGTGGGCGCTGGTAGCGAAGATTCGACGCGTGATCGAGAAGGTCCCCGGGTCGAATTCGAAGACCCAGATATTCGCAAAGCGAGCACGGTCGGAGTCGAAGAACTCGTAATAGAAAATGCGGCCTGGCTCTCCCGCCTGCTGCTTCCCAAAGATCCACTGCTGATCGGGCCGCGAGAAGGTCTGTGGCGGCCGGCCCTTGATCACATTGCGGAGCGCCTCTTGACGGCGGTTGGCTGTGGGCAGATAGGACTGGCCAAAGAGAAATAGCGCGGCCGCCAGCGCGGCAGCCAGCAGCAGGACCGGAACGATCACCCGATAGAGGCTGATGCCGGTCGCCTTCATCGCCGTCAGCTCGTTGGTGCGATTCAGCACGCCGAGGGTCACCAGCGCGCCCACCAGCACCGCCAGCGGCGTGATGTTGTAGATCATGTCCGGCGTTAGGTTGATGAGGTATTCTCCCACTGTCACCAGGGGCGTCCGGTTGCGGACGATGTCGCCCAGCAGCTCGAAGAAGGTGAAAAAGAGCATCAGCAGGACGAAGCCCAAAAGGACCAGAAAGAACGTGCTGAGAAACTCCCGCAAGATGTAATCGTCCAGGATCTGCGGGAAGCGGCCGCGGCCGCGGTGCTCCCCTCGCGAGCGGTGCGTTCCCGCCAGTACCGCCGGCCGCAACTTCTTCAGCCATTCGGGAGAGGAGAGAAGTTGTGCGCCTACCGTTTGTCCTGTGGCCATCCGGTGAAGCAGAAGCAGGCCCGCCAGGGCGAACACAAAATTGGCCGTCCACACCCCTGCCACTACTGGAACTTTGCCCTGCCGCGCCAGCGCCACCCCCGTATAAGAGAGGAAGTAGTAGACGAACACCAATCCGATCGCGATTACGAACCCGGCGCTCTTGCCTCCACGCCGGGATGCGATGCCTAGCGGAATCCCAATGAACATCAGCACCAGGCAGGCCACCGGATAGGCGAATCGCTTCTGCATCTCGATCATGTACCAGCGGCCGCCCGGAGCGCGCGCCTTGGCCAACAATTCGTGATTGCTCATGGCCAAAATAGGCGTGTCGCTGTGCCCGATGCGCTGCTCGTTCTGCTGGCCCACCGACAGCGGCAGATCGGATTCAGTAAAGGTGGAGACCTGATACTCACCGCTTCCGGCGGTGTTCACCAACTCGTGCTCCGCGCCGTCGCGCAGGCGCATCATTAACCTATCGTCGCCCTGGCTTACCACTGTCGCCTGCTCCGCGGTGATCACCTTGGGGGCGGAGGGATTGCTCAGGTCGGCAAGAAACAGATGGTGCCACAAAGCTGCGCCCGTGCTTCCGCGTACGTCCTGCACGTAGAGCACATAGTTCTTAAAATCCTCGTAGAAGACGCGCGGCTGCACCTCGAATGAAACCTGTTGATTCTTGAGTGAATCCTGCAGCCGCAGGAGCGCCGCGGTGGCCTTAGGCGCCAGGTAGAGGGAATTAAAGAGCGAAACCGCCCAGCCCAAAATCGCGACGACGGCAACAATGCGCACGAAACCCCAGACGCCGATGCCTGCCGCGCGCATCGCCGTCACTTCGCTATCGGCCGCCAGCCGGCTCAGCCCCAGCAGCACGCCTACCAGCACCGCCATGGGAATGGTCACGATGCAGAAGTTGGGCAGCGTAAGCAGGAAGATCTCCCCCACGCTGCCCAGCGAGGCGCTATTTCTCACAGCCATATCAAGGAGTTGGCCAAGATCCTTCATCAAAAGGACGAAGGTAAATAGCACCCCGCCAATCACGGCGTAGGAGAGAATTTCGCGCCAAATATATCGACTTAGAATGCGCACGGATTGGTCTGTCCGCCCTCAGACTACAGCATAGAACGATTGAGATTCCCTATTTCGACCCGGATGTAGCAGCGGAAGCAAGGGTCGCGGTCTTGAGGAAGTCGAAGCTGCCCGAAGGCGACAGCTGAATGTTGCCCAGCCGCCGGCTGTGCACCATCACCGTGTCCAGATACCAAAGATTGATGGTGGGCAGCTCGGCGGCGAGTATCTGCTGCACCCGGGTGTAATCGCGGCGGCGCACCGCCTGGTCAGGGGTCGCGCCCGCCTCCTCGATCAGCTTATCGACTTCGGGATTAGAGTAGCGGCCCCGGTTGGCTCCGCGCGGCGGAAACATTGCCGTGGTGTATGCATAGCGGTAGATATCGGGATCCTCGTTCCCGCCCTCCCAGCGCAGCGTATACATCTGGAATGCGCCGCGCGTCACGTCGGCGAAGAAGGTTGCGAACTCAAAGCTGCGCACCTGGACGTCGATGCCCACCGCGCGCAGTTGCTCCTGCAGAATCAGAGCGAGCAGGCGGGCGGTCTCGTCGGTCGAAGTCTTGATGGAGAGATGGAAGCGGATGCCGTCCTTGCCCGGCTTCCATCCGGCTTGGTTTAGCAGCGCCTTGGCCTTCGCCGGATCGTAGGGGTAATGATCCACCGCTCCGGTCCATGCCCAGTGATTGCTTGGCAGCAAGCTTTCGGCCAAGCGGGCGCGATCTCTCCAAAGGGAGTGGATGATGAGCGGGCGGTTGATGGCGCACGCGATGGCCTGGCGCACGTGGACGTCTTTAAGAATGGGGTCTTGAGTGTTGAAGGCCATGTAATTCAGGCTGGTGCCGGGAACGCTGGCCACCACCAGGTTTCGCCGCTTGGCCAGAGAGTCGACCATGTCCGGAGTCAGGCAGTTGACGCAGGCATCTGCCGAGCCCTTTTCCAGTTCAAGCGCGCGGGTGATGGCATCGGGCACCACGGAGAAGCGGATCATCGGGATGGCCGGCGGCGTATGCCAGTAGTGATCGTTGCGCTCCAGAACTACGTCGCGATCGGGCCGCTGGCTTACAAAACGGAAAGGCCCGCTGCCGATCGGATGGAAACCGAAATCCCGCCCGCTCCCCTCCGGCACGATGCCCATCGCCCCGTCGGAGAGATTCCACAGCAGCGAGGCGTCGGGCTGCTTCAAATGAATCACCACCGTATCCGGCGATGGCGCATCGACGTGATCGATTTGCGCATAGGCGCTGCCCTTCGCGGTGAGCAGCGTGCCGTTGCGCATGGTGTCCAGCGTCCACTTCACATCGCCCGCGTCGAGCCGTTTTCCATTCTGGAAATAAACGTCATGCCGCAGGTGAAAAATATAAGTGAGGGGATTAGGAGTTTCCCAGCTTGACGCAACCCAGGGCTGCACGTTGAATTGCGCGTCCTTATGAACCAGCGGGTCGAAGATCAGTTCGTCGATGTGCTCCGCTTGCGCGTCGATGCCGATACGCGGATCGAGCGAGGTGGGACTGCTCTCAATCAGCATCACGGCCGTCCGCGGTTCCAACTTGGAGGTTCCACTGCAACCGGCCAGCAGGGCTATCGTGGCGAGCCCGGCCATCGCAGCTAGAGAAGTGCGGCGCGAGATCACCCGACCCACCGCAAGCAAGCCCCGAGCGTCCAACCTATGCATATGCGATCTCGCCCAGAATCACGGGCCGCCGCGCACCCGTGGCTGCCGGTACGTTGCCCGGACGCCGATGCCAGCTTTGGTAGGCGAGCAGGGCAAAGGCAGCGGCCTCTTTGGCCTGTGTGGGCAAGCCCAAGCTGTCGCTCAGCGCGACGGCGCAGCCCGCGGGAGCGAGTTCATCGCGCAGCATCTCAACCAATGTGCGATTTCGCGCGCCGCCGCCGGAGAGAATGCATTCAACCTCCGCCGGGCCCATGCCGGGTCGCACGAAATCCACATAGGCGCGCGCCACGCTCTTTGCCGTAAGCGCCGTGGCCGAAGCAATGACGTCGCCGGGCCGCAGCCGCTGCTTGCCGCGAGCTTGGCGGCAGGCGGCGAGAAAGCGCTCCGCATACGCGTCGCCAAACTGCTCCCGTCCCGCGCTCTTGGGCGGAGCGCGGTGGAAGAAGCGCTGGCGCAGCATCGCCTCCACCACCTCGTCGAGCACACGGCCGCGCCGCGCCGCCTCCCCGTTGCGATCGAATTTCTGCGCGAAGAGCCGCTGCATCAGCCGGTCGATCACCATGTTGCCTGGCCCGGTGTCGAATGCCGAGACTTGCGCCAGCGTAGCGTTCGGGACCAGTGCGGTGAGGTTCGCGATGCCGCCCAGGTTCTGCAGCACCCGCCCTTTGCGCGCATGGCGAAAAAGGACAAAGTCCAGCAGAGGAACCAGAGGAGCGCCTTCGCCGCCGGCTGCCATGTCGGCAGGCCGGAAATTGGAAACCACGGGAACGCCGCTCTGCGCCGCCAGCATCGCCGTCTCGCCGATCTGCCACGTGCAGGCAACGGAGCGTCCCGCGTAACGCGCCGGCCGCGGCTGGTGGTAAATGGTCTGGCCATGGCAGCCGACCAGATCCAACCGGCAGGGAAATTGTTGGAGTGCGCCCTCCAGCGCCTCGGCATAAGCCTGTCCCAACCTCCAGTTGAGCCGAGCCAGCTCCGCCGTCGAGGTCGACCGGGCATCCATGGCGGCCAAGACGGCGCGGCGCAGCGCGGGCGAAAAAGAAAAGCCGGCGTGCCCCAGCAGCTTGATAGAGAGGCCGGAGAGCCCTTCCGGATCGGATTTGCCGATCTTCCGCCGAGCGATCTTCACAATCGCGACATCAATTCCGTCGGCGGAGGTGCCGCTCATCAACCCGGCAACGGTCATTGGCCTCGCCGCGGCAAGCTCTGACCCCGCGGCGATGCCGCTCCGCCTCTGCGCGCTCATTGGGGGCCGCCCTTCACACGACCGGACGAGCGACGCGCCGGCTCTTCTATCGCCCCTTGGTCTTTCCCGTGGTTCTTCGACTGCTTCTTTACCGGCTGGTTGCCCAGCAAGGCGGAGAACTTCTGAATCTCGCGGCGGACGCTCTCCAATGCCTTGGGCGCCGGAACGGGAGGGAAGGGATGCAGCCGTTTGCGCCCGAAGCGTTCCACCTGCGCCGCCGCCCGTCGAAGCTGCCGCGCAAATGCCGGTGAATGTTCGGCCTCGCTCAGTAAGGCTTCATACGCGGCGAAGATCCGTGCGGGCTGGTGGCAGATCTCACTCAAATGCGTGCCCGCGAGCAGGGAACCGATCGCTGCGCCGGCGATCGCCATCTGGGAGAGAA
>JANWJB010000220.1 GCA_025449575.1 Acidobacteriaceae bacterium
CCGGATCAACAACGCCTTGATCGCTCACCGGCAAAAAGGTGACCTCGGCCCCGCGTTCGCGCAGCCGTTCGGCGGCATTGAGGACGGCATGATGCTCAATCGAACTGGTAATGAGGTGGTCGCCAGGCCGGACCAGTCCGAAAAGCGCCAGGTTATCGCCCTCGGTGCCGCCGCTGGTGAAAACAATCTCCGCCGGCCGGCAATTCAGCAAGGCAGCCACACTGGCACGCGCACGCTCTACCGCGGCGCGGGCGCGCTGGCCCTGCAAATGGATGGAGGAGGCGTTGCCGAACTGCTCCAGAAACCAGGGGCGCATCGCCTCCAGCACCTCAGGATAGAGAGGCGTAGTGGCATTCGCGTCCAGGTAAACATGTCGCACAGCGGCTCCTTCCCTCTATTTTAGAGCGTTTCTCCTGTTGCTGTGTCCCACCGAGCGCCGCCAGGTGCGGCTTTCTTGGTAAAAAGCCGCGTTTGTCGGGGCTGCTCCGGGATACACCTACAGGAGAAATGCTCTAGCGCCCGGCAGGCAGAAGAGCGGCCCTGGCGGGCGCGTCGCTGCGAGTCCGCGATAGACGGCAGCGGAGAATCAGAGAAAAGGAATTGGCGTCGGTTGACCGGGAATCAGCGGCTTTCCAGCGGGATGTACTTGACGGGATATTCGGGCCCCACGTAGTCGGCACGGGGGCGAATGAGCCGGTTGTCGTCAAGCTGCTCAATCACGTGAGCGGCCCAGCCGGCGATGCGGCTGACGGCAAAGAGCGGGGTGAACAGATCGAGATCGATTCCCAGAGTGGTATAGGTGGAAGCAGAGTAGAAATCGACATTGGCGTTCAGCTTCTTCTCCGCCAGAATGTACTTTTCGATGGCGCGCGACATCTCAAACCACTTGAGATTGCCCGATGCCCTGCCCAGCTCTTCCGACATCTTGCGCAGATGGGTGGCACGCGGATCCTCGGTGCGATAGACGCGGTGGCCGAAGCCGGAGATCTTCTCTTTCGCATCCAGCTTGCGCTTTACGTACTGGATGGGGTCGGCTCCTTCTTTGTCGATGGCGAAGAGCATGCGCATCACCGCCTCGTTGGCTCCGCCGTGTAGAGGACCCTTGAGCGCGCCGATGGCTCCAGTCATGGCGGAATGCACGTCTGAGAGCGTGGCGGCAATCACGCGCGCGGCAAAGGTAGAGGCATTCAACTCATGATCGGCATGGAGGATGAGCGCGACATCGAGGCTTCTGGTGGCGGTGGCGGAGGGCTTCTCGCCATTGAGCATCCATAGAAAATTGGCGGCGTGGCTGAGGCTGCTGTCCGGCTCGACCGGCAGCTTGTTTTTGCGCAGACGATCGTAGGCGGCGACAATCATGGCAATCTGAGATGTCAGCCGGAAGCTTTTTCGCACATTGGCGTCGTGATCGTTGGCATTCTCGTCCGGATCGTAGAAGCTCAGCGCGGATACGGCGGTGCGCAGAACTTCCATCGGAGTAGCTCCGCGGGGAAAGGAGCGGAGCAGGTCGATCATCTTGGGATCGAGCGAGCGCGCTTGCGTGAGATGCTGGCGAAACTCGTCCAACTCGCGGCGGCTGGGCAGCTTTCCAAACCAGAGAAGAAACGCTGTTTCCTCGAAGGTGGACTTATCGGCGAGCTCGTGAATATCGATGCCGCGGTAGGCCAGGACGCCGGCTTCTCCGTCAATCCAGCAGATGCCGGAATTCGCAGCCACCACGCCTTGGAGCCCCTTTGCCGCCACCGCAGTCCCCATGCTTGTGTTCCCTCCATTGCCGTTTGCGGCTAATTCCAGTTATAGAGCATTTTCAGGCTCAGTGTGAAGTGGAAGAGCGGCGTGCTGTCCGATGAAAAGGCCGCAGCGAGATGAGAATTCTTCCGCCGCGGAGCTAGCAGCAAGCCGGGCGGTGCGGGGCGAAAGCCTCCAGAGGAATCTCCGGAGTCCGTCCCTCGATCAATCCACGCATGACAGCAGCGGTTGCCGGAGCCAACAAGATTCCATTACGAAAGTGACCGGTCGCGAGCCAGCAATTCGGCTCCGCAGAAGGCCCAAGAATGGGCAAGCCGTCTTCGGTTCCCGGGCGCAGTCCGGCCCAGCTCTCGATGATCGGAGCTGTTTGGACGGGCGGCCAGATGTCGGCGGCGAGCGCCAGCAGCCGGTGAAGAGCGCCGCTCTGGACCTCGCGGTCGAAGCCGGCCCGCTCCACGGTCGCTCCTATGACGACGCGGCCATCCCCGCGAGGAACCAGATAGACCTCCGGGGTGCGCAGGACATATTGAAGCTGAGACGGGTCTTGCAGGCGCACGACCAGCATCTGACCTTTGCGCGGTTGCACCGCGGCCTCACCAATCGGCCCCGGCGCAGCCTGCAGGGGCGCGAGCTGCAAGGACTGCAGACTGCCGGCCCAGGCTCCGCAGCAGTTGATGAAGGCTCCGGCAGCGATGGCGCCGGCGGAGGTTGCGACTTGTACCGATCCGGGCTTGGCGGTGACGGAGTAAACTGCCGTGCGCTCCTCTAGATCGACGCCGGCCTTGATGGCTGCCGCCGGCAACGCGGCGCACAGATCGCGCGGGTCAAGGCTAAGTTCTTCCAGCCACAAAAACGAGCGGCCGCCGGTTTCCAGTGCCCCGATCCGCAGCCGGGCCTGCTCGGGGGCAAGGAATGAGCGGGTTTCCGTCGGGGCACAGTGAAAGCTTGCGCCGCGGCGGGTGGCCTGCACCGCATTGCGGGTGCGCACCGGAACTCTGCGCGAGGATAGGCGTTCGAGCAGGCTAAGGTACTGCGGATACAGGGACCGGCTATACCGAGCCAGTGAAGCAAGTTCGTCAGGATTCTCGGGGTCCTCGGCGGCCAGCATACCGGCGGCTGCCCAGGAGGCCTCCGCCATAGGCCGTCCGCGCTCCAGCACGCGCACCCGGAGCCCATGCCGCGCCAGCTCCAGCGCGACGGACAGTCCGATGATGCCTCCGCCGGCGATGACAATATCGCTTGTCACCTCTCCATTGTAGGATGATCAGCGGGCATGAGGAGGAGTGATGAGCGACGGTATAGAAGAAGTAGAAAGAACGCCCTCCGGGGTGTTCATCGGGATCGTTGGATTCGCCGCGTTGGCTGCAATTGCGGCGCTGATCTGGAGTTATTCCTTGCAGACGCGGCTGGCGACGACGCAAAAGCAGTTGGCGGCGACGCAGCAGCAAAATGAGCAACTGGCGATGAAGCTGAAGGACACCGACGCGCGGCTGCGCGTCACCTCCGAAAGCGCCGGACTCACCCAGCGGCAGCTGGAGTCCCGCGCCAACGATCTGCTCAGGAAGCAGCAGGCGTCGGCGGCGCGTCTGGAGCAGGAGCAGGCCGCATCCCAGAAGCAGCTTGGGGCGGTCTCCGGCGAGGTCTCAAACGTGAAGACCGATGTGGGTGGCGTGAAAGTGGATGTCGCTCAAACCAAGACGGAGCTGGCCAGCACGGAGGCCAAACTGCAGAGCGCGATGGGCGACCTGGGGGTGCAGAGCGGCTTAATCGCAACCAACGGCAAGGAACTCGATATTCTGAAGCACAAGGGCGACCGCAACTATTACGAATTCACCTTGGTCAAGGGCCAAAGGCCGACGCCTCTTTCCGGCGTGAGCCTATCGCTCAAAAAGGCCGACTCCAAGCATTCGCGCTACACCCTGGTTGTGAATGCCGACGACAAGAAAATCGAAAAAAAGAACCGCAACCTGAACGAGCCGATCCAGTTTTATACCGGACGGAACAATCTGCTCTATGAGCTGGTGGTCAACCACATCGATAAGAACCGAGTCTCGGGATATCTTTCGACGCCTAAAGAAGCACCCCAACCATTCAAGCCCTGAGGTGCTCTTCGGCCCATGGCCTGAGCGCGTTCGGCGCGGACTCTGTGTAACGAAAGACGCGCTAGTGAGGGAACCCGATCAGCAGATTGTTCTGGTGCATGAAGGAAACGACCACATTGCCGCTCTTCCGTGCATCCCATTGCTGGCGACTGACGGGAAAGTTGAAGATCGCCAACCCCTGCACGCTTTGCCCCGGCGCGATGGTCGCCGTGCGGTCGAAAGGCTGGGAGCGGTAGGAAGCCAAGGCGGGAAAGGCCTGGAAGACGCGGTCGAAATCCGATGAGCTAGCTGCGACGTTCTCGTGCTGGGCTCCGTCAGCGGTGGTCAGCGTGGCGGAAATATCCTGCATAAACAGAGGGATATCGGTCTGGTTGCGAACCTGCACCACGGCCAAGACCAGGAGCTGATCGAAGGGCTCGCTGCCGCCCTGCATTCCCTGGCCTTCTCCTCCGCTGATGGTGGAGTGCACGGGGTAATAGTTCACCTGTACAATCGCTCCCGCCATCTGCGGTGGCTTCCTGACGATGAAATAAAATACCACCACGGCTACGATCAGAACGGCGGCGGAGACGGCAAAGGTCTTCCACGCGCTCTTGAAGGGATGAGGCGGATCGACCTGGCTCAGGTGGAAATCGGCCTCGGAGGAGTCGGGGGTTTCCTCGGATGGATTCACAGTGCTGGCATTTTAGACCCTTTTGATCCCTGAGTGTTAGGGACAAAGGTGCAGGCGCATCGAGAAGCAACGGCGAGCGGCAGTTCTCCAATAAATCCAGCAAGGTAGGGGTGGAGAGCCGGATAGGGAGGCTCAGGGAGGGGGGCCGGACGGGGAGCATTATGCGAGTTTTGGTTACGGGGCGGGACGGGCAGGTAGGCCGGGAGATTGCCGGGCGGCAGGCAGCGGGCTTGGAGCTGGTGATGGCGGGGCGGGCGGAGTGCGATTTGAGCCAGCCGGAAGCCATCCGACGCCTGGTGCGGAGCACAGCGCCCGAGGTTATCGTGAACGCGGCGGCCTACACAGCCGTCGACCAGGCGGAGAAGGAGCGCGATTTATGCTTCGCGGTCAATGCCGCCGCTCCGGGCATCTTGGCAGAGGAGGCTGCCAGGCTGGGCGCGCTGCTGGTGCATTACTCCACCGATTACGTTTTCGACGGATGCAAAACCGAGCCTTACGTCGAGACGGACCCCGTGCATCCACTGGGCGTGTATGGCCGGTCCAAAGCGGCGGGAGAGCAGGCGGTGGCGGCGGCGGGCGGGCGCTGGCTGGTTCTTCGTACCTCCTGGGTATATGCCGCGCAGGGCAAGAACTTTCTACGCACCATGCTGCGGCTGGCCCAGGAGCGGCCGGAACTGCGCGTGGTGGACGATCAAAGCGGGTCCCCGACCTCGGCGGCCGCGATTGCCGCAGCCACAGAGCGGCTGGTGCGGCAATATGGCGCGCGCTCCTGCTCGGTTCCCTCCGGCATCTACCACATGACAGCCGGGGGCTCGACGACTTGGTGCGGTTTCGCACGCGCCATCTTTGCGGCCACCGCCGGACCCCAGCCGCTGCTGATTCCCATCGCAACAGCCGACTATCCGACCCCCGCGAAGCGGCCGGCGAACTCGGTTCTGTCCAATCAAAAGTTCGAGCGCGCTTTCGGCTTTCGCTTGCCTCCTTGGCCGCAACAGCTGGCGGAGGTTCTGGCTGTGATTCAATGAGAGAACTTTAACCTTTGGAAACCGAGGCTTGGGGGAAGAACCGCATGAAAGCAACACCAACCAGGATCGCCGACGTCAAGGTGATCGAGCCGGTGGTCTATGAAGACAGCCGGGGAGCATTTTTTGAGAGCTACAACGAACGGGCGCTGGAGCAGCTTGGCATACGGGAGCGATTCGTCCAGGACAACCAGTCCCTCTCCAAGCAGAGCGTCCTTCGCGGCCTCCACTATCAAATTCAGCAGCCGCAGGCGAAGCTGATCCGCTGCCTGCATGGGGAAATCTTCGACGTCGCCGTAGACCTGCGCAAGAGCTCGTCCACGTTTGGCCAATGGGTGGGAGTCACACTGAGCGGCCAGAATCGGGCTTCGCTCTGGATTCCCCGGGGATTCGCGCACGGCTTTCTCGCGCTGTCCGCCGAGGTGGAAGTGTTGTACAAGACCACCGACTTTTATGCGCCGAAACATGAGCGGGCCATTCTATGGAACGATCAGACCATCGACATCCAGTGGCCGATCCAGGGCCTGCCGCTGCTTTCCGGCAAAGACCTGGGGGGAAGCCTCTTCGAGCAAGCTGAGGTGTTTGAGTAGACCGGTGAAAGCGCGGCGCGCTAGAACGGATTCGCGATAGTGAGGCAGATGCACCATCCGCGGCCTTTCCGTGAAGAAAAGCCGCACTTCTCGAACCACTGCAGGGCATAGCAATCGTGAATTCGCTCTAGAACAGATCGTTCAGCGCCTTCGCCGTACGGGTGATCTCGTACCGGGAGTTGAAGCAGCGCAACCCGTTCGCCTTCATCTGCAGGCGCTCCTCTGCGCTCATCTTCAGGAAGGCGGTCATGGAGCGCCACGTGCCCTCCGCCGTATCGTCGTCGATGATGCCGGCCTGATCGGCGAGGACATCGGGCCAGATATTGACCTGATTGGAGATCAGGATGGGCAGTTGAGCGGCCAGAGATTCAACCGCGGCTACGCCAAAGTTCTCCTGGTGGGAGGGCAGCACAAACGCTTCGGCCGCGTAAAAGGCCCCCCATTTCTCATCGCCCTGCAGCATTCCGGTCCAGTGCACGCGGCCGTCAATGTTCAGAGCGGCGGCTTGCGCTTGGAGAGCGGGCTGCAACCCCGTTTCGTCGGGTCCGGCTATCACCAGATCGAGGTCAGGCTGCGAGGGCGCGATGCGGGCGAAGGCCTGGATTGCGAGATCACAGCCTTTTTTTATATGGATGCGAGAAAGAAAAAGGAAAAAGCGCCTTTCCGCGAGATCAGGAAAACGGTCGAGAAAGGCGGCGCGCTGGCGATCCGGCTCCCCGGACGGAGCCGTGGTTCCGAAGGAGACCACGGCCGGCGTCCAACGGTGTGGCCACATGGTGGCCGCGGCGCAGTCGCGCTCGATGGGCGTGGTGAAGCAGACGGCTCTGGCATCGCGCAGGACGCGGTACTCCCGGGCCAGCCAGTACACCTGCTTCTTGAAATGCTTGAGGGGAAACGCGCGCTTGAAATAGGGATCGAGCATACCGTGGGGGAAGATGGCGTAGGCGGCGCGTTCTCGAATCGCGCGGTAGGTTCTATAGCTCTGGTACTGCCAGAGTCCATGAATCACCACGCCGTCAAAGCGCGCGAGATTGGCCTTCAGCCACGGCTCCAGCCGGGGAGTATAGCCATAGTGGCCCTTGGCCGGTCCGAGCGCATGGATAGGAAAGGATTCGCCATGGACGTATTCGGCGGAAGGATCGTCGAGCGAGACCAACTCCATTCCCGAGTTCTCGCCGCAAGCATGGGCGAGATTGCGGATACCCTCGGCGGGACCGCCGAGGGCGGGCGCGATGGATCGGGTAACGTGCAGCAGACGCTTATCGAGCTGCGGCCGGAGATGCGGCAGAGCGCTCGGGTCGGCGTGGGATAACGAAGGTTGCCGGGCCATTGCTAGAGCAAAAGCACAAATACTGTGATGTGGTGAGATTGGGTTATGTGCAGCCATTCCTTTGATCGAATGGCTGCGTGAAGAGTCGCTTTCCACCTTACACCATCTGTGCTTTTGCTCCTGTGGAGCGTATCCATCTGACAGTCTACAGTCCCGCGGGTCTTTCTATCGCCAGTAAAGGAGGGCCGGTAGTTGGCTAGGGGGGACCTTACCGGGGAACCCTTATCGCGGAACGAGGAGCGCCTGAGGCATGGGGGCTTCGTCAGACTGCGGGGCCTGGCGTAAACCGCCGTAACGCCGCTCGCGCCGCTGGTAGTCGGCAATCGCCTCCAGCAGGTGGATGCCACGGAAATCGGGCCACAGCCGGCCGGTGACGTAGATTTCAGAGTAAGCAATCTGCCAGAGCAGGAAGTTGGATACGCGCATCTCGCCACTGGTGCGCACCACCAGATCGGGGTCGGGCATGTGCGCGGTGTAGAGGTGGCGGCGGATGTCCCGTTCATCGACGCGATCGAGAGAAAGCCGGCCGTCGAGCACCTCCTGAGCGAGGGCGCGGAAGGCATCCACCATCTCGGAGCGGGCTCCGTAATCGAGCGCCAAGGTAAGGACGGTGCCTGTATTGCGCGCCGTCGCCTCGGCGGCCCACTGCATTTTCTCCTGCACCTCGGTGGGGAGCTCGTGCGTTCGCCCGATGTAGGAGATGCGCACGTTGTTGTCATTCATGCGCTGTACATTGCCGATGAGGTAGGAGCGCAGGAGGCGCATCAGGAAATTGACCTCCGCCTTGGGGCGGCGCAGGTGGTTTTCAAGGGAGAAGGCGTAGAGAGTCAGCCAAGGGAGATTGATGCGGGAGGCGGTCTCAACGACGTACTGCACGGCCTCGGCGCCTTGCTGGTGGCCGAAGAAACGCTTTAGGCTGCGCTTGCCGGCCCATCGGCCGTTGCCGTCCATAATGATAGCCACATGCTGCGGCAGACGCGCAGGATCGAGCCCCTGATACACAGCCATTTCTTCGGGAGACAGCTCATGGATCCGGCTCGACGAAAAAGAATACACAACCACCCCTCTCGTTCACGACCGTAGCACATGCTCAGCCCGGCGGCAAAAGCAATGCAGCGGAGGTGGGAGAGACGCCGGCGCGCGCGGCTCTCCCACCGGTGTGGGGGAGAGCGCGCGGCATCCTGCTTAAGCGGTTCTGCGGCGGCCCAGGGCCATATCGCGCACCTGGTTGAGGAACATCGAGCGCTGGAGCGAGTCCAAAAGTGCGATCAGCGGGGCGATCTCGGCCAGGAAGGGATCGGCGAGAATAGCCGTCGTCTCTTCACTACGTCGTGAGCGCGCGTCGCGGAGGAGGTCGCAGATATCTATTTCCAACGCTTGCGCCAAGCGCTCCAAGGAAGACAGCGTGGGCATCGCCTTGGCGTTTTCGATTTTGGAGATGTAAGTACGCGGAACCTTCATGCGGCCGGCAAGCTGGCGCTGGCTTAGGTTTCTGGCGCGCCGGATTTCGCGCACCGCGCGCGAGACCTGGATGCCGGACTCATCCTTGCCCGCCTCCTGCTGCATACCGTGCAGCTGGGGAGCCTGAGGCTCCGGTTCGTCGATCTCCAGCGGCTTGTGGCACCGCCTGCAGAGGGAGTTCAGCGTGCGGAACTGAACTAAGGTGCAGTGTTCGCACCGTAGGACCTCTCGCGTGGGAACGGTAGCTAGGATAGTTGCCATACCTGTAAAACGGAGGCGCCAGAGCGGGCAGCCACGGATGAGAAACGCCGCCAATCTATCCATCGCCAGCCGGCAGGTGGGGGAATGAAAGCGCTGCACACCCTGATGTATGACTACAGTGAGCCAGGGTACCTCTATTGTCAAGTGGAAAATTTGGGTCAAGCCGGAAAAAACCGGAAGAATCCCCTAGCAAACCCTAAAAAACTCGAACCAGGATCGCCAGCCATGCCCGGCACGCGAAATAAAATCGGCTGCTTAGGCGCTCTGCATCCCTGCAAAAGCGGCCTATGGATTCATGTCGCGATCCCTCTCCGAGCGCAGGGCGCGGGGATTTTCCGGAGCCTGAGGGTCAACAGCAAAACCGTAAACTTCATGCAGCGCGGCGGCAGGCGAGCCGGGGAGCGGGACCAGAGCGTACTCTCCAGGGGCCAGAGCCTGCTTCGGCGTGAGACGATACCATCCCGTATTCCCGATACTTTTCTGCGTCAGTTCGACCACTTCGGAAGACGACGCGGGCTTGCCCTTGGCGATGGCGGCGACCGAGTCCAACACGGCGCTGGACGCTTTTCGCCGGCGATGAGAGGCCTGCAGTGGAATGATGGCGAACTGAGAACGATCTAAGCCGCCACCATTGCGTGATTCGTAAATCGCCGCCGGCTCGCGAATGAAAATTGGGGGAGCGCCGACATGGCTGCGAACCGCGGCCTGCTCGCCGGGAAGCTCGACCGCGCGGTGAAAGTTGAGCGTGATGGCGCGATCGTCGGGCGTGGCCGGATGCAACTCCACCAGCTCGTGAATGCCCTGCCAAGTATCGAGCATCCAAGCGTGACCATAGCTGGGCAACTGCAGCCCGTCGGCGACGCGGAGGTCATCGGAGGAAACGGCGGAGGAAACGGCGGAGGAGTCGGCGGAGCTCG
>JANWJB010000221.1 GCA_025449575.1 Acidobacteriaceae bacterium
TGGAGCAGAAGTTTGGCGTGACGCGGGCGCATGACGCGGGGCTGCGGGTTTACACCACACTAGACCTGGATCTGCAGGACGCCGCCAATAAGGCGGTGCTGGATGGACTGGCCGCCTATGAGCGCGGGCAAGGCTGGCACGGCCATCTGCTCAACGTGATTGAAGCTGGTGGAGTGATGGACGAGCTTCATCATCCCGACTGGCGCGAGGAGCCCGTGCCGGGCACCTACATGCATGCGCTGGTCACCAATGTGCTTCCTTATCAGGTGAGCGCGCGCATCGGTAGTCGGCAGCTCATGCTCGGTCCCGAGGATTGGGCATGGACCAAGCAGCGGGATGCCACTGCATTCCTCAAGCCGGGCGACATCATCTACGTGCACATCTTGCCATCTCCCGACTCCAAGCTTTTGCTGCACGCAACTCTGGAACAGGACTCCGGGGTGGAGAGCTCCCTATTGGCCGTCGACAATGCCACAGGGGAGGTCCGCGCAATGGTCGGCGGCAGAGACTTCAATCTGTCGCAATTCAACCGCGCCACGCAAGCTGAGCGGCAGACCGGATCGGCCTTCAAGCCATACGTATACGCCACCGACATTGAGGAGGGCGCGCGTCCGAATGACATTGTCGTCGATTCGCCGGTTACCTTTCAAACGGCAGGCGGCCCATATTCCCCACGGAACTTCGATGACACCTTCGAGGGCCCCGTCACATTGGTGCACGCCTTCGGCGATTCGCGCAATATTCCCGCAGTCAAAGTTGCGGCCAAAGTTGGCATCCGCAAGGTGATTGAGACCGCGCATCAGTTTGGCCTGACCAGTGACATGCCGCCGGTTTTGCCTATCGCGCTGGGCGCGGCGGACGCCACGCTGGAGGAGCAGGTTTCGGCCTACAGCAGCTTCCCCAACGACGGCATCCGCATCGCACCGCACTTTATCCGCAGGGTGACCAACGCAGATGGCCTCACTCTGTGGGAGGCGAGGCCCGAAGTCAGTGAGTCTACCAGCGTGCGAACGGCGCGATTGATGATGCCCTTATTCAAGGCGGTGGTCCAATGGGGGGGCACGGCATCCGATGCCGCCTCGTTGAAACACCCTCTGGGGGGCAAGACGGGGACCACCAGCAATTACTCCGATGCCTGGTTCATCGGGTTTTCGCCATCGGTGACCTGCGGCGTGTGGGTGGGCTATGACGATCACCAGCCGCTGGGCAACATGGAGACGGGTGGCCACGCGGCGCTCCCTATCTGGATGAGTTTCATGAAGGTCGCCATCGCCGACAAGCCCAATGAACATTTTCCCGGCGATGCTGCTCCAACGCCGCCGACGAACCTTGCAAAAAGCATCCCGCCGAGCGCTGCGGACCAGAGCCCCTCTCGTGCGAAGCCGCGTGCGCGCAGCGCCGCTCCAGCAGGTTCTCAGGCTTCGCCCTCAGAGTAGTTTCGGCTGCACCCTCTCGTGGCGCGAGGTCAATCCGTCAATCCGTCAATCCGTGGCAGTCGCATGCAACAGTCGCAGATAGCGGCCGGCATGTGCCGCATCGCGCACGATCTGCTCCTTGAGCACCTCAGGAGATGGGAATCGCCGTTCTTCGCGGATCCTTTGCAGAAAGACCAGTTCAAGTGGAGTCGCAGGGGTGAGATTTACGGGGTGGAAATTCAAGAGGTGAGACTCAATCGCGAAGGATGCTTCGCCGAAGGTCGGCCGCGTCCCGACGTTGGTGACGGAATCGAACCACTCGTCCGCGATCCGCATACGCGTGATGTAGACCCCGTTCGCCGGCACCAGTTCCGCATATGGCGCGAGATTGATTGTGGGCACAGTGAGGTTTTTACCGATTCCGCGGCCTGGCGCGGGCGTTGAATAGATACAGAAGCTGTGCCCCAGGAGCAACCGCGCGCGGCGCAGATCACCCGCCGAGATAAACCCGCGGATTTTGCTGCTGGAAACGGCATGGCCGCGAAAGCTGCAAGCGGGATGAACGACGACCGTGAAACCCAGCTTGCGGCCCAGCTCGCGCAACTCTTCGGGGCCTCCTTCCGCGTGATGGCCAAAGCGGAAATTCGGTCCTTCGTGAACTTCCACGGCGCGCAAACCATCGTGAAGGACGCAGGTGACGAATTCCTCCGCACTCATCCGTGAAAGCTCGGCCGTGAAGGGAAGAACCAGAGTTGCGGCCGCGCCTGTCGCCTGTAGCAGTTCAAGCCTGGCCGCGAGGGGAGTGATCAGCTTGGGACTAGCCGCGGGGCGCAAGAGGCGCAATGGGTGAGGCTCAAAAGTCACCGCCACCGATTGCAGAGAGCGCTTCGCCGCCGATTGGGCCATGCGCGCCAGAATCTCCCGATGTCCGCGGTGGACGCCGTCGAAGTTCCCCACGCTGACCACGGTGGGACCGAAGCCGGGGGGGATCTCCTTAAGATTTCGGAAGATGCGCATGGTCAGATCTCAAAAGGAATGCGCAGCCCGTCGTATGCCAACCGGATATGTTCAGGCAGCTCGCGTTCGGTGTCCGCATGATGCAAATCGTGGGACATGTGGGTGAAGAAAGCGCGCCGCGGCGCGATCGCGTGTACCAACTCGACCGCCTGATCCAGAGTCTCGTGGGTGGGGTGGGGCCGCTTGCGCAGGGCATCCAGAATCAGGACATCGAGATTTTTGAGCAGAGGCATGCTTTGCTCCGGAATCGTACTCACGTCGGTGAGGTAGGCGGCGTTTCCGAAGCGGAAGCCGGCGACCTCCAACTGGCCATGAAGCAGAGGAACTCGGATAAAAACTGATCCGCGTATCTCAACCGAGCCGCCCATGCGGTGCATCTCCACCCGCGCTCGAGTTGCATATTGGCTTTCGAGGCTGAAGGTGTAGTCGAAGACGCGCTCGATCACCCCGGCAGCGGCATCGTCGGCATACAAGGGAATCTTCTGTGGGGTCTTAAAGCTCAGCGGGCGCAGATCATCGAGACCGAGAATGTGATCCGCGTGCGAGTGGGTATAGAGGACCGCATCAATGTTGGTCAAGCCTTCGCGCAGCGCCTGTTCACGAAAGTCCGGTCCAGTATCGATTACCGCGCAGCAATCGTTCCAGCGCACCGCGATCGAAGGGCGGGTGCGGCGGTCGTGCGGATCGGCAGAAGTACAGACGCGGCAGGTGCAGCCAAGCGTGGGTACGCCCATTGAAGTGCCGCTGCCGAGAATGGTGATTTCAGCTTGCACGCTTGGCCCCCGGGGAGTGCGGTTGGAACTCGATTGCGGTTCTAGCGCGCCTTGCCCGGTTGCGGCGGCTTCTGGGCTGAGCTGGCAATGGCATTTGCAATCTCGAGAAACGACATGCGCAGCTCGAACAGAGCAGATTGCAGAAGGCCCTTCTCATCTTCCGTCAGATTGCCTCTGGTCTTCTCCTCCAGCACGCCCAACATGTCGATGCTTTGCCGCGCACCCATCAGATCGATTCGCGCCTTTTCATCGGGAGCCGCTCCCGCTCCCATTTGAAACGCAGCGGTCATGTAAATGGATTGCACCAAGCGATCGAAGTTCATGGGCGCGTCGGCGTCTCCAGGATTCGCTTGGCGGAAGAAATCGTCCAATTGGCGCGTAGTGGAGTGATATTCCTGCTGGGCGGATTTCTCGTTCTCGTCGCGCGGTCCGTGGGACGCGGATATTGTTTCACCCGCCTGGGCCGGCGATTGTTGCGAGGACGATGTCTCGGCTTGCGAGGGAGCTGTTGGCGCGGCTGGAGCCTGCGAAGCCGGCGCAGCAGCCTCCGGCTGAGTTGTTGCTGTGCCGCCGGAATCGGTGGTGGAATCGCTGGAGTCGGCGCCTGGGCGCGGTTCGCCATCCAAGGTGAATTTGCGCCGGTCGGTGACCGTAAATTGAGGCTCTTTCTCGGGCATACGTCTCTCCGAAGTATCTTGAGTTTGCTTGGTAAGTCCACGAGGCGATTGACCGGCCTTACGGCGCCGGCAGAGGCGGCGGCGTATCCAGCGCCTTCGCAACCCCTCCTTCATAGCGAATGCTCTCCCGCTGCGAAGCGTCTTCTCCCTTGGGTGAGGCCGGATCGCTATCATCGCGAAGATAGCCCAGCGCAAGCCCTTCCGGCAGGCCCGGCAAAGACAGAGAGACCGCACTGGTGATGCGGCCAACAGATTGCTTGCCGCGACGAAGCTCGAAAGGCGGTTCCGGCGCGGAACCATAGAGCGCAAACTGCCGCAGGTTTCGATGCACTTTGCCGCGTGAACGGATGCGCTCGACAATCTCCTGGCCGAGATAGCACCCCTTGTTGAAATTGAGCGCATGCGATTGGCTGGTCTCCTGGGCGAGATCGCGCTCGCTTACATCGATGCCATAGAGGGGCCTTCCTTCCAGTACCCGCAAGACCTCTCCGGCTCGCAGGCCAGCCGGCCGCGCTCCCGCGCCGGTTAACGCTTCCCAGACCGGGACGACCGCGGTGGGTGCGAACCAGAGCTCATAGCGGGGAAGCAGTATGCGGGGCGGCTCTATGAGCGTGACCTCTACGTCCAGCACCCCAGAAATGATTCCAGCAATCCGCACTTGGCGCAAACGAGCGTTGCCACCGGGCGCGGCGGAAAAGGAAGAAGAAATGCCGAGAGATTCGAGGATTTGGGGTGCTTTCGGGCCCACCAGCGCAACAGCCGTCCAATCGCTGCTCACATCTTGAAGCTCTACGTCGTCCATGATGATGTAGCGCTCGAGGTGGCTCAGCAGGGCGGGGAGTTGGTCGCGGCCGGTGTCCAGGAGTAGATCCTCGGACCGCCGGTAGACGCGGCAGTCGCCCTGAATCCTTCCCTGGGAGTTCAGGAGAAAGCTGTAGTTTCCCTCGCCTTCGGGCAGCGCCTGAATCGCATTCGTCACCATGCCATTGAGCCACCGCGAGCGGTCTCGCCCGGTCACGCGAATTCGCCCCAGCCAGCCAAGATCGAGCAGGCCGGCAGAGTGAAGGGAAGAAGCGATCTCTTGCGGCGCGCCATCAAAGACTGCAGGCGTGCGGAATCCTAGATGAAGGGCTTGCGTTGGCCTTTGCCCGCTTCCGGCTTGAAGTTCGAGCGCCGATGCTAAAGCAGTGGCCGGCGCGCCACCCAGGGCGGGAACCGAAGTGTTGATGGCGGAAGACACAATAAAATTATAGCCTTGCAGGGGCGGAGTTCACCGGGCCCGGCAGAGGACATGAAAGCGGATTTGGAGGGGGCCGAACCATGAAGTCTGGATTTGCCAAGTTCACCGGTCTGGGCGCCACCCTCTTGTTTACCGTTTGCCTGCTTTCCGGCTCCGCGGGGGCTACATCGTCTCAGGCCGGCCACCAAGGCGCTCCCGCGCAAGCCCCGTCTCAGCCCGCAACGCAACCCTCTCCCGAGACTTCTTCTCCGGCCCGCACACCCCAGCAACAAGAACCGAGCTACGGCCTCCTGACGCCGCAGCAGGCCAAGGAACTCTTCCGCTCGGTTCACGACATACTGAACTTCGCCAGCAACGATACCAAGCTTCCCATCGAGCATGAGGTCAAACGGCGTCTGATTTCGCGCGAGCAGGTAGAGAAGTACGTTCTCGACAAGTTCCACAATGACAAGGACGCCAAGCGAATGCAGCATGAGGAGATCGTGCTGAAGAAGTTCGGACTGCTGGACCGCGATTTTCATCTGCGGCCGTTTCTGGTCAGCCTTTTGACCGAGCAGATCGCCGGCTTCTATGACAACAAGACGAAAACCGTAAATCTGCTCAACTGGGTGCCGCCTGCGGATCAGAAGCCGGTGATAGCCCATGAGCTGACCCACGCGCTCCAGGACCAGCATGTGGACCTGGAAAAGTGGGAACCGGATACCCCGGACAAGATGTCGAAGAACATTGAGCAAGACAACCAACGCCTCTCCGTCGATGAGCTGGACACCGCTCGGGATGCGGTGCTGGAAGGTCAGGCAATGTCGGTTTATGTCGATTACAGCTCGCAGCCATCGGGTGCAAGTCTGCAGAACTCGCTGGGGCTCGACGCCGACTCTGACGATTTCAGCGACATCGACGCCTCCAGCTCTCCCGTGATGGCGCGGGCGCCGAAGCTGTTGCAGGAGTCGCTGCTGTTTCCCTACCGCGATGGGCTGAGATTCGAGCGTACGCTGCTCAGAGACAAGGGACCGCAGTACGCATTCGCCGGCGTTCTGGACCGCCCGCCTTCCAGCAGCTATGAGATCATTCATCCCCGGGCATACGAGCAGCACCGCACGCCACCCCTTTTGCGGATGCCTGATCTGCACCCGCTGTTGAGCGCGGAATACGAGCCGTATGACATCGGGGTTATGGGAGAGTTGGATGTCCGCATCCTGATAGGCCTCTTCGCCGACGATAATGAGGCCGCGGTCTTAGCTCCGCAATGGGATGGCGGCATCTATTATGCGGTTCAGCGCAAGAGCGCCAAGACCGCGGCGCAAAAGAGCTCGACTGTCTCCCTGGCTCTGCTTTATCTCTCCGACTGGCGGAGCACGCCCGCCGCGGAGGCGTTTGCCCGCATCTACTCGGCGGAAATCGGCGCCAAATATTCGGGAGTTTCGCGCGACCGGGACGACGAGAGCGGCCCCGAGGAACGAATCTACCGGACCAGCGAAGGGCCGGTTCTCATTGTGCGTCAGGGACGGCAGGTCTTCGTCAGCGAGAGCTTCGACCTGAATCAAGCGCGCAAGCTGGAGTTTTTGCTGCTGGGAGCCCAGCCTGGCTCCGGGATCGAAGCCCGACTGGGCAATCGCATTCCCGTCTTCGACCCGGCCGCTCGGCTGAGCGATTGGATCGCGAGCTACGGCATGATGAAAGCTGCAATGCCGCGCTAGGCAGGTTCACCGGGAACTCCGGCCGGCTCCATAGTTCCGAAAGGCGAGATTCGGCTGGGTATACTTGAACTGCATCGCATCGTCTCAATCGCAAGCGGAGTAGAGATTGCAACAGGCAGAGATCGGAATCATTGGCGGCAGTGGGCTCTATGCCATGCCCGGCTTAACCAAGATCCATGAAGTCGAAGTCCAGACACCCTTCGGAGCGCCCTCGGATGCCTTCGTTCTAGGTGAGTTGGAGGGCCGCAAGGTGGCATTCCTGGCCCGCCATGGGCGCGGCCATCGACTGATGCCCTCGGAGCTGAACTTCCGCGCCAATCTGTACGCCATGAAGAAACTCGGCGTCGAGCGGGTGCTTTCAGCCTCTGCCGTCGGTTCGCTCAAGCAGGAGCACAAGCCTGGCGAATTTCTGCTCCCCGATCAGTTCATCGATCGCACCTTTCTGCGCTCCTCAACCTTCTTTGGGGACGGGCTGGTGGCGCACGTTGCCTTCGGAGATCCGGTCTGCGAGACCGTTGCGCTAGCAGCTCTCGCCGGGGCCCGGAGCGCCGGCGTGACGGCGAAGCACGGCGGCGTCTATGTCTGCATGGAAGGGCCGCAGTTTTCTACCCGAGCCGAGTCGAATCTCTACCGCAGTTGGGGAGCCGACGTGATCGGCATGACGAATTTGCAGGAAGCAAAGCTGGCGCGGGAGGCTGAAATTTGCTATGCCACGCTGGCCATGGTCACCGATTACGACTGCTGGCATGAGGGTCATGATTCGGTTACCGTAGACGAAGTCGTCGCAGTGCTGAAGCAGAACGCAGCCAATGCAGCGGAAACAATTCGTGCGGCAGTGAAGGCTATGCCGCAGGAGCGCAGTTGTGCATGCGCCACCGCTCTGCAGTTCGCCATTCTTACGGATCGCGCTCTGATTCCACAAGAGACACGGAAGAAGCTGGATCTGCTGGTTGGCAAATATCTCTAGACAAGGAAGCTCATGTCAATTCTGGTGGTAGGAAGCGTTGCATTCGATTCGATTGAAACGCCGGCAGGGAAGCGAGAGCGCTGCCTCGGCGGAGCGGCGACATATTTTTCCCTGGCCGCGAGCTATTTCACCCAAGTTCGCGTCATCGCCGTCGTCGGCGAAGACTTCACCGCTGAGCAGGAGGCGGTGCTGACCTCGCGCGGCGTGGACACGCGCGGGATTGAGCACGCCTCGGGCAAGAGCTTCCATTGGACCGGCTCCTACTTGAAGAACCTGAACGAAGCTCAAACGCTGAAAACCGAGCTGAACGTCTTCGAGCGCTTTACGCCGCAGATCCCCGCCGACTATCGCGACAGCGAGTTTCTCTTCCTCGCCAACATCGATCCCTCCTTGCAGGAGCAAGTGCGGCGGCAGATGACGGCTGTGCGCATGGTCTGCGGAGACACCATGAATTACTGGATTTCCGGCCACGCTAAGAATCTCGCGAGGGTTCTGGAGAGCCTGGATACACTCTTGATCAATGACGGAGAGGCCAAGCTGCTGGGTGGCGATCCCAACCTGCTGTGTGCCGCCCGCAAGATTCTTTCCATGGGTCCTAAGAGCCTGGTCGTGAAACATGGAGAGTACGGCGCAACCGCATTTTTCGGGCAGAGATCCGCGATCGGGAATGGCGGCGCGATAGCGCCCTTCCGTTCTCCCGCTCTTCCTCTGGCTGAGATTGTCGATCCCACGGGCGCCGGGGATTCCTTCGCTGGAGGCTTCTTCGGCCACCTGGCCTCGCAGCCCGCGGTGACATTGAAAGCCTTTCGGGAAGCGATGTTTTATGGCGGCGTAATGGGCTCCTTTGCCGTGGAGCGCTTCGGAACCGACCGCCTGCAGTCACTGACGCGCGCGGAGATCGATCAGCGCTTCTCCCTCTTCCGCGAGATGTCTCACCTTGAGTGAATCGAAGACCGAATCGAGCAATGAGACCGAAGCCATCGCCGGCGAGACACTCTTGGTTCTATGGGCTGGGTTGGCGCTGGCTATGGTCTCACTCGCCTATTGCTTTCGCCACAGCCTGCTTCTTCTCTATGGAGACGCGGTAGCGCATCTCTACATTGCCCGCAGAATCATCGATTCGCGCAATCCCGGCTTTCGCCAACTGGGCTCGGTGTGGCTGCCGCTGCCGCACCTGCTGATGTCTCCGTTTACCCAAAGCATGATTTGGTGGCGCGACGGCCTTGCCGGAGCATGGATTTCCGTTCCCAGCTACGCGCTGGCATGCGCCGGTCTCTATCGCCTGGGGCGGGTTTGGCTTTCATTGCCGATGGCTCTGGTGGCCGTTGCCTTCTTTGCCCTGAACCCCGGTTTGCTCTACATGGCCACGACGGCGATGACGGAGCCGCTCTTTCTGGCCGAGATGATCTGGGGAATTCTGTTGGTGGTGCTCCTGGACCGCGCCTTGGCCGAGAGTAGCACCGGCAGCGGGCCGAAAGCGTCGCCACAAAAGCTGCTGATCCTTGCAGGGATCATTCTCGCGGCCGCTGTCTTTACCCGTTATGACGGCTGGGTGCTGGCCGCCGCGCTGTGGCTCTTCGCCACCCTGCGGCTGGCTTCGAGCAACCGCTTTTGGAAGGCGCTTCGCCGGCCCTGGCTGGTATTCACCGTCCTGGTGGCGGGGGCGCCGGCGATATGGCTGCTGTACAACGCGGCGGTCTTCGGAGACCCATTGGACTTCATGCGAGGTCCCTACTCCGCCCGCGCGATTGAAGCCCGCACCACACCGGCAGGCGGCTTCTTTCATCCCGGCTGGCATAGCGTGCACGTGGCCGCGCTTTATTTTCTGAAGGCTGCGGAGTTGGGGGCAATTTCGCGCCGCGGAGCGAACGTGTTGCTGTTGGTCGCCTTGGCGGGCACGGCAAGTGCGATCTTTTTCTTTCGGCGCAAGTCGATTTGGCCGGCCCTGCTGCTGTGGCTGCCCGTTCCGTTCTACTCCTATGCCATCGCCTATGGCTCCGTGCCGATCTTTCTGCCGGTCTGGTGGCCATTTTCCTGGTACAACACGCGATATGGTATGGAACTGCTGCCTGCCTTTGCGCTCTTCGGCGCCTGCCTGGCTGCATTCCTGGCTTCATTCGCGCCTAAGCTGGAGCCTTGGCTGGCAGCTCTTTTGCTGGGGCTGATCGTCTGGAACGGCACAGTGCTGATGCACGCCGGGCCGCTGGTCTACAAGGAGGCTGTGGTTAACTCGCGCCATCGAATTGCCTTCGAGAAGAGCTTGCGCAATGCTCTGCTGGAGCTGCCGCAGCAAGCGCTCATTCTGATGAATACCGCGCAAGATGTCGGAGCGCTACAGGATGCGGGGATTCCACTCCGGCGCACCATCAACGAAGGCGACA
>JANWJB010000222.1 GCA_025449575.1 Acidobacteriaceae bacterium
GGCGAAGCAACGACCCTGGACATTCCACTGGACTTCCTTCGTACCGGCTCGTGGGAGATGACGCAACTGCGCGACGCCAAAGACAAGCCGAATGCATGGAACCGCCAGGACGGAAAAGCAACACGCAATGACCATATTCACCTTGAGATCGCCGCGCGTGGAGGCTTCGTCGGCTGGATTCACCACTAAAGAAATTAGTCCTGATAAACGCGCATGTCGCCAGAATGGAGTTCTCACTTCGCGCCAAGTCTCCAACTCACCTATCGAGGCGGATCAGAGATCGGACGCCGGCATGGGGACGAATTTCCTGCCTGACGCCATTCGTTCAGCGCGCGGAGAATGCCACCGACTCAATGGCAACGGGGAGCGGAGCCCCTTCCAGCGCGGAGGCCTTTTGCGGAACACAGCAGGCTTTGCCGAGACGGGTCAAGTCGGCCTGCATGGATTTGTCCATGCTGAGGACAGTCAGCGTTTCGCGCAGGATCTTCGCTGCGCCCGCGTGCGCCGGCGCGACGATCCTGTAGTGCATCCATTTGCCTTCGCGCCGCGCGGCTACCACGCCCGCCCTTCGCAGGTAAGCAAGATGCCGCGAAATCTTGGGCTGGCTCTGCCCAAGGATCTCCACGAAATAGCAGACGCAGACCTCCCGCCCATCCATGAGGTTCAAAAGCCGCAGACGGGTGCGATCGGAGAGCGCCGCAAACAGCAACGCCAAGCCGTAGGTCTTCGGGGAACGCTCCACAGCTCTATGATATACGCCTTGACACATATGTCTAGACGAGAATACATTCGTTTTAACGTATGCGAGGAGACAGCTTCATGGAATCGACGACCAACGTTCAGGAGCAGGTAAAAGAGAAGTACGGGAGCGTGGCCCGCGCTGTGGCGGACTCTGGCAGCTTGCAAGCATGCTGCGATCCCGGCCTTCGTTGCTGCGATCCCATCACCACCAACCTCTATAGCATTGAGGAGCAGGGGCAGATCCCCGCGAAAGCCGTTCTCGCTTCGCTCGGCTGCGGCAATCCGACTGCCTTGAGCGATCTCCGCCCCGGGGAGACAGTGCTTGATCTGGGTTCCGGCGGCGGCATCGATGTGCTGCTCTCAGCGCAGCGCGTGGGACCCACCGGCAAGGCGTATGGCCTCGACATGACCGACGAGATGCTGGCGCTTGCCCGGGAGAATCAGCGGCAGGCCGGCGCGACCAACGCCGAGTTCCTCAAGGGTGAAATCGAAAACATTCCGCTGCCTGACAACTCAGTGGACGTCATCCTCTCCAACTGTGTCATCAATCTTTCGGCCGACAAGGACCGCGTCTTTGCCGAAGCCTTCCGTGTGCTCAAGCCCGGCGGCCGTTTCGCCGTCTCGGACGTGGTGGTGCGGGGCAGTGTGCCCGACGAGGTGCGCAAGAGCATGCTCCTCTGGGTCGGCTGCATCGCCGGAGCGTTGGAAGAGAACGACTACCTTGCGAGACTTGGGAACGCCGGATTCAGCGAACCCTCCATTGAGCCGACGCGGGTCTACAACATCGAGGATGCGCGCCACTTCCTCACCGAAGCGGGCGTGGATGTGGACGCCATCGCTGCGCAGGTGAGCGAGAGGTTCATGAGCGCCTTCATCCGAGCTACCAAGGCGCCAAATGCTGTAGCGCCCACGATCGCGCGATCATAAAAGCGCGCCGGAGAGAATTGGCCGGCCATTCCTAGACCCTTTGGAGACGCAGTGCAGGCTGCTTTCCGCGTCGCCGGCTTTCTCCCGTAACATGAATGCGTGGCCGGAGCGGGATCGATAACCGGGGAAACGTCAAGCACCGATTCGGCGAACGGCTCGCAAGAGGTTGGCGTACAGGCAGACAAATGGATACGCTGGCTGATCGCCATCGCGGTGATGGTCAGCGCCGTGATGGAGCTGGTCGATACTTCGGCGGTCAACGTCAGTCTGCCCTACATTGCGGGCAATCTCTCCGCATCCGTCGATGAAGCCACCTGGGTGCTCACCTCCTACCTGGTCGCCAATGCGATCATCCTGCCGCTCTCCGGGTGGCTGGCAAACTACTTCGGCCGCAAGCGCCTGTTGATGATGAGCATTAGCGGTTTCACCGTGGCGAGCATCCTCTGTGGGCTGGCGCCGACGCTGCCCCTGCTGATTTTCTTCCGCGTGCTGCAAGGCGCGGCGGGCGGCTCGCTGCAGCCCACCACGCGCGCGATCATGCTGGAAGCTTTTCCTCGCGAAGAGCGCGGGCATGCCATGGCATTCTGGGGTATCGGCATCGTCATCGCGCCCATTGTTGCCCCGATGCTCGGCGGCTGGCTTACCACCGATTATTCCTGGCGCTGGGTCTTCTTCATCAATCTGCCCATCAGCCTCATTGGCTTGTTTTTGGTGTGGACCTACGTCTTTGATCCGCCCTACATTCGCCGAACCTCCGCTCGCATCGATTACTGGGGCATGGGAATGCTGGCGGTCGGGATCATGGCGCTCCAGGTGGTCTTCGACAAGGGCCAGGAAGACGACTGGTTCAGCTCGCATTTCATCGTTACCATGGCGGTGATCGCGGTGATCGCATTGGTTGCGTTCGTCATTTGGGAATTGCGGACGCGCCATCCGGTGGTGCACTTCCATCTCTTCCGCTACCGCACATTCGTGACCGGCACCTGTCTCTCCCTGGTCCTCTTCTTTTCCCTCTACGGCAGCATCGTGCTGCTTCCGCTCTTCATGCAGGAGTTATTGAATTTTCCCGCCATCACCGCCGGTCTATGGAGTGCGCCGCGCGGGCTTGCCACGCTGGTCATGATGCCGGTTGCCGGTTATCTGATCGGCAAGCGCTGGGACATGCGCGGGCTGTTGAGCGGGGGCCTGGTCGTTGCCGGAATCGGCGCGTACATGTTCTCGTATCTGAATTTGAACGCCGGGCCCTGGAACTTCTTCTGGCCACAGGTGGTCATGGGCGCTGGACTCTCGTTCATGTTTGTTCCGCTGGCGACCATCACCGTCGATCCGATTCCGCAGCACGAGATGGGTTACGCGACCAGCCTGATCGGACTGGCCAGGAACCTGGGCGCCGGGATCGGCATCTCCGTCTTTACGGCATTTGAGGCGCGCCGCCAGCAGTTTCACCAGGTTCGATTGGCCGCCGCAACGGCGCAGGAGCACGGCACGCTTTTCGGCACGCTCTCGAAGCTTGAACGCTACCTGGGTCAACGGAGTGAAAGCTCGGCGCCGGCGCATCAGGCCGCGGGTGTTCTCTATGATCAATTGCTGCGGCATGCCGCCGCGCTGAGCTATCTGGATGGCTTTCGCGTAATGGCCGTTCTCTTGGTCGCCGCCGTCCCATTTATCTGGATTATGAAGAAGCCCCACTTCAAATCGTAGGCCGGCAGAGTGGGGGGCAAGTCCTACTGGACTGTCACCCGTCTTCTGTGCCTCATGGACATTCCCACGAGAGGATTTCCTCTCTGGTTGACATTCGACCTGAGCGCATTGTAATGTCCTAGTCGAATGTCGACCCGAAAAGCAAACGACCAGCTTGAACTCATGCAAGGCACCCTGGATTTATTGATCCTCCAGACGCTGGCGGCCGGACGCGCCCACGGACACGCCATTGCTTGTTCCATCGAACGGCGATCGGACGAAGTCTTGCAGGTGGGTCATGGATCGCTGTATCCAGCGCTCCAACGCCTGCTCAAACTCGGCTTAATCGCCGCTGAGGATGGAATTTCAGAAAACAACCGCAAGGCCAGGTTTTACGGCTTGACCGCTAAGGGACGCAAGAAGCTTCTTGCCGAAGCTTCAAAGTGGCAGAGGTTTTCGGAGGCGATGGCGCGGATTCTTGCGCCGGTGGTTGAAAAGAGCTCATAGAAAAGAGGGCTCCACCATGTTTGTCTGGCAAAACCGCAGAAAGCAGCTGCTGCAGGAAATCGAGACCCATCTCGAGATTGAGACGCAGCGCAACATTGAAGCCGGGATGCCGCCCGAGCAGGCGAGGCGAACGGCCAAGAAGAAGTTCGGCAATGCGCTGGTGGCGGTCGAGCAATCCCGCAGAGTCTGGGGTGGATTGTGGCTGGAAAACCTGCTTAGAGACGTGCGCTACGCCGCGCGCAGCCTGGGTGCAGTTCCCGGATACACGACGACGCTGGTGTGCACGCTCATGCTGGGGCTGGGGTGCGTCACCGCAATGCTGGCGATTGTCCAGTCGGTGTTGTTGCGGCCGGTGGATCTGCCGCATCCGCAACGGCTGGTCCAGATCTATGCCGAAGATGCCCCCCAGGGGTTTTCCGCCGGGCCTCATGCGCTGTCCTACGAGACCATCGACGCTCTCAGGCGCGACACACGTTCTTTCGCCGCTGTGAGCGGATACAACTTGATGATGCGTCCCGTGGAGACAGCGGACGGTGCGCGCGTTGGCCCCCTGATGGAGGTGACACCTGGATTTTTTCAAACTCTCGGCGTTTCGCCGGCGCTCGGACACCTGATCAGCCCGGAAGACGCCAGAATTCCCGTCGCTGTCGTCAGCGACGAGTTCTGGCGAGACCGGCTTCATGGGAGTCCCAAGGCGCTCGGCAAGGCGATCACGATCTCGGGCAAGCTCTGGACGGTGATCGGAGTTTTGCCCCCGGGGTTTCGTCCCCCTCGAACCACTGGCGGACCCATCGTTTATCTGCCGGTTTCGCTGGATCGATCGGGCCAGGACGAATTCCAGATTGAATCGGCCGCGGTGATTGGCCGTCTCAAGTCCGGGATCTCGATCGAACAAGCGCTCGCCGATTCGCAAAGCGTCTTGGCTCACGCCGGCAGGACGGATGCGGAGAAGCACAGGCATCTCGTGATGCGTTCTTACAGTGACCTGGTAACCGGAGACATGCAACTGCCTTTAGGCGCCCTGCTTGGAGCTGCCTTTGTGCTGCTGCTGATTGCGTGCGCTAACGCGGCCAACCTCCAGATTGGGCGCACCGCGAGCCGTATGCCGGAGATGAGGATCCGCTCCGCGCTCGGCGCCGGCTTCGCGCGGCTGATGCAGCAGTTGGTGATAGAAAATATTCTTGTTTCTTTGCTGGGCGCGGCCCTCGGATGCGGATTGTCTTTGGCGGCAGTCGCGATGGTGCGACACGCCTATGGGAACAAATATCCGCGGTTCGATGAGCTTTCCATTCATCCGCTGGTTCTGGCCGCCGCCGGTATTCTGGCGGTCGGCGTGGGAGTCGTTGCGTCGGTGGCGCCTGCGCTGAGTATTCGCCTGCATACGATTGGGCGATTTGCTGCGAGAACCGCCACGCGCAGATCGCGGCTCGCCGGCTTGCTGGTTGCGGCTCAGGTGGCGCTGACCTGCGTGCTGCTCGCCACCAGCGGTCTGTTTGTGCGCACGCTGCGATCGCTTGAGAATGTGAAGCTTGGATTCGATCCACAGGGTGTAACGACCCTGGTGCTTATGCCGGAGAATCAGCAGCAGGACCCGCAGCTCTCGCGCGAGATCGAAACCCGCCTGCTGCACAGGTTCGAAAA
>JANWJB010000223.1 GCA_025449575.1 Acidobacteriaceae bacterium
CGTTTTCGCTTGCTTTTGCGGTGGGCGCGCAGGAACGAGCTCACAGAGAACCAGATGAAGACCGCGGTCAGCGCCGCATAGAGCAGCAAATGCGCGTGCTCCGGGCCGCCTCTCCATGCGCCGCGAACCCGATACATGTTTTGCCCGAAGAAGAGGGCGAAGAGCGCGAAGAAGAGCCCGGTAATCTCCAGCCAAAGAAGGCCGCCTGCGTGCAGCAGCGGTCCCCAAATCGCTTCCCCAAATCGCTTGGCGCCGCGCGCGGCCTTTCCACTGACCTTTGCCGCTTTTCTCGTGGCCTGGTGGAGGCCGGAGACGGAGGATTCTGTTCTCGATGTCTTCTGCCGCTGCCGAGGGGGTTCAGTGGAAACATTCCGCTGCGGTGGATTCTGAGGAGGTGGGGGCGCCGGCTGGCTCATCTGGTTGGCCCGATCGCGCAGCATTCTGCCCGCCACCCGTACCCCGATGCCGAGCGAACGGCCAAGTTTCTCCGGCTCCATGGGGAAAAGTTTATCAGCGCCCGGGATTCGAATTGCCCTCCGAAGCGCATCCGACGTAAGGTAGGGGAATCTTGTCCTCGGCTTTCCATGGGGAGAGGACATACCGGGAGCGTCGCTTGAACCAAAGACTCCGCAACCTCATCCAGCAACTGGGAGAGGCCATCCATGAATCGGTTTCCGACTCCGAACAGATCTCCGAGGTGGTGGACCATATTCGCCGAGAGGGCTTCGACGTCTTGCTGATGCTGGAGGCCACCATCGGGCTGAATGAAGTGGAAGTGGAGCCGTCCGCCAACAAGGGAGCGAAGCGCACGAAGAAACGCGCGGCTGGCGCGGAGAAGCACTTCAGCGCCCAGGACGTGCATTTTCTGCGCTCCCTGCGCATATCCGTAGAGGAAGAGAGCCGCAGCTAGCCGTCTGCGGAGGAGGGCTCTGGCAGCGGCGAGCGGAAGTGCCTGAGCGGCATGGCGTGTGGTACTATCGCCCGTTCCGGAAAAGCGCCGGTTGGTTTGAGCCGGCGCACGATCTGCTGAAGGCTGTGGTCGGGCGGGGGCCATCGAGAATGATCGACACGCTAGGCATACTGTTAGCCGGGGGGGCAGGAGAGCGTCTCTTCCCGCTAACCCGGGATCGAGCGAAACCGGCGGTGCCCTTCGGTGGCACCTATCGCATCATCGACATCACTCTTTCCAACTGCATTAACTCCGGCCTGCGCAGCGTATACATCCTCACTCAGTACAAGGCGCTGTCTCTCAACCGCCATGTCCGCGAAGGGTGGACCGGGGTCGTGGCCCAGGATCTGGGAGAGTTCATCGAGATTCTGCCTCCCATGCAGCGGGTCAGCGCGAACTGGTACATGGGCACGGCGGACGCGGTATACCAGAACATCTACTCCATCGGCGCGGAGCAATCCAAGCGCGTGCTGATCCTCTCCGGCGATCACATCTACAAAATGAACTATGGCCTGATGCTCAAGCAGCACAGCGATTCCGGTGCGGACGTCACCTTGGCCACCCTGCCGGTCCATCCTTCGGAGGTCTCGCGCTTTGGAGTGCTGGAAGTGAGCCGGAATGCGGAGATAACGGGTTTTGAAGAAAAGCCGGCAACTACGCAGCTGCGCTCGCCTTTCAACCCGTCGATGGTGGACGCCTCCATGGGTATTTATCTCTTCAACACGGACGTCCTTCTGCCCGCGCTGATGAAGGATGCCGAAGACCCCTCCTCCCGGCATGACTTTGGCCACGATATCCTGCCCAGCATTCTGGGCAAATACAAGGTGATTGCCTACAACTTTGTCGATGAGAACAAGCAGCAGGCGCTGTATTGGCGTGATGTGGGGACGCTGGACGCCTATTTCGACGCCAACATGGATGTCGCCTCTGTTTCGCCGATCTTCAACTTGTATGACAAGGCCTGGCCCATGCGCACCCGGCAGCGGCACTACCCGCCGGCCAAATTCGTCTTTGAGGAGCCGGGCCGGACCGGCATGGCAATCAATTCGGTCATTAGCGGCGGCTGCATTATCTCGGGCGCTGTGGTGCGCGACAGCGTGCTTTCCCAGGATGTGCGCGTGAACTCCTATGCCGAAGTGGAGTCCAGCGTCATCTTCACCCACGTCAACATCGGCCGCCACTGCCGCATCCGCCGCGCCATCATCGACCGCGACGTGCATCTGCCGGAGGGTACCGTGATTGGCTATGACCCCGAAGAGGATCGCCGAAACTATTTCGTCTCGCCTTCCGGCCTGACGGTGGTCACGCGGGATTATTCACTCTATGAAAATCCGGTGACTGTGGACTTTATGCAGTCCTAGCCGGGCGCGATCGCAGCAATCGCCTTGGCTCTGCTCAGAAAGCGAAGATGCTCCGGAGTTATCCAGCATGAAGAGGGTTCTCCTGTTGGCGGTGAGGTATTTCCTGGGCTTTGTGCTCATTGTCTATGCCGCCGACTGGGTGGTCTGGCACATCAGGGCGGAGCGCCAGACTGGCCTGGGATCCGTGCAGGTCGACCAGTTTTTGGGCACCCCCCTCAAAGGTCAAAAAGAGGAATACGATTTTATGGGGACGGTCCAGGAGCAGTGCGCGCGCTCCATCTTCCCCCACGACTCCAATTCGCCTTGCTGGTGGCTTTCGAGGCACCGAACGCAGTGGGAGAAGTAAGCGGTGAGCGTCTCGGAGATCTGCTGCACGTGGGGGTGAAACGACCCGCCGATTCCCGATGGAAGCGGCGCTGACACCCCCGGGCCGGAGGAAGAGCCGGTATGTTGCTGGAGTTGGGGAAATTTGTCTCTTTATTAAGCACCCTGCTCTGCTTGTGCGCGCTCTTTTACGCCGCTTTTCTCATACCCGCCAATACCTTCGAACAGCGGGTGCTTTCTCTACTGCAAATGTTGATGATTACCGCCGGGGTTTCCTGGGCCAGCGGATGGATCTTCTATTACCAGGAGCGGAGGGCGGGAATGCAACCCGCAGGCGTCGCCAGCTCCTTCCCCATGAAGGTGTTTTGGTGGACCTCGGCGATCATTCTGGGGCTCTTTCTCTTCGCATGGTTTCTGCAAGTCTACTTTTTGCCGCCACGGGGAGCGCTCCGGCACTAGCCTGCTCCGCAGGCCCCCAGGAGTGACCGCGGAAGGCGCCGAATGCGGCTCGGGAACCGCCGGCGGCCAGTTGCGTATCCTGAGATGTGCCTATTCCAACTCTAGCCATCGGCGATCCGCACATCTTAGATTCACGCGTCGGCGCATACACTAGGCCTGTGCTCGAATTGGCCGCGTCTGCGCCGGCTGCTCGGGCGCCGGCTGCTCGGGCGCCGGAGCGTTCCGCGCCGGTTCTTCCGGTTCGGGCTGCTTTCCGTGGAGGAGCGGGCGGTGCGCGAGGCGTCTCTGCGACTGCTGCCGGCCGCATGGCGGGAAGGGATGCCGTTTACCAGGGGATCTCCACCTTGATAGAGCAACCTAGCTCACCGGGCACGGAATCTTTGCGGCAGGCCGGCGCTTCACCTGTGCCGGAGCTGGATTGGGTTTCCCTGGTTCAGAGCTGTCTCCGTGGCGACGATGCGGCCTGGGCGGAGTTGGTGCGCAATCAGCACCGGCGAGTTTATTCGCTGTGTTACCGGTTCAGCGGATCGAGGCAGGACGCCGAGGATCTAACCCAGGAGGTCTTTCTCAAGGTCTATCGCAACCTCCATAGTTTCAACCTGGAGAAGGGCCGTTTCCAGACATGGCTGACCACGGTTACCCGCAACCTGCTGGTCGATCATTTTCGGCGCAGCCAGATGCAGCGTATCACCAGCTCAATCGAGGATGCGCCGGAGCATGTGCCGGAGGCGCTCTCCAGCCACGATCCTTCGCCTCATGATGCTGCAGTGCGGCGGGAGCTGGAGCGTCTGGTGCAGGAAGCGTTGACAAAGTTGCCGCTGGAGTTTCGAGAGGCTGTGATCTTGCGGGATCTCGAGCAGATGGATTACAGAGAGATCGCGCAGATCCTCCGGATTCCCGAGGGTACCGTGAAATCCCGCATTAGCCGGGGAAGGGCGGAACTAGCGCGCCTGTTGGAACGTAACAAGGGACAGGTGGTATAGATGGCCATAGACGATCCAATTGAACAGCAATTCCCTGTGCCAAATCCACTGGAGGGAACGCCGGAGACCTCGCTGCGCTGCCGGCAGTGGGAGGCTCTCGCGGCGGAGGCCGCCGAAGGAGCTCTGAGTGAGGAGCAGAGGGCGGCCTTTGAGCAGCATCGCGGGAGATGCCACTCCTGCGCTGAAATATGGGAGCAAAGCCGGCGAGGAGCTCAATGGCTGCATTTTCTGGGAGAGCGGGCGGAGCCGCCCGCCGGATTGGCGGAAGCGATTATTGCGGCTACCAGCGGCGTAGATCGCGCGGCCCTGCGTGAGAGGCCGGCCCGGCCAATAGCATCGCCAATAGCATCCTGGAGCCGCAATCCTGCTCCGCCTCGCCCTGGGATTCCAGCCGCTCCCGGCAGGTCGGGATACGGCGTGCCCGCTCTGCGCGCACCAGGATTTCTGATGACGACGGCGATGGCATTCTTTTCGCTTGCGCTGACGGTCTATCTGCTGGCCGCGCCGCTGCATCGCGGCTATTCGCACACACAGGCGGCGGTAGATGGGGGTCCGTTCGCCGCTGCGCACCTTTCCAGCCTGACCCCATCCGCGCTCCGGCGCGTCGCTGTCCGGCAGTACTATTCCCTGGAAGAACGCAGCGCGAAGTTCTATGACAATCTGCTGGTGGTGCGGGAGGCAGAGGCGGAAGTTCGGGATCTGTCGGCTCCGTCCACCGCGCAGCCGCAGGATGGCGCGGAGCCCCGGCGGCTCGGCCCTTCTCCCAGCTCACGCAACGGCGGTGGGCCTGCGCCGCGTAGTCCCGAGCGCGCGGAGGTCTCATGGCGGGGCGATTCGCAACTCCAGCCGGAGAATGGTTCCCTCGCTAAATTGGTTTCGCGTCTATCTCATTTGCATCGACCGATGAGCTCCTTCTCACATCAGGGGGCCCGGGCATGAACTGCGCAAACCATCCTGAAAGGCCGGCAACGACTTATTGTCAGCACTGCGGCAAGCCAATGTGCTCCGAATGCGCTCGCTCGGTGGGCAACATGGTCCATTGCGAGCAATGTTTGGCCGGACGCCTCGGCGTAGGTTTGCCCGGACAGGCGCCGCCGGTCTTTCCGCCGGCGCATCCCAATCCGGCGCTGGCCGGCCTGCTGGGTGTGATCCCTGGCGTGGGAGCCATGTACAACGGCCAGTTCATTAAGGCGCTTGTCCATGTGCTCATCTTCGCGGTTCTCGTCAGCTTGAGCCATGCCAATGGGCTCTTTGGGCTTTTTGTGGCGGCTTGGGTCTTCTATCAGATCTTCGACGCCTACCATACGGCGCGGGCGCGCCGCGATGGTCTACCCCTTCCCAATCCCTTTGGGTTGAACGATCTTGGGCCGCACCTGGGAGTCACCGCACCGTTTCC
>JANWJB010000224.1 GCA_025449575.1 Acidobacteriaceae bacterium
AGCACACGTCAATGGGGAGGCGGGCGTCTCCACCCGTCCTGCCCGGAGGGTGTGCCCCATTAGCGCTAACTTAAGCCGTTCGGGTTTGAAATGGCATGCTAATTTCCCACAAGCCCGTTTCTGGACAATGAGACATCAGATATTCGGTGATCAATTTCTCCGAGATGGACAGGGTGTGTGATGGAAACCTTGCAAAGATGGGCCAGCTCCCCGCGCTCATGCTGACTATGGCTCCTGCCAGTCGAGCGAGTACACGTCGTAGGTTCCGGCGTCGCGGAGCAGCAGCGGCGAATCATCCGGCGCGAGCACCAGTGAGTCCCTGTAGCGACCCTTAAAGACGAAATTCTTCAGATCTACGATTTGCTCTACTTTGCGGTCGCTCAGGCGAACCTTGAGCACGGCCTCGCCGGTTGCGAATCGTCCTAAAACAAGAAGGGAGTTTCCGTCTTTCGACCAGTTCAGCCAGCCGAGCGTGTCTGCTGTGGCAAGTTGAACCCATTTTTGCGTTTGAAGGTCGAACATGGAGAGGGTCTTCGAGTCCCTCGATAAGGCAGGAATATAGCGGCCATCCGGCGACCAGCGAGGCGAGAAGAAGCCTTGCGAACCCGGCAGTGTGGAAAGCTTGCCGGTTCCCAAGTCAAGGATGTGGACGGCTGATGCAGGGTCATTGGAATTACCGGCGAAGACGATCTTGCTTCCATCCGGCGACCAGTTCGGGTCCTGTTGCGGAGTTAGATCGTCAGGCAACAGTTGCCGGGGACTTCCGCCGTCGGCGGACACTTCATAGATTCGGGACGGCTTGCCCACCGGCGTCTCCCAGAACAATATCTCTTTGCCGTCGGGCGACCACCGGGGCATGAAGGCATAATCGGACGAGTAAGTCATTTGCAGGGGATCGCTCCCGTCCGCTTTGCTGCGCCACAGAGCGCCATCAGGATAGGAAACGTAGGCCACCCATCGACCATCCTTCGAAAAACCCGCGAATTCTGCTGAGATGCCACCGAGAAAAGGTACGAACCCGTGCGACTTCAAGTCGTAACGCATCAACTGACCGCGGGTGGTGGCCCCCATTACAAAGAGCTTTTTTCCATCTTTGCTGGGAACTGGATCGGCCAATGCCATGGGGCTGGAGGTCAACTGGACCGGCTTGGGTTCGGGGTGAAGCCAACCTCTTCTTCGCGGCATGGCCCAAATCTGTTTTCTTGAGACGAATACGAAATACTTTCCATCGGCTGTCCAACGGCCGCAACAACCGGGGAATATGCGATGCAAGTTCGTCCCATCCGCCGAGACTTCCCATGTCGAGGCAGTGCCAGTGGTGAAGCTTGTCTCAGTAAATCGCAAATGATTGCCACCCGGCGACCACATTAGATACTCGGCAACGTCAGTATTGTTCAATGCAAGCAGCTTACGAGGTTCGCTGCCGTCCGCGTTCGCCACGTACAAGTTGCTCGCGTCGCTATAAGCTAGCCGCTTGCCATCTGGGGACCAACTGCCGCCGTTCCCGACCAGATCGGCAAGCCGGCGGGGGGAACCACCCAGGATGGGCACACTCCAGAGCGGCCCCATTGGAGGAATGCCCTTCGCATCTATCACTAGAAGTTCCGACCCGTCCGGCGACAAGTCGCGAGGAAGCATATTGGTCGAAGGTAGAATGGGTAACTTCTGCGGCACGCCGCCCGACACCGACATTTGGGCCATGCCGGTGTAATCGGAGGTACTCCAATACAAGTAGAGCCGCGAACCGTCAGTTGTGTAGAGGTTTTTCCGCTGACCGTCATGGGTAAGCTGGACGTAATTAGAGAGCACCGGTACGCCCGGAGGCTGCATCCGGAAGTAAGCCAGCGCCGTGGCAGCGGCGAGCACAATCACTACAACCGCTCCGGCCACTGCAATTCGCCTGCGCTTCGGCTTGCCGCTCTCCTGAGCATGGATGCCTGTAGGCGATGTGATGGCTGAATCCGATAATGCTTCCAGCGCGAAAGCCAGATCAGAGGCCGACTGAAAGCGCTGCTCGGGGGCCTTTTCCAGGCAGCGGCGCGCGACGCGCTCCAATCCCGGAGGCACGCTCGGAGTGAGTTGCGAAATCGCCTGCGGTTCTTCGTTCAGGATTGCGCTCATGGTTTCCGCCGACGTCGGCTTGCGAAATGTTTGTTTGCCGGTCACCGTCTCGTAGAGAATCGCGCCGAAGGCGAAAATGTCGGAGCGATGGTCGGCGGTTTTGCCTCGTACCTGCTCAGGGGACATGTAACCGGCGGTCCCCACTACCATCCCAGGGTCGGTTCCCTGCGTGAGAGTGTTCATCTGGCCGGAGTCATCTTTCGGCTGGGTCACCTTCGCCAGTCCAAAGTCGAGAATCTTGACCCGTCCGTCTTTCGTGAGGAACAGGTTCTCCGGCTTCAGGTCGCGATGGACAATGCCTTTGTCGTGTGCCGCGGCCAAACCGTGCGCGATCTGCACTTCGTAATCGATCGCTTTGCGCAGCGGTATCGGTCCGTGCCGCAGTCGCTCCCGCAGCGTCTCGCCTTCCAGCAACTCCGACACCATGTAGGAAAAGCCATCGTGAGTCGCCATTTGGTAGACCACAAGGATGTTGGGATGGTTCAGCGCTGCCGCGGCTCGCGCCTCCTGTTCGAAACGCCGCAAGCGGTCGGGATCGGAAGTAAGTGACGCGGGAAGGACCTTGATCGCCACTTCACGGTTTAGCCGCGGATCGTGCGCGCGATACACTTCGCCCATTCCCCCCGCACCAAGCGGTGAGCGAATTTCATACTGCCCGAGGATCGTTCCGGGGGTCAGTGGCATAGAGAAGCAGGCAGGATTATACCGTGAGTCACCAAATCTCCACGCTCAGAGGGCCCATAGCGGCTGAGTTGTCGGCTACTCGGAAGTTTTCGCGCGCGAGGCGGGCGCAGATAGGTGTTGATAGATCGCCATGCCGTAAGTAATCCTGACCAACAGCCGATCGGCGAGACCGCCTCCCCGGAAGTTGTCCAGAAGTCGGCTTCGCGGACATCACTATTAATCTCCTCGAAGCCCGTTTCTGGACTAACTCCGGTTTGCTACTCGTTCCGGGAGTCAAGTGGCATAATGCCGAAGTGCCCTCGGCTGCCATTGCCGACACGGAGTCGCGGAGCCGAGCGCTCCGGGAACTGACGACATATTTTTCACTTACGTATGCTATCAGCGTCATTCTATGGCTGCCGCTTCTGGTTGAAAAAAGGGCTTCCTTTAGTTTTCTCTCGATAGGAACCTTCGGACCCACCGTGGCGGCGCTGGTCACGCAGCGCATCTTCGAGCGCAACTGGAAAGTGGTACGGATTTGGTCAAGCCTTTGGGATCTCGTGATCGGAGTAGCGGTCGGTGCATCGGCGGTGCTGGTCGCGGCGTTCGCCGCTGCGTTTTTTATGACCCAATCTGGCATTGATCGGTGGCAATGGTCGTCCCTGATGCAAGTGCCGGTCCTATTCATCCCCAACTTGGTTGGCGGCCCACTGGGTGAGGAAGCTGGCTGGCGTGGTTTTGCTCTGCCACGATTACAGCGTCATTTGGATCCGGTGAGTTCTGCGCTTGTGCTTGGCTTTTTTTGGGCTAACTGGCATCTTCCTCTCATCTTGGCTCACATTTATAACGTGACATGGTGGCAGTTCACGATGCTGACGATGGCGGCTTCCGTCTTTCTGTCTTTAGCGTTCAATTGCTCTAGGGGCAACGTGCTGTGCGCCATTGTCGTGCATGGCATCTACAACGTGGGGACTGGAGTTATCCTCAACGACATGATCGGAAAGGCGACGCTCTACAGCAACTCAGTCCAACACAACGTTCTTTGGTTAGCCTATGGCAGCGTTGCTGCCCTGCTTTGCATTGCTACAAAAGGCCGCCTTGGTTTCCGGACTCAAACACCGGGGAGACGAGCTAAGGAGGTGGGAACCCGATGATTTACGAACTCCAAAACTGACTGGCCGAGTCACGGGCAATTCGGAAATTGTGGAAGCGCCTTCCCAGTTTCTGTATTGCCGACCACTCGGGGAGTGACGCGATATTCCGTAAACACAAGCGCGTTTCTCAGGACTGAACCGCACCTAAGTTGACGGCGCGGCTTCCTTCAGTCTCTGCGTCAGCAATTCCTGCTCCGGCAGGTTTTGCGTCATGGCAATGTCGCGCTCAATCTCCTCACGCGCTCAGGGAACCTGCCCATTTTTATCAACAGGTCTCTGCGAACGGCGTGAAGCAGCTGATAGCCCGCTCATAAATCCTCAAGCTTGAGGAACAAACTCGCCCAGATGGTGTGCATGTCATATCATGTTGGGGCAAAGGAGCGGCATCAATCCCAATCTATGTTCACGCGAATCAGAGTATGTCTCGTCTTAGCCTTGATCTCGGCCCTGATCTCGGTCCCAGGCCTGTCCGGCGCCGATTTTGCCATGAAGGTGACCGACAAGAATTACCTCGATACGCAAGGTTTCAGCGTTTTTCTTTACGACAGCACGTACCATCCCATTTTTGTGGACCAAAAAAACACGGCGATGGAGATGATTCTCCACGGCCAGCGCATCGCCACCAACGGCGACGTGCGCCTGATGCCAACGCCGGAGCAGTGGGATTTGGTAGCAACCCTCAAAGATCGCCACGCCGACAAGGCGACCAGCCGGCTCACCGCCGACCTCGCGTTCCCGACGTTCGACTTCAGTTACACACTGGAAGTGGCAGCAGAGCCGGGTGGCGTGAAGGTCAGCATCAATCTCGACAAGCCGCTTCCGGAGAAACTGGTGGGCCGGGCTGGCTTCAACCTGGAGTTCCTGCCCTCGATCTACATGGGCAAGGCTTACCTGGTGGACGGAACCAAAGCCGGCATCTTCCCGCGCACGCCGAACGATCCGATGACGAAGGTTTTGCCGCTGCCTGATGAACCGAAAAAGGCGTACTACCTGGAGGACTGGGATAAGGCCAAGGGATACACTCAGCCGTTGCCGTTCGCCGAGGGCAAGAGCATCACCCTGGGGATTGACGATGCACTGGCCCGGGTGAATGTAGTATCGGATACGGCCGACCTCATGCTGTTCGATGGACGCGACCGCGCGCAGAATGGGTGGTTTGTATTGCGTTCGCTGATTCCTTCGGGCAAGAGCACCGGCGCCATCGTCTGGCACATCAGGCCGGACGTGATTCCGAACTGGACGCGTCCGCCGATGATGGCGCACAGCCAGGTCGGTTATGCGCCGGGCTTCTCAAAGGTGGCGGTGCTCGAACTCGACCCCAAGTACAACGCCCCGAAGACGGCCAAAGTGCTGCGCCTGATGGAAGACGGATCTTACAAGCAGGTGTTCGAAGGTCCGACCACGCCTTCAACACCCTGGCTGCGCTACGTCTATTCGAAATTCGACTTCACCCCCGTGAATGACCCCGGCCTTTATGTCATTGAGTACGCAGCCCTGCGTACGGCGCCTTTCCCCATCTCAAAGGACGCCTACGCGAACATCTGGCAGGACAGCCTGGACCATCACCTCGCGGAGCAGATGGATCACGTTTCCGTTCGCGAAGGCTACCGCATGTGGCATGGCGCTTCGCACCTGGATGATGGCCGCATGGCGCCCGTAGTTGGGGAGCAATTCGACGGCTGGAACCAGGCGACAGCAACGGACGGGAAGTACAAAGGCGGCGATCACATCCCCGGAATGAACGTGGGCGGCTGGTATGACGCCGGCGACTTCGATCTTGAGGAGCCCGCGCAACTGAGCGTGATTCAGAGCCTCGCTCTGGCCTATCGCGAATTCAATCTCAAGTACGACGAGCTTACGGTGGATGAAGCCGCCCGTGAGGTTGAGATGCACCGTCCCGATGGCGTGCCGGATACAGTGCAGCAAGTCAAGCACGGCGCACTGCTTATCCTGGCGCAGTTTCACAATATCGGTCACGCCATCCGCGGCACTCACGAGCCAGACCTGCGCCAGTACACGCAGGTCGGCGACGGAGCGTCGAAAACTGACGGCCGCATTTACGACCCGAAGCTCGGCCCGAATGAAGTGAAGGGCGACTACTCCGGCAAGCCGGACGATCGCTGGATCTTCACTACTAACAACCCGTATTTCCAGTGGAACGCTATTGCGGCATTAGCCGCAGCGGCGGATACGCTGAAAGGCTGGGATGACGCGTTAGCGAAAGACTGCCTCGAGACCGCGACCAAAGCATGGAACGACGAGAAGGCTCACCCAACGCAGAATCCGGCGGGCGGCGGCTTAGGAGGAGCGGCTCCAGCAGGTGGCCCCGGAGGTGGTGTGCTGGCTGCGTCTCAGGGTGCGGTCTCTGGCGCTCCAGGCGGTCGTAACCCAGGGAGCAGCTCGGGCGCTCCGACAAGCTCCGGCAGCACTAGCGCACAAACAACTGCGCCGGTCGGCTTCGGCCGTGGCAGATTTGGCGTCGGACTGGACTGGGCTGCGGCTCTGGAATTGACCATCGCCACGAATGGTGCCGAGCCGTACAAGTCCCGTCTGAGGGAATTGTTCCCTCAGATGATCACCCCGCA
>JANWJB010000225.1 GCA_025449575.1 Acidobacteriaceae bacterium
GCCAGGTCTTGGTAAATAGGCACCACCCGGCTGCGCAAGAAATCCGTATCGCCGGTGGTCAGATAGTGGTCCCAGAACTGGCGCGCGTACCACCCACCGGCCGAAATCCAGTAGGGCCAAATTCCGATTCCGGAACTGCTGGTGTAATAGAAATTGGCGCCGACACCCTTGTCCGGAAAGAGGGGATAAGAGGCGCCGCGAAGGCCGTAGACGTTCTTGGCGTTGGCCCGGCAATCCGGGGCAAGGCTCTCCATCCAGTTGAAGTATGCCTCCATGCCTTCGCGCAAGTCGCCCTGCGCCGCGCCCGCGGTTTGCAGGTTGATGGTGCCGTTGACCTCGGGTGCGATGCTGGGATATTTGCCGCTGTTGACGATGAACCAATAACGGCCCATTTCAAAGATCTTCTCCAGCAACGCGGGCGAGTAATCCGGCCGCGATCGCTGATCGCTCAGAAGCTCCTCCGCCGCCAAGCCAAATTGCGAAGCGCCGCCGAAGTCCACGGTGACGCGGTTGAGCATCTCCGACTGAACCTTTTGGTGCCGGTCGAGCAATGCCGGATAATCCGGCGTGAGTCTTTCCACCGCCTGACTCAGCGCTTCCACCTTGTCGTCGCTAAGGTCGGAAAAATATTCAATGCGCGTGAGCAGTGTCAAGGATGACGCATTGTCGACCACCAGGGTGTCGCCCTCCATGCGGGCCGATCCGCCCTGCCGCACCACGCGAACCACCCCGGCGTAGCCGCTGTTGTCCACAGAAGGATCCAAAATGCACTTGTAGATCAGGCGCTGCTGGTTGAAGTCCTGGCGAACCTCGTTGGCTTCGACTCCCTTCGCAGGTGTTACGGAATAGATTGCCGACGGGGCGAATGCCGCCCGGTCGGGCGCCGTGGTATTGATTCCGGCGTGGCTGCCCCAGTCCATCCCGGAAACCATGCTCCACGCCGCGGACTTCTGCAATGAGATCCGCGCATTGACCGGCTGACCGGCCGGCGCGGTGAGCCACTGAACAACGACGTCGTCGGGCCGGGAAGCAAACGTTCGACGAATCCAGTCGCCGTGCTCATCCGTCCAGGCGACCTTGATCTCACTATTCTCGAAATTGACGGTGCGGAGATAGTCCTTGACCGATTCGGCTTTGGGAAGATCGAGATGCATGAGGAACGCCGGCACCGTGAGGTGCGGCTCCGTATCCTGCTTGATGGGGCCGCCATTCATGTGTTCGAGAGCGAGCGCCATCGCTTCACGGTCTTTGCCGGCCAGCACCATCTGCCGCACTTGCGGGAAAATGTCTGCGACCTGCGGAGCCTCCAAGGGCTTCTTCCATGGCATGAGCAGGCTTTCATGATGGAAGAGAATCTGCTCAGCATAAGGATCGCCCATCAACTCGATGTTCATAGTTCCATTGCCGGAGATGAGACTTTCGCTGACTAAGTCGCCGGGCGCAATGCTGCAAAATCCCCGCCGCGGTACAAGCTTCCGCTTGAGGCGTTCGGCCGGCGGCATAGGCAAAATCGGATACGATCTCGCGGGCGCCGGTGTCTTGGGAAGGAAACGGTCTCCTCTGGCGCGGTGCAGATATTCCGCCGGACGATTGTCCAGCGGCGGCGCTCCCGATGGTTCTGACGCTTTTTTCGGAGCACTTTCTGCGCGCGCCGGCGAAACCCCTAGAGAGCCCACCAGGCCGGCGGCGGCGCTTGTCTTAAGAAAATCTCTGCGTTTCATCATTTCCTCGTCTCGTCTGCTGTTCTGCGCGTGTCAGGCGACCCAATTTACCCAATCCAACGGGTTGTCGCGTCCGAGCTTCAAGTGAATCTCCACCGGTTTTCCTTCCGGCAAGTGGAGGTCGCAGGCGGCCTTGCCGCGCTCCAGCTTTGCCGTCAAAGCTCCCGGCGGGGCGGAAATCCCTTCGATGCCGTGCCGCGCTATCAACGTGACATCCTGCTTTCTTGCCGAGGTAATCGTCAGCTCCACGGTGCGCGCTTCCATGTCCCAGGACAGTTTGTTGAGCCTGGCAAAGGTGCGGAGCAACATTCCGTTGATCGCGCCTTTCACGAGGGATGGAGGAAGCGCCGGAAGCACCTCGATGACACCCGGGCGAGAGTAGGCCAGCATTTCGATCATGATGATTTGAATGCCGCCTTGCGCATCCGGCATTGGATAGGCATAGGGATCGTGGGAAGTCCGGAGCGTGGCTCCGACATTGCCCTCTTCCATCAGTTGCCGCAATTCGGTGTCCACCAGGTAGCTGTCTTTGAGCCGCGCCCCCACCAATGCGCGATGGCAGCGGCCATGAGCAGCCAACCGCTCCGGAACCCGGTGCCGGTCGGCGATCAGCGCGGCGCGTGCCAGCCGCGGCATGCGGTCCGGGTCGATTGCGTCCCCCGGCCATGCGCCATAGAGATGAGAGATGTGGCGATGATCATAACGCTCCCCTAGTGAGGCTAATGCCCATTCCTTCATGGCGCCGTCCGGTTCCAGCAGGTGAGGCGGCAACTTGGCCACCATCGCCTTCCATTTCGGCACGCTGTCTGCCTCCATACCCAGCAGCTCGCAAGCTTCCACCAGATTGCCCAGAACTTCCCGGCAAACGGAAATGTCCATGCTGGCATTCACCACCGCCATGCACCCAGGATTCAAGTTCCCGGGATTGTTTTCCGGCGAGAAGGAGGGGACGAAGACGTAATTCCCATTTTTGTCTGTGACCGTCAGGAAATCTTCGTAAAACAGCGCTAGATCCTTATAGGCGGGCACTACGCGATCGCGCAGAAATGTCAGGTCACCCGTAACCAGATAGTGGTCCCAGAACGGGCGCACGCACCAGCCGCCGGCGGAAAGCCAGTAAGGATGCGGCCAGAGCTCTCCGGTGGAAGCCGCGTAGTCGAAATGGGTATCGACGCCCGAGTCCTTAGTCGGCGTAAGCGCATAATGGGTGCCGCGCATGCCGAAGATGTTCTTTGCATTGGTACGGTAATCCGGGACCAGGCTTTCCATCCAGTTGAAATAGGCTTCCATGCCTTCCCGGTGATCGCCCTGTACGCCGGGAGCGATTTGCAGGTTAATGTTGGCATTCGTTTCGGCCTGCATGCTGCAATACTTGCCGCTGGTCAGGATGAACCAGTAGCGGCACATTTCGAATAGCTTTTCGAGAAAAGCGCCCGAGTACCCTGGGCTCGACCGCTGATCGGACAGAAGTTCTTCTGAAGACATGGCGTATTGCGGCGCGCCTCCGAAATCCACGGTGACGCGGTTCAGCATCTCCGACTGAACCTTCCGCGCCCGCTCCAACAGCGCAGGATAATCCGGAGTAAGTTGCTCCACCGACTGCCGCAGCGCTTCCACCTGCTGCTCGCTGTAGTCGGGGAAAGCTTCAATGCGGGTAAGCAGCATCACGGACGTCGCATTCTCGACCACCAGCGTGTTGCCGTCCATGCGAGCCGAGCCGCCGTCGCGCACCACGCGGGTGACGCCGGCATAACCGCTGTTGTTCACCGAGGGATCCAAAACACCCTTGAAGATCAGCCGCTGCTCGTTGTAGTCCTGATGAAATTCGCCTTGTGCGCCGCCTCCGCGCGCGCCGAAGAGGCCTTGCGCACGCCGCGTCTGGCCGCTCAAGGGCGCCCCCAGCCCGCCGCCGCCGAAGCCGCCTCTCCCGCCGAAGCCGCCGCCGCCGACTCTTTCGAGCAGTATCCGGAGATTCAGGGACTGCCCTTTGGGTGCAGTGAGCCATTGGGCCACAATGTTGTCCGGCCGCGAGGCAAAAATCCGGCGCGTCCACTCCCCGCGCTCGTCAGTCCAGTGAACCTTCAACTCCGTGCTCTCAAAATCGACCGTGCGCAGATAATCTCTGACTGAAGCGGATTTCGGATAACCCAAACGCATCGAGAACGCCGGGCCCCTGCCGTAGCCGCCTCCCGCCGGCAGGGGACTCTTGTGCCATTCGTCGTGCGCGAATTTCGCGGCTTCGTGGTATTTTCCGTCCAGCATCATTCGCCGCACTTGAGGGAAGATACCCGCGATGTTCGGCGCCTCGAAGTGCTTCTGCGGCACGAACACGCTTTCGTGACGGAAAACGATCTGCTCCGAATATGGGTCGCACTGCATGTCGATACTCATCGGCCCATTGCCGGAGATGAGAAGTGCATCGCTGGCGGGTGCGATGCTGCAAAAGCCTCGCCGTGGCACTATGCCGCGCCGCAGCCGTTCTTTGAGCGGCATCGGTGAAACGGTGGCTCCACCCGGGAGATACGATGCGGTCATTGCCGGCGGCTTGGGCAAATAGTGATCCGCCTGCGCGCGGCGGAGATAATCCGTGGAACGAATCTCTTGCGAAACCGCCCTGACCCGGGAACCCTGTGCCGGCTTCTGCCCGGCTGTTTCGTTGGCTATCGCCGGCGGGACCAAAGCCGACGAACTCGCCAGCCCGGCAAGCATTGCGCCGTTCTTAAGGAATTCCCTGCGTTTCATTTTTCCCTCATGCATCTCACGTTGGATCGAAGACTCAGGATTGCTTCGCCGCTGTCTTCGTCAGAACCGTCACTGTCAATAACTGCTTCTTCTTTGCCGCGGACGGTAGATGTCCGCACTCCAGCCCCACAAACGCAATGATCATGGCGTTGGCGATTGAACTATGCCGAATGTCAATGGATTGCTGCGATCGATGATAAGCGTTTTGCGGCAAGTCTACGAACCGGGAAGGAGGCGGGGCCATCCGCGCTATCCTTCCCCGAGCACGCGGCTTGCGCGGACCGCGCGCCGCGGCTTTTTTCATGCTCTGCATTTCCCTTGTTTCCATGCCTGCATTGCACCTATTCGCTAGGCAAGCTCCAGACATACAGGAACGTGGGCTTGGCTCCATTGTGTGGAGTACCTCCGGCCATGACAGCAATGTACTGCTTGCCATTCTTCCCCATCCAAGTAATGGGGGTCGCGTTGATGGTGACGTTTAGATCGGTCTCCCAAAGCTGCTTTCCGGTGCGCTCATCGAAGGCCCGGAATTTCCCATCCGCAGCGGCGCCGATAAACACCAGCCCTCCGGCGGTGGCAATGCCGCCGCCGCTTCCCAATGGGGTTCCTGTTTTGGGGATGCCCAGCTTGTCGAGTGCGGCAAATGACCCCAGCGGCACCTGCCATGCAATGTCGCCGGTATTGACATTGACCGCGAACAAGCGTCCCCACGGCGGCTGCTGGCATGGCCAGCCCTTCTTGCCATCCCAGAAATAATCACCCATGCCGGGGGGCGCGTTGTCGGGTCCCACTCGGGTATAGCCGCCATGTCCATCCGGAACCAGCTTGTTGAAGTTGCCCAGGTCCTTGCTGCCGATGAAGATGTAGCCAAGCTTCGGGTCGTAGGCGCCGCCGCCCCAGTTGGTGCCGCCCGTCCAGCCGGGGAAGATCACGCGCAACTTCGGCCCATACTGCGCAAATGGGCCGCCCGTCATTGCCCCGCCTTCCAACGCCAACAGCGTCTTGCAATACTGCTCATGCTCAGGCGTGACGGTGGCAATTTCATCGGGAGAGAAGGACTCGCGCGCCAACGGTGGCGGCTTGACCGGAATCGGCTCGGTAGGCCAATTGGAATCTCCCGGGTTGGGGTTGTCATTCTTGATGGGAACCTCTTTGACTCCGTAGACCGGCTTTCCGGTTTCGCGGTTCAGAATGTACATGTAACCGTCTTTGTCGGTCTGCGCGACCGCCGGAATCTCCTTGCCGCCATGCTTGACGGTGATCAGGATGGGCGCCGAGGAATCGTCGTAATCCCAGTTGTCATGGTGCACCGTCTGGAAATACCACTTCAGCTTGCCGGTGTTGGCATCCAATGCAACGATGCTGTTGCCGTACAGGTTTAAACCAGCGCGATCGCCACCGTAAAAGTCCGTATTCGGTGAGCCGAGGGGCACGAAGATCAGGCCGCGCTTCACATCCACGCTCATGAATCCCCAGTTGTTGACCCCGGAGCGGTTTTCCCATTGGCCGTCCTTCCACGTATTGTGGTTTCGTTCACCGGGTTGGGGCACCGTGTGGAAGGTCCACACCAGCTTCCCGGTCCTCATGTCGAATGCGCGAATATCGCAGCGGCCGCCGAAGGCCGGCTTCTCTCCTGGGAAGCAGCCTGGAAGAACATAATTTTTGTAGATCGTCACCGGGGATCGGACGCTCCACGTGGGGTAATCGGGGCTCATTACCTGGCCGATTTTCAGATCGACCATGCCGCCAACGCCGAAACTTGGCACGAGCTTTCCGGTCTTGGCGTCGAGCGCAATGAGCCATCCATCCATCGTGCCGTAAACAATCTCCGGTGCGTAGCCTTTGGTTCCCGGCCAGTAACTTACGCCGCGCATCGCCGGCCGGTGCGGGCTGGCGATATCCCAAATCTTTTCCCCTGTCTCCGCGTTGAGCGCAACCACGTGGCCGTAGCCGGTGGACATGTACAGCACATCGTCGACCACTACGGGCTCGGACTCCGATCCTCGAAAAAGGTGGAAGCGGCGCCCTGCTGCTGGATGGGGCGAGCTGCTGTCTCCGTGCATGGGGCCAAGATGCTCCGGCTTTGGAGCGTCGGCCACCGTCGTATCGAATTTCCATGCCACCTGCAGCCGACCCACATTGGCGGTGTTGATCTGCGTCAGCGGTGAATAGCGCTCCGCGCCGGGCTCGTTGCCAAAGCGAGGCCAGTTGGTCTGAGCGTGCGCGCCGCGCACATTGAGCGGACCCTTGGATTCCTCCGTTCGGCCGGCGTCGGCCGTTGGGCCTGTGGATGGGGCGGCCGTTGGGGCGGCGGACGGAGCGGTAGATGGAGCCGAGGCCGGGGTGGCGGACAAGGCGGCGGACGGAGCGGTAGAGGAAACCGATTGAGAAGCCTTCCCCGGCGGCGTAGCCTGGCCGGGCTGAGGCGCGGCAATGCCGAAGTGAGCGGTCAAATATTCCACCACGGTATCGGCATCGTCATCGGAAAGGTTGGCGCCGCGTCCGATCATCTCGCTGACGGTCTTGGCCCAGTCATCCGCATTGCCGCGCTTGCTGGTGACCCTCTCGAGGCTATGGCAAGACTGGCAATTCTTCAGCACCAGTTGCTTTCCCGGGCCATCGGGCAGTGTATTTGCCGCCGCGCCGGCATTTACCGCCTTGGGAGCTTCTGTCTGGCCGGCTGCATACCATAGAGGCAATGTGACGAACGCACTTGCGACAATGAACTTGAGCATGAAGCGCCCAATCTCCGATTCACTTCCCGTTTTCAAACTGATACCCCCCTGGTAATGCGGCCAGTGCGTTTCATTCCTGCGCTCACAGCCTCTATAGCGTCGGCCAATCATCCCGCGAAGGCGCAAGCGCCCCTATGGATGATCGAGCGATCTTGAGGGATAGGATTCCCCGCTATTCGCGCGCAGGTGAAGTTGATGTTCACTTTTCGGATGAGTGGATTGCTGTCAAGCATCATAGTACCCGCAATTTCCTTCAGCAA
>JANWJB010000226.1 GCA_025449575.1 Acidobacteriaceae bacterium
AGCAAATAACCGCTGATAAAACTCCTCCAGCGACTCGTCGGTCGAGTCGATGCGCTGCCCGAAGCTGCTCGGGCCGTGCATGGTATAGGCGACATTCCAGCTATGCGCGGCCTGCGTGGCCTGCTCGCGGAGCGAATCCGGGGAATAAGCGTGCTGGTCGCCAAGCGCGGCTTGCGCGGGCCATTCCGGGCTGGAAGCGAATTGGTTCATCGGTAACTGGCCGCCTGTAGTTCAAACATCTCGGCATAGCGGGTCCCCTGCGCCATCAGTTGTTCATGGCTGCCTTCCTCTACGAGTTTTCCGCCCTCCAGCACTACGATGCGGTCTGCCATGCGCACCGTCGAAAAACGATGCGAGATGAGCAATGCCATCTTTCCGGAAGTCAGCTCGGCGAAACGCCGGAAGACTTCATATTCACTGCGAGCGTCGAGAGCGGCCGTCGGCTCGTCCAAAATCAGCACCTGCGCATCGCGCAGGTAGGCGCGGGCGAGTGCCATCATCTGCCATTCGCCGCCAGATAAATCCACTCCGCCTTCGAAGCGGCGGCCTAGCATCTGGTCATACTTTCCCGCCAGCTTCTCGATGACTCCGGCGGCCATGCTCCTGCGCGCGGCGTCTTGAATTTCCATTTCGGTGTGTTCGCGCTCCACCCGTCCGATGGCGATGTTCTCTCGCGCCGTCATCTCATAGCGCATAAAGTCTTGAAAGATAACGCCGATCTCGTGGTGCAGATCGTCCAGGTCGTATTCCCGCAAGTCAACGCCGTCGAGCAGAATCTGTCCCTCAGTTGGATCGTAGAGACGAGTCAGCAGCTTTACGATTGTGGTTTTGCCTTGGCCGTTTTGGCCGATAAGCGCGATCCGTTCCCCGGGAGCGAGGTGGAAGTTGAAGTCGGAGAGAACCTTCCTCTGGGTGCCGGGATAGCAGAATCCGACGTTACGAAACTCAAAACCACGCCGGATGGGACGGGGAACCGGACTCGCGCCTGGCTTCGAGCGCACCGTTGGCTCCATTTGGAAGAAAGCGAGCAGGTCGGTCAGGAAGAGCGCCTGATCGGCCACTCCAGAAACGGTGGAGAAGACCTGCTGCAGCCCGGAACTCGCCTGGATGATGGCCGTGGTGACGAAATAATAGGTTCCGATGCTCGGATAACGGCCGTGTACAGCCATCCAAATCACATAGGCATAGGCCCCGTAGTAGCCTAAAATGCCGATGATCGATAGCAATCCTCCCCAGACCAGCACCCGCTTGGAGAGCGCGACATTTTCCTCGTAGATTTGGTTGGCCAGCCGGGAAAAGCGACTGGTGAGATATCGCGCAAGGTTGAAAAGCTTAAGTTCTTTGGCCGCCTCCTTGCTGCCGCCTACCTGGCGCAGATAATCCATCTGTCGCCGCGCAGGGGTCTGGCGGAAGTTCTTGGCGTAACCCAGGAAGGCATAGTGGGCCTCGCCGAGGAACGAGGGAATCACTCCGGCAATCAGCAGCAGAAAGAGCCAGACTGAGTAATGCAGCAACGTGAAGGTGAAGATGGCGGTTGTGATCACCTGCTGCAGCAGGCGGCCCATTTGCTGGATCATCCCGAGGCGGTCGGTGGCCTGTACCCGGGCCCGCTCCAGCCGGTCGTAATACACGGGGTCTTCATAGGCGGTCAGGTCCAGCCGCGAGGCCTGCTCCATGACCTTCACGCTGACGTGTTGCGTGTAGCGGTCGGCCATCAGGCTATCGAGAAAGTCGATGATGCGGTTCAGTATGTTGCTCAGTACCGCCAGACCAACCTCTGCCCCTACCACCCACCAGAAATGCGGTGGAAGCGGCTGATGGGAGATTGCATTCTGAACGTATTTGAGGATCCAGGCCGCGACGGCGGTGATCACCCAGGGGAGAGCGGCAACAATGAACCGCAGCGCGACGCCCCAAACCACGACGGAGTGGCCGGAATCCCATAGCAGCTTGAGCACCGGCGGCACGTTCTTGAGTGCGGCTACGCGGTCACGCCATGCTTTGCCGGAAGATGCGTTCATCGACAATGGCCTTTGAGATGCAAAGCCCCATAGCGCCTGTTGGCTGCGCGGGTAGAGCATTTCTGCACGTCCCCCGGCACAGGCCCGGCGTAGAGGCTGTTCCCGATATGGCCGCAAGAGAAATGTTCTGCAAGCCTGGAGCGGGCCGAGCTGTGATCGAGGCCGCGGAGCGGGACCGCGCAACATCGGCGGCCGTCCAAGAAGACGTGCATGTGTACTGTAACCGAAAACGCGGATCAGCAGCGTTTTGGCGGCCGGCGCCGGGACGCACTCGAGCTGGCGGTGACCTATGGGCTCATCCTAGGGGGCTGCTGGATGGCGCAGCCCCTGCAGCGGCTTCTGTTCTGGATCGGGATCGCCTGGGTCGCCGCGATTCTGCTGGCACGGAGGGATGACTGGGAAAACCTGGGATTCGGACTGCGAAGCTCGCTGCGATTGCTCTGGGTGGTTGGGGCGGCTCTGTTCCTGGCAGCGGCGGCGATTGCCGTAGCCGGGGCGGCGCACAGCCTGCACGGCGTCTCTCTTTCCTCATCCGCAGGCCGTCCGCTTTGGCCGCGTGCCGGAGGCTATATCGTCTGGTCCATCCTGCAGCAGATTGTTCTGCAAGATGTTGTCTTATTGCGCCTGCTCCGGCTGGTGCGCTCCGAACGGTGGGCGGTGGGAATCGCCGCTGTTTTATTCGCTTCGGCCCACCTGCCGAATCCGGTGCTGGTTCCAATGACCCTGCTGTGGGGAACCATGGCTTGCCTGCTCTTTGTGCGCTATCGCGGAGTCTTCAGCCTGGGGGTGGCGCATGCGATTCTGGGCCTCGCAGTGGCCCTAACGGTGCCGAACGCAGTGGACCATCATATGCGCGTTGGGCGCGGGTATTGGACCTATCATGCGGATCGAGCGGGGCATCGGCGGGGAGGAATCCAAGAATAAGCGCTGGTCAGCGTAAAAAGAGGGACCAAAGCGTATCCACCGAGGCATGGGTGATGGCGGAGGCTGCCACTCGACGCCGAGCACGCCACGATCGGCCGTAGAAGATGCCGGCGATTGCGGCCAGCAGCACATATCGCCAGTTGAAGCGGAGGCTGCGCTTGTTGAAATGCGAGAGGCCGAAGAGGATGGCAGTGGCTGCGAGAGCGCCATGGCGTCCCAGGCGGCGCTCCAACAAGTTCTGCAGCCAGCCGCGAAAGAATAGCTCTTCGGGAATGGCGATCAAGACAAACGTGAAGCACCAGGCGAAGATGGCGGACCCCGCCGCGGGCCGATGCCCGTGGAAGTGCAGAAAGCGAAGCGCCAGGCCAAAGGGAATTGCGATCGGCGCATAGAAGGCCAGCTCACGCAGCCCGATGAGTACGTCGGTTGCGTGCACGCGCAGGCTGAAGCCGCATCCATCCAGTTGACGCACCGCCAGAAAGCCATAGATCCCGGCGTCGAGCAGCAAAATCTTGTTGAAGGCTGCCAAGTGGGGGGGCCACGCCGGCTCAAACCAGCGCAGATCGACCGCCAGCCCGAGCAGCAGAAGCACGGAGTAATCCATCCAGGTGCCGCGCTGACCGGGATCGCGCCGAGCCGCTCGCCGTAGCAGGGCGGCTATTGCAATCGGAAGCAGCGCATAGACCGCCAGCCATGAGATATGGAAGATGCCGGCTGGAATGGAGACCAGGAGATATGGCAGCGCGAGCAGTGCGGGCCAAAGCATCGCGGAGGGACCGTGCGTCGGCCAACGCGCGACATGCGCCGGAAAGAAGGCTGCGGCTGCCAAGGGCAGCAATGTGAGCATCGCGGCGGTCAGCAGCACTGGCGTCAGATGAGGCATCGCCATCCCTCGAACATAGAGTCCCACTCCCGCGACCGTAGTTGGAAGCGATGTTGCACCGGCCAAGCGGGGATGATATAAACGATTTATTCAAGTTTGCTCCTTGTGAGCGAGCCTGAATTTCATGAAGAGTGGCTGAGGGACGGGCCCTGTGACGCCACGACAACCTGCCTGGGCAATCCAGGAGTATGGTGTCAACTCTCTCCTGCATTCCGCAAGGAATCGGGAAACATGAGATTCGGGGTGCGTTGTTACGCGCATCTCGCTATTTCCTAATGTTTTTGTAAGAGTTCCGTCACGTGAAGCCCGTGCATTTCGCCGCTCTCCAACTATGAGGGCTGCAAATGGCATCTAGTTATGAGCTGCGTTGTAGGGAGTGCGGCAAGCGGTTTGACATCCAACCCTTGTCGATTTGCGACGACTGCTTCTCGCCCTTGGAAGTGGTTTTCGATTTGCCGGCAATCAAATCGAAATTCACGCGCGAAGCCATCGCGCAGGGCCCTTGGAACATGTGGCGTTATCGCGCCTTATTGCCGGTTCCCGACAGCTATATCCCGGTTACGCCCTCCGGTATGACGCCCCTGATGGCCGCTCCGCGGCTGGCCAAGCGCATTGGCGCTAAGAACCTCTATCTGAAAAACGATGCGGTCTGCCTGCCCACGCTCAGTTTTAAGGACCGCGTGGTCTCAGTGGCCTTGGCCGCGGCGCAAGGCTTCGGTTTCGACACGGTGGGCTGCTCCTCCACCGGCAATCTGGCCAATGCAGTAGCCGCCCAGGCAGCCCGTCTGGGCCTGAAGACCTGCATCCTGGTACCGGCCGATCTGGAGCCGGCCAAGATTCTCAACACCCAGATCTACGGAGCGACATTGGTGCGCATCGACGGGAACTATGATCATTGCAACCGTCTCTGTTCTCAAATTGCCGACCGCTTCAACTGGGGCTTCGTCAATGTGAACCTTCGGCCCTATTATGCCGAGGGCTCCAAGACCTTCGGCTTCGAGATTGCCGAGCAATTGGGCTGGAGGCTGCCTGACAACGTGGTGGTTCCCATGGCCGGAGGCTCGCTCATCACCAAAATCCGCAAGGCGTTTCAGGAGCTGATCGATCTTGGCTTGGTGGAACCGAAAACCGTTCGCTTTTTCGGCGCGCAGGCTACCGGTTGTTCACCCATTGTCCAGGCGGTCAAGAAGGGTGGAGAGCACATCGAACCGCAGCGGCCGCAGACGATTGCACGCTCGCTCGCCATCGGCAATCCGGCCGACGGCCCCTATGCCGCCCGCGCCATCCGGGAGAGCGGCGGCTGGGCCGAGGACGTCTCCGACGTAGAGATTGTGTCGGCTATTCGGGAGCTGGCGGAGACGGAAGGCGTCTTCACCGAGACGGCTGGCGGTGTCACCACTGCCGTCACTGCCCGGCTCTATGCTCACGGTAGAATTTCTCCCGATGATCTGACCGTTGTTGCCATCACCGGCAACGGGCTCAAGACGCTGGACGCGCTGGATGGCAAGTTCGAGCAGCTGCCGGCAATCCGCCCGCGCTTGGCGGATTTTGAAGAAGCGTATCTGGATCGGATCCAACCGGGAAGAGCGCCGGCTCAGCCGGCCGCCCCCGCCGTGGAGGGAGCTTATGCCCGTTAATGTTCTACTTCCCAATGCCTTCCAAAAGCACACCAATGGAACCCGCGAAATCAAGTTGGAGGCAAAAAATCTACCTGAGCTGATTGCCGGCCTGGAGGCCAATTTCCCCGAGCTCAAGCAGCACTTGCGCGATGGCGACGGCAAGGTGCGCCGCTTCATCAACTTCTATGTGAACGATGAAGACATTCGCTTTTTGGGCGAGGACAAGTACGCTTTCAAAGATGGCGATGAGGTGCTGGTGATCCCATCGATTGCCGGTGGCTGCTGCTAGAGCGGATTCACGATTGCGATGCCCCACCGTGGCGCGAAGGCGCTCGAAGCCCATTCCCAGCACTTCAATCTGAGCCGAAGAGAGCAAAGAAAGCTTCCGGCGGTCAGGCCCTAAGCGTTCGCAGAGCTGCGCATGCCCTCTCCAGATCGGCGTCGCGTTTGGCAAAGCAGAAGCGGAGGAGGTTATCTCCTCCTCCGGAGGCATAGAAAGCCGATCCGGCAACCGCGGCAACCTGGGTGGCGCGCAGAAGAGCATGCGCTTTTTCCCGCGCTGTCTTCCCCTCAAGAACTGTTGCATCGGCAAGTACGTAATACGCTCCCGGCGGAACATTCGGCGTTAAACCGGCCGAGCCGAGCGCTGCGCAGAGCATGTCGCGTTTGCGCTGGTAGCTAGCGGAAAGATCCCTGTAAAAACTCTCCGGAAGCTCGCGCAGCCCTGCCGCCGCGCCATATTGCAAGGGAGCGGGGCTGCAGACATAGACCAGATCGTGAAAATAGGCGATCGACGGAACCCAGGAACTGCTCGCCGCGAGATAACCGATGCGCCAGCCGGTGATGCTGAACGTTTTCGAGAGGCCCGAAATAGTGATCGTCCGCTCCGCCATTCCGGGTAGCGTTGCAATGCTGATGTGCTCAGTGCCGTCGTAGAGGAAGTACTCGTAAATCTCATCGGTCAGCACGAAGAGATCGTGCTCGATCGAGAACTCCGCCAGCTTCTCCAGCTCCGCTCTCGTGAGCACCTTTCCTGACGGATTGTTAGGGCTGTTGAGCACCATTGCTCGGGTGCGCGGGGTGACGGCGGCGCGCAAAGCGTCAAAATCAATCTCCCGACGGCTTCCGGCAAGAGAAAGAGCGACCGGCTTGACCCCCAGTGAGCGCAGTGTGTTGAGGTGGTAGCCATAAAAAGGCTCGAAAATCAGAACCTCGTCTCCAGCGTCGAAGAGGGCAAGGCAAGACGCATACATCGCACCGGTGGCGCCGGAGGTGACAACCAGTTGCGATCGCGGATCGACCTTCAAATGGTTATAGCGCTCCAGCCGCTCGGCCAGGGCGAACCGCAGCTCGGCAATGCCGTCGGCGCGCGTATAGGTGTTGTGGCCATCTGTGATGGCGCGCAAGGCGGCCTGCTGAACGGCCGGAGGAAGAGGAGTATCGCACACCCCTTGAGCCAAGTTGATGCCGCCGACTCGGTCGCACTCCACCGTCATCGCCCGAATCTCGGACTGGATGGCCCCGGGAGCGATCTTGCTGAGATGCAAACGCTTTTCCGCTATTGCGGGCATATCAGAAGATCTATCACGAGCGGGGGCCGGCGGTCATCGCCCGCGAGGCCAACTTCTCCTGCGATATCGGGTTCAAATAAGCACCCGGGAAGCCGGGAATGCGTCCAATGGACGCGGTGAAAGTTCTGGATTCGAGGGCGGAGGAGAGATATGGAGATGCGCGGAACAAGCGGTGGCCAAGGGACGTTCTGGCGGGTCTTCTTACGGCCCTTGGGAGCCGGTTTGGCGCTCAGCGTTGGCCTGTGGGCGTTGCCGGCGATGGCGCAACAGAATCCGCCTCAACAGAATCAGGTGCAGCAAGCCTCACCGCCGCCGGGGCAGCAGGGAGATTGGGGGCCCGCGGGGCCGCCGCCCGACGCGCAGAATGGTGCGGTCCCGGCCCCGCCCCCTCCAGATGCCCAATCCGCTCCAGCCCAAGATCAAGCCCCGGATCAAGCCCCGGATCAAACCCAGAACGCCGCTCCGGCCGCGGAGCCGAATCCAGCCCCGAGCGCTTCTCCACGTGCTCCGCAGGCCCCCGAAACAGCCCGGCCTCCGTATCGAGGCCAGGCCCCCGGACAGCAGGGGTACGCAGGTGAGCAACCGGCTTACGCCCCTCCTGCGGCTCCATCTGGCCCGGTTACCATTTCGACGGGGACAGTGCTCCAAGTCCGCACTGCTCAGCCTTTGGACACCAAGAAGCTGCGGGCCGGAGATTATTTTCAAGCTACCCTCGCGCGCAGCGTTTACTCCGGGAACGTCCTGGCGATCCCGCGTGGCGCCGAGCTAACCGGGATTGTTGTCGACGTGAAAAAAGCCGGAGAATTGGCCGGCAGTTCCGGTATGGCTCTCCAGATCACGAGCCTTACATTGGGCGGCCACGCCTACCCGCTGGCCACCAATGTTTGGTCGATGAATGGTCCCGGAAAGGGCGGCTACACCGCGGGCAATACGATAGGCGCGGCGGTCTTGGGAGCGATGATCGGGGCAGTCGCCGGCGGCGGCCCCGGTGCGGCGGTGGGAGCAGCCGCGGGAACGGGCTTGGGGCTGGGCGCATCGGCGGCGACATCGGGTCCCCGGGGCGTGATTCCTCCCGAAGCTGTGCTCTCCTTCCGCTTGACTCAGCCGGTAGCTGTGCAGCCGGTTACCCGTGAAGAGGCGCAGCGGCTGGTGGATGATTCCGCACCGCCCCCGCAGCGTAGGTATCGCGGCCCGCGCGAGGGGTACTATGGCTATGCCCCGCCCGCGCCCTATGCCTATGGCTACCCATACGGGTATGCCTATCCCTATCCCTATGCATACCCATATCCCTACGCCTACGGGTATCGTTATCCCGGCGCTTACTACTATCGCTATGGGCGCTGGAGATAGACGGAGTTTTTCCTCCTAGAAGCGCCCGGTCCCCGGCAAGAGCGAGCAGTCGATGGGACGGTTCTGTCAGAGCGGTCCTTGTGCGGCAGCCTAAACCGGATTCACGATTGCCATGCCCACCGTGGGTCGAGAAGTGCGGCTTTCCTGACTAAACCGTATGAGGTAGAGGCAGATGAGGCGCGGCGGCCGCGCGAATGCTCTAAAATCGGAATTGAGGTTGCACCCCGCTCATGATCCGTTTTCTCCAGCAAGAAAATAAGGCCATCAAGATCCTTTTTTGGCTCATCATCGTTGCATCATGCGTCGCCATGGTGATCTTTCTCGTGCCTGGCATCTTTGCCGGGGAAGGTTCCTCGTCTGACACCTACGCCGTAGTTCACAGCTCCGGCGGCCTGGGCCGCGTCTTCGGCTCGACCTCCAATATCACCACGCCGGAGGTTCAGCAGATTGCGCAGCGCATGTTGCAGCAGCAGCACCTTCCCGATCAGTTGCTCCCTTACCTTATGCCCCGTGCGGGCCAGGCGCTGATCCAGCGTGAAGTGCTGGTGCAGGAGGCCAGCCGGCTTGGCTACGAAGTCAGCGACGCCGATCTTACCCATTACCTGCAGAGCGGCCCCTTCGGTCAGGCTCTCTTCCCCAACGGCCAGTTCGTGGGGCAGGACCGCTATGCCGATTTTGTGCAGAACTACTTCCAGACTTCGATCCATGATTTTGAGCAGCAGGTGAAGAAAGAGATTGAGATCGATCGGCTGGAGGCTGCCATCACCGGCGGGATTTCAGTCTCGGATCAGCAGGTGCGGGATACCTATCGCCAACAGGGCACGAAAATCAAGTTCGACTATGCGGTCCTCAACTCCGATGATCTGAGCAAACAGATCAATCCCACTGACGCCGAGTTGCAGAAGTTCTTCACAGAGAATGCGGCGCGTTACAAGAACGCGGTGCCGGAGACGCGGACGCTGACCTATATCGCTTTTAATCGGGACCAAGCGCCCGGCGGCGAGCCGAAGGTGACTGATCAGGAAGTGGCAGACTACTTTCAGGCGCACCAAAAGGATTATCAAGTTCCCGAAGAGGTCAAAGTACGGCACATTCTGATCAAGGTTCCTGAGAACGCGGACGCAAAAACGGATCAGGCAGCGAAGCAGAAGGCGGAAGACCTGCTCAAGCAGATCAAAGCGGGAGCCGATTTCGCGACATTGGCGAAGAAGTATTCGGATGATCCCGGGAGCAAGGCGCAGGGCGGAGAACTGGGCTTTATCCAACGCGGTGTCACAGTTCCGGCCTTTGAGAAGGCAGCCTTCGCTTTGCAGCCTGGTGAGATCTCTGGGGTTGTCAAAACGCAATTCGGCTACCACATCATTAAGGCGGAAGCGAAGCAGGCGGCGCACACAAAATCGCTGGACGAAGTTAAGGGCGAAATTCTCGCCACGCTCACCCGCGAAAAGGAAGATCAGCAGATGGCTGCTTTCGCGCAACAACTGGCCACCGAGGCCGCCAAGAAGGGATTGCCCGCAACCGCGCAAGCCCATCACCTGCAGGTTGCGACCACCGGCGATCTGCAGCAAACCGCTGTGGTGCCGGGCCTAGCGGACAGCTCCAAAATGCTATCGCTGGCTTTCTCTGCCAAGCAGGGCGCCGCGCCCCAGGTCGCCTCGACAGGAGACGGTTTTGCAGTCTTTCAGGTAACCGCCATCCAAGCGGCGCATGCACCGACCTTCGCGGCCTACAAGTCGCATTTACTCGACGATTTCCGGCAGCAGCAGTTGCCGGTGCTCCTGGCTCGTAAAACCGAGGAGCTTGCCAACAAGGCCAAAGCCGACGGCAACTTGGCTCAAGCCGCAAAAGAGGTTGGCGCCACCGTGAAGACCAGCGACTTGGTGGACCGCACGGCACAGGTGCCGGACATCGGGCAGCTTTCCTCTGCTGCGCCCGATATTTTCAATCTGAATGTTGGACAAATCGGCAAGGCGATCAACACGGGGCACACCGGCGTGGTAGTCAAGATCGATGACAAGCAGCAACCGGATGCTGCGGAGATCGCTAAGAACTTCGACGCGACGCACGAGCAGTTGCTGGGGACTCGCCGGAACAACATGTTCGCCGTCTTCGTAACCAACCTGACGGCCAGCTATGAAAAGCGCGGCCTCATCCGCCTGACCAAGAACCCAACATCGGCTTTAGGTGGAGACACGCAAGGCGGGTAGGGCGCGCCAAAGAGAGTGCGCTGGTTTGCGGTTTTGGGGACCGGCGCGAGCTGAGGCTCTCTTTTCCGCATCTCAACCAGCAATGCTGGAGCTTCGCAACTCTTCGAATGCCTTTTGAACGTTCTTCCGGACTTTTGCTGCATCTCTCCTCCCTAGCGTCTTCCGGGGGCATCGGCGATCTGGGTCCCGCCGCATATGAGTTCGCGGATTTTCTGGCTCTTGCGAAACAGCGGTTGTGGCAAGTGCTCCCGCTGGGCCCGACCGGATTTGGCAACTCTCCCTACTCGTCGCTCTCTGCTTTTGCCGGCAATCCTTTGTTTATCAGCCTGCAACGACTGGCCGGGGCCGGATGGATTGCGCCCGAGCGCGTCGCTGAACTGCCGGGGGAGCAAGGCAATGTCCGCTTCGAGCAAGTGGCCGCAGCCAAGGGACCGCTGCTGGTTGAGGCCGCGCGCAGTTTCATCGCCAACCATGATGCCGCGCAGTGGGAACGCTACGCCCGCTTTCAAGAAGAGAATCGCTACTGGCTGGACGATTATGCCCGCTATTCAGTACTGCGGCAGGAGTTCCACTCCAACTCCTGGCAAACCTGGCCCTCGCAGTTCGCCCGGCGCGAGGCTGCCGCCCTACGCAGCTTGGACGAGCGGCACAGTGAGGGGATTGGAATCGTGAAGGCGATTCAGTTTGCTTTCGACGAACAGTGGCGCGCTCTTCGCGCTTACTGTGGAGAGCGCAATATACAGTTGATCGGTGATGTCGCTATCTTCGTCAACTATGACAGCGCCGACGTGTGGACGCATCGCGGCATCTTCGACTTGCGTGAAGACCTTGCGCCGAGTCACGTGGCGGGCGTTCCCCCCGATTATTTCAGTGCGACGGGGCAGAGATGGGGAAATCCGCTCTATCGCTGGGACGCGCTGGCCGGGACCGGATTCGCCTGGTGGGTGGAGCGCATTCGCCGGTCATGCTCACTCTTCGATCACATGCGTCTGGATCATTTCCGCGGCTTCGACGCCTTCTGGTCCATTCCGGCGGAAGACGAGACAGCGGTGCGCGGGGAATGGATCAAAGCTCCCGGGGCTGCCCTCTTTCAGACGCTCCAAGAGCGGTTTGGCGAACTGCCCTTCATTGCCGAAGACCTGGGACTAATCACCCCGGAGGTGGAGGCGCTGCGCGAGCGCTTCGGCCTGCCGGGAATGCGCGTCCTTCAGTTCGGCTTCGGTAGTCCAGGAGCCCGCATCCATTTGCCCCACCGCTATCCGTGCAACACCGTGGCCTATACCGGAACGCACGATAATGACACGGTGGCGGGCTGGTGGCTTCATGGCGCAACCCAAGAAGAGAAGGAGGCGGTCGAAACCTATCTGCATCCGCGGGAAGACGATGTGGTGTGGTCGATGATTCGTGCGGTCGCTGCTTCGGTTGCCAAAACTTGTCTCTTCCCGGTGCAGGATCTTCTTGGTCTGGGTTCCGAATCGCGCATGAATACTCCTGCCAAGCCGGAGGATAACTGGAGCTGGAGGCTGGCTCCGGACGCGCTTACTGTGGAACTGGCGGAGCGGCTGGCTTCGCTGACGGAACTTACCGACCGCGGCCTACCGCCTCCCGGAGTCGAGAGTTGAGGCCAGGAAGCCTCTTTCGCAGCGGCGCATATGGGCGTGCATCCTCCATATGCGCGATTGTTGTGTCGGAGGAAAATCGGCGCTCCCGATAGTGAGGAATCTATACTGGAATTGGCGCCGCAGGCAGCTGACTGCCGGAAGCGTCATGCGGAATCCGCGGTAGTTGCAATATCCCAAGTGAACTAAATGGCTCGAGAGTTATATCGTTCTGAAGCGCTTCGCCAGCGAGCGGAGCGGCTATTTCCTGGCGGCGTAAGTTCTCCGGTGCGCGCCTTTGTGGCTGTCGGCGGCCAACCGCCTTTTGTGGCCAAAGCCAAAGGCGCTTTTCTTTGGGATGCGGACGCCAACCGCTATCTGGATTACTTCGGCTCCTGGGGACCGATGATCCTTGGCCATGCCTTTCCACCGGTGGTGGAGGCGGTCGCTCGCGCGGCCCAGAACAGCGTCAGCTTCGGGGCCTCTTGCGAGGCCGAAGGTACTCTGGCGGAGCTGGTTGTCAAGGCCTTCCCTTCGATTGAAAAGATGCGTTTCGTCAGCTCCGGCACAGAGGCGGCAATGTCTGCCATCCGTCTGGCTCGAGCACACACCGGCCGCAAATATGTAGTGAAATTCGAGGGCTGTTATCACGGCCATGCCGATGCGCTGCTGGTCAAGGCCGGCTCCGGCGTGGCCACCTTTGGCGTTCCTGGCTCGGCCGGCGTTCCTGAGGAGGTTGCGGGATTGACGCTCGCGCTGCCCTTTAACGACCTTGGCCCAGTGGAGGAGGTTTTTGCGCGGCTTAGCGGACAAATTGCCTGTGTGCTGATCGAGCCGGTTGCCGGCAACATGGGCTGCGTTGCACCGCGGCCGGGGTATTTGGAAGCTTTGCGCCGCATTACCGCCAGCGACGGCTCCTTGTTGATCTTCGACGAGGTGATGACCGGCTTTCGCGTGGCCTTCGGTGGCGCGCAGGAGATCTTCGCCATCCAGCCCGACCTCACCTGCTTGGGGAAGATATTGGGCGGAGGCCTCCCTTGCGGCGCATTTGGCGGCCGGGCAGAGATTATGGACGGGTTGGCCCCGCGGGGGCCGGTCTATCAGGCCGGCACACTGAGCGGCAACCCCCTGGCCATGGCCGCCGGCATTGCGACGCTCACCCATCTGGCGGAGCATCGAGGGAAGATCTACTCTTCGCTCGAGCGCAACGGCCGCACGCTGGCCGATGGGGTCGCGCATGCGGCGCGCGAGGCTGGCATCGCGATCACAACCAACCAGTTTGGCTCCATGTTGACTTGGTTCTTTACCTCTGGACCGGTGAACGATTTTGCCGGTGCGGCGGCTTCCGATACGGCCACCTTCGCCCGTTTCCACCAGGCAATGCTCAACGCCGGGATATGGCTGCCGCCCTCCCAGTTCGAAGCCGCCTTCTTGAGTGCCGCACACACTCCCGCCGATATCGACTTCACCATCGAAGCCGCCCGCGAGGTCTTTGCGAAGAAGGGCTAGAGTGGATACACGATAGGTGTACCCCGAAGTCAATGCACCATACGCGGCTTTTCCGTTGAGCCTGGCACTGGTGTCCACCGACCCTGGCTTACCGAGACGGATGCTCCGCTGACATTGACGGAGTTGTTCGAACGCCTTCTTCGCAGGCTTGTCCTCATTGCTCACGCTGGGTGAAGGCGATCAGGATGTGAAAAAGCTTCGGCCGGCTGTAACATCGGCATAGCCTTGGGGTCTTAATAGTGGTGATCGCCTTCTACAAAAATCGAATGTTTTCCCGCATGTTTTCCTCAGTGACAGCTCTGGCGTTGGCATTTCCCTTGCTTGCCTGCGCCGCCAGTGCAGCGATCAAGACTCCGATTCCCGCTCCGCTGCTTGACCAGCCGCTCGCCCACAGCAGCGGAAAGCAGACAGCCGTCTTCGCCGGCGGGTGCTTCTGGGGCACACAAGCAGTCTTCGAGCGGGTAAAGGGCGTTCTAAAGACGACCGCCGGTTATGCTGGGGGCTCGGCGGCCACAGCAACCTATGATCAGGTGATCACGGAGACCACAGGACATGCGGAGTCCGTACAAGTGGTCTATGACCCGTCTCGAATTACATACGGCACGCTGCTCCGACTCTTCTTCTCTGTTGCGCACGATCCTACGGAGCTCAACCGGCAGGGACCGGATGTTGGCACCTCATACCGCTCCGCGATTTTTTACGAGAATGATGATCAGAAGCGATTAGCTACCGCATATATTGCTCAGCTGGACCAGTTGAAGGTTTTTCCAAAGCCGATCGTCACCCAAGTGACGCCGCTCAAGGGCTTCTACCCGGCGGAGAGCTATCATCAAGACTTCGCTCTTAAGAACCCCAACAATCCCTACATCCTGGTCTGCGATCGCCCTAAGATCGAGGCGCTCAAACAGCAATTTCCCGGTCTCTTTGTTGATTACAAAGGGCATCGGTGATCGTTTTCCACCGTCGCTCCTGAGTTTAGTGGCCGGACTGCTCCTGCTGGCGGCGGGCACGTCGTGCCCGTCCCGACTGCGCCAACATCAAGGCCAGGGGAAAACCCACATAAGTCCTGTAATGGCATTGCCGGCATCGCACTGGATACTGGAAAAGAGCCAAGCGTTCCAAGTCGGCCCAACGTAGGTGGGAGACGCGGAAGCTGGGAGATGAGCACTCAGGGCAGGTCAAGGAAATCCACCTACATTCATCTTATGCAAACTTTTGGATTCCCGGAAAACCGGATCGTCCATACTTTAGCAGATTCCGGCAGAGCAACTCCGGTTGTACATTGCTGTACATTGAGATGCCAGGAGAGGTGGTGGGATGGTTTGGGATGTCTCCTTTACATGCGATATTTGCGGCAGAAAAAAAGGCGATTCGAATCACTGGTGGATGCTCGCCCTGGGCGAGACACCATGCTTCGAGGAAGGGCAGCCGAACCACCGCTTCACGTTGATGCCATGGAACCCGGCGGAGAGCCAGAACTCGTCGTTTTATCACGCTTGCGGCCAGAGCTGTGCGATGCAGGCTATGGAGCGCTTCATGACGTATGGCGCGATTGTCCCTCAGGAGAGCGGATTGCAAACTGTGGCCAGAGGAGCCGCCGATGAGGCGTAGAGCGAAAGCATTTTCATTTGGAAGCTTCGACCCAGAGATCAGATCAGAAGAGCTCGCCGCCTGAAGATGGCGATCGCTTGTCTTTCGCTGCAAGGGAACCGGAGGAGCGGAGTCCACCGGAGTTTTGCGCGGCCGGTGCGGAGAGCATTTCTAAAATCTCCCGCAGTTCCTTCCGCACCTTGTGCAGCTGGAGCTGGGTGCGCTCCGCCGCTTGCTGCTGGCCCAGCGGCAGCTCCGCTTGGCCGGCTGCCTTACCGGCGCGTGCTTGCGCCTGAAAGACCTGGCGCGCCCCGGCGATCGTATAGCCCTCTTCATAAAGCAGCCGCTTGACGCGCAGAGCCATTTCCACGTCGCGTTTGCGGTAAAGCCGTTGGCCGGTTCCGCTCTTATTGGGGCGGAGCTGAGAAAACTCACTCTCCCAAAAACGCAGCACATACGGCTCAACCGCGCACAACCGCGCCACTTCGCCGATGCGGAAATACAGCTTGTCGGGAATCTCCGGTTTCTGCGATGCGCGTCGTGGAGAAGGATGTGTGGCCATGTGCGTTGCGCAATTCCGGCGGTTCAAGCGAGTGCCGCCTTTCGACAAAGTATAGGCCAGTGGACGCCGTTGCCAATAGATTAAAACCGCAATTCGGCGCGATTTTCGCGGGTCTTCCCCCTGTTTTCCGGTCAATGGTTTCTGGGGTGCTCGTAGGCGGCAACGAAGTACCGCGCCGGCGAGCGCGCGTGACGGAGCAAACGGCATGAGATAACCTCAAAGGGTGAACGTGCTCTGTCATCGATGCGGCGCAAGCCTAGAGCAAGCCGACCTCTTCTGCCCCAACTGCGGTGCTCCGCAAGTCCGGTTTGAGCCGCCGGAAGAGGGAGGAGAGCCATCCTTCGCGGGCGGCCGCCCGGTACGGATGATTCTGCCGTCCCAGGGCATCGCTTGGAGGGAGGCGATTCGCGCCGCCCTCATCGTCGCTATTCCCGCCGGGGTCCTCACCGCCGTCGCTGTGCTCTCGTGGGGCTGGTTCCTGTGGGTGGTGGGTGGCGCAATGATGGCCGTCTCCATCTATCGCAAGCGGGCACCGGGATTCGCGCTCGATACCCGCTCCGGCATCCGTATCGGAGTCCTCTCCGGTTTGATCGCCGCTTACGCCTCCGTCGCCACCACAGCGGTCTGGCGCGTCTTTGCGCGCTATGTCCTTCATCAGGGCGCCTCCATCGATGCTTTCTACGAGAAGGTGATACAGCAAGCGACGGCGCTGGTTCAAACCAATCCCGATGCGCAGGCGGAATGGCACACTTACATGCATTTTCTGCTCTCGCCCGACGGACGGGCCGCCTACATGCTGATGAACGCGGTGACCACTTCACTCGGCATCATCCTGTTTTCCGCCTTGGGCGGTGCGCTGGGCGCCCGCTTCATCATGCCCCGTCATGCCGGTATGAAGAGCCCGCGCTGAGCGGCGCTGTGGAGGCCGAATTCCCCGGGACTTGCCTCAAAGCACGCATCTACCGTAAAAACGTTCTAGTGTTTATGAACTCAACGGAACTCACCACCGCCTCCACGCTGCGCGAGAAGGGCCGCATCATGTCCGCGTCGGAGATCGAACGCACCCTAGTGCGGTTGGCGCACGAGATCGTCGAGAAGAGCGACGGCGGCAACAATCTAGGGCTGGTCGGCATCCGGCGCCGCGGCGTTCCGCTTGCTGAGCGGCTGGGCAACCTGATTGCCGGCATTGTGAAGCATCCGGTGGATACCGGGGTGCTCGACATTCATTTCTATCGCGACGATCTTTCAACCCAAGATGTCCGCCCGGTGGTTCGCGCGGGAGAGATCGGCTTCGACATCGCGGGCCGCAACATCATTCTGGTGGATGACGTTCTCTACACCGGTAGGACGGTTCGCGCCGCGCTGGATGCGCTCTTCGATCATGGCCGCCCGCGGCGAGTGCAATTGCTTGCCTTCATCGACCGCGGTCATCGTGAATTGCCAATTGAAGCCACCTTCGTCGGGCGGCATGTGCAGACGGCCGCGAATGAAGTGGTTGAGGTCAAGCTGCAAGAGATAGATGGCGATGAACAGGTGATTTTAGTGGAGCTCGTGAGTTAGGGCACTTTCATACCTCTAACGATCGCTTTGCGGCGCGAGCAATCCAGAGAGAAGCATTTTAAGGCATTTTCTCTGATACTGTGGTGTGGCAGGCTCCGCTATGTGTAGCCATTCTTTGATGGAATGGCTACGTTGAGCGCTATTTTTTCCACTACACCATCAGGGAAAATGCCTTAGACGGGCCCTGCGCTCGACTTTTCATGACGCAAGAGAGCAATGTGGAATCCAAACAGACATCGGAAGCGAGCCGCGCGGCGCGAACGGCCCAGCCCGGCTCGTTGCTCTCCATTTCCGATCTGGAGTACGACGAGATTGCCGGCATCTTGACGATGGCGTCCGAGTTGGAGGCCGAAGAGCCTCTCGTGCGAGCCAAACGGTTGGCTAAGCGCAAGGTTGCTCTGCTTTTCTATGAATCCAGTACCCGCACGCGAACTTCCTTTGAGCTTGCGGCGAAGAGCCTGGGCGCCGACACCGCACTTATCAGCTCGCTGTCCTCTTCTATCGAAAAGGGTGAGTCCCTAAAGGATACTGGGGTTGCGCTGGCCGCACTGGGGGCCGAGTGCATCATCCTGCGGCATCTTTATTCCGGCGCGCCTTACCTGCTGCAGCGCGCCACCGGCCTGCCCGTGCTCAACGCCGGCGATGGAATGCACGAGCATCCCTCGCAGGCTTTGCTCGATCTGAGAACGATCTTGAAGGCGGTGGACCGCAGCCGCCGCAGGATCGATGGAAAGACGCTTGAGGGTGTGACTGTCACGATCGCCGGCGATATCTTCCACTCCCGCGTGGCGCGGTCCAATGCGCTGCTGCTATCGCGGCTGGGCACGCGGGTCATTCTTTGCGGTCCTCCCCTCCTGTTGCCGGAGACGGCCGCCAGTCTGGGACCAGGCATCTTCATCGAGCGCGACTTCGACCGCGCCCTCGAGCAGTCTCAGGTCGTGATGATGCTTCGCATTCAGAAAGAACGGCTGGCGGGAGCCCAGATCGATCTGGAGCAGTACATCGACCGCTACCAACTGCATCAGGAACGCCTGCGCGCGCATGCTCCACAGGCGGTTGTACTGCATCCCGGTCCGGTGATTCGCGGGCTGGAGATAACCAGCGAGGCAGCCGATGGGCCGCAGTCGGCCATTACGGAGCAGGTCCGCAATGCCGTGCCTATCCGCATGGCGCTCGTCTGCCGCGCCTTGAACGCACGGGCTGGCCACCATGACCATGGCGGCGCGGAAGCTGGAACAACCGGGGCGCGTGATGAGCGAACAGCGCCACGGAAACGTACTGGTGCGGCGGCCCGCAAGGGCGGAAAGGGAGGGCGGCATTGACGGCGGTTTTGGTTCGCGGCGGTCATCTGATTGATCCTTCTGCCGGCATCGACGCAGCTCGCG
>JANWJB010000227.1 GCA_025449575.1 Acidobacteriaceae bacterium
CGGAAACTTGTTTATTACAGACTCCGGGTCGAACGAGGGCGTCACCGCCGCCGCTACTGGCTTTCTGGTCGAAATTCCTGTCAGCGGAGCAGCGCCGTTCAAGGTAGACACCAACGGAATCACGCTGAACGATCCGCAGGGGCTCGCAACCGATCCATATAATGGTGATATCTATGTCGCGGACTCAGGCGATAATTCTCACGACGGAGCTCAGGTCGTTCACATCATTGCAAATGGGGGCGCTGCGAGCGTTGTAACTCCTCCCGGTGTGACGGATCCGGTCTCGATCGTCTTTGATGCGGCCGAAGACTATTATGTGCTGGACCAGGACGCCAAAACCATCACCATAGTCCCACTGTCGCCGGGTACCCCTGCTCCCTATACCCTTCCCTTTCAGAATAGCTCTCTGTCCAACCCTACTGCGCTAGCGGCCTCTCCCGGCGCGCAGAATTTCATGATCGTCAACCTTGGCCAAGGGCCTTCGAATGGACATCTAACCTATCTCAATGGCACTCAGTCCATAACCAACTTTGGGAGAGTTGCCGTAGGTAGTGAAAGCGAACAGAAGTCCGTGTTGGTGAATAACATCGGCACCAACGTCCTCCAACTGCAAAGCCCGGCAATCACCGGGGCTGGAGACGTAACGCAGTTCCTGACGACGATAGACAACTGCGTGGACGGGCTGATGTTGGACCCAGGCACTCCGTGCGAGGTTGCCGGCCAGTTCGCGCCGACGACCACGGGTAGAATCACTGCCACATACACCGTCTATACCAATGGCTATGTTCCCACCTCCACCTTCATAGCGAGCGGAAGGGGTACGGCAAGATAGAAAGACGGCGGTATTCTAACCGCCGCGTACTACAGGAGAAAGCCGGAGCAAATTGCTCCGGCTTTCTTGTTTTCCAATTTCTTCGGCGGACTGCGGGTTCGCTCCCATCCGACCGCAAATCTCCGCTTGATGAAGGGCTTGGAGCCTCTGCTCTATGGGAACGGGCCGGGGAACCCAAACTATCCCCGGCGCGTATCGTTCACCAGATGGTGATTTTAGCGACACGAGGAGCCTTAGCATGACCCATCCGCCGGCGGCGATCCCCAGTCTCGAGCCGCAGCAGCAGGCCGCCTTCCATGCTCACATGGCGGCATATCAGAAAGATGAGGTTGTGGGCGTGCTCCTGGCGCTTTTTCTCGGTACCTTTGGAGCGCACCATTTCTATCTGCGCAACTACGGCCTCGGCATTCTCTATGTCCTCTTGTGCTGGACCGGCATCCCTACCGTTCTGGGCTGGATTGAATGTCTCTTTATTCCCGGGCGGATTCGGCGGTATAACGCCGCACAGGCAATCTGGGCCGCCTCCATGCTCTCGAACGGAGGCTATCCCACCTTGGTTCCCGTATGGGCGCCTCCGCCCGCCGGAAAATTCTGCGGAGCCTGCTCAGCGGTCAACCCAACCGGCGCCCGCTTTTGCAGCCGTTGCGGCCGGCCGATCTGACAACCATGGTGTTCAGCGCTCCTCTCAAGTAGGCGCTTGGATGCTGCGCTGACAGTGGGTGTCGTAATGCCAGCGTCCGCCGATTGATATGGGAATTTCACCCGATGATGTGGCTGCTGTCGAGCGCACCGAAATACATTGCCCCTCACGCGCAATATGGCGTCCGTATCGACTTCGGCCTGATGCTCTATGCTCGCTTGGACGACACGCTCAATGAAGCCTGCTCAATTTCGAACTCGTAGATGCTCACGCTGACTGGCGGAGCCTGCATCTTTGCCGAAACCGCGGTTCGTGGCATCTCTTTGATCTGCACGAGAGGCTCTTTCCCCAGCTCATTGTTCGCATCCACGCTGGGCGCGGCCATCTGCCACAGCCTGCCGGAACCGCGCAGCTTGACCCCGCCGACCTGAGGAGCAAATTCATGATTTTGTTCCGATGGGTTGATTACGGAAAGGATCAGCCTCTTGCGATCGCCGGATAGCGCCGCAACCACATCCAGAGGATAGGTCGGGCTGCCGATGGGCTTAGTGGGACGATCCACCAACGCCGTACCGGTCAACGGAAGCTGCGGCGAATTTCCGCCGACCTGCACCGGCAGGGCGCCGGCAAAGTGGTCTCGCATGATCTTGATGGCCAAGCCCTCAGCGAGCAAGCCTACGGCATCGCCAGTGTGGTCGGTAATGACTGTGGAAAATCCCGCCGTCGGGCAGCTCGCTCCTACCATGCCGGAGTGGCGGAAGACCTCGTGCAGGAAGATGGCGTATGAGAGTGGCGTCACCATGCCCATAGGACGCCGGAAACCCGATTGACCCGCCGCCGCACGGTAACGCGTGCCCCATTCATCAAAGATGAATTTGATGTTCTTGTCTTTCAGCGAGGGCATCTTTTCCATGTATTTCTGCCACGCCTCAAAAGCCTCCCCAACTCGGTTCGACAGCCTTCGCGTCCGGAGCGGCAGAGGATCGTGAACATCGACAAACTCCTGTTTCTCCGCGTCGACGGCCCGGTCGGGATAGGCATAGGTGTGTTCGGAAAGATAATCGATGTAGTCGGCGCTCTTGGCCAGCATCCATCCATCCCAGTCCTCGGTGCCTCCGAACTTGAAGGGCAGAGTGCTCTCCGGCAGGGGCGGCCGCCAAAAGTCTTTCCCTTCCTTCTGCTCCGCCGCGCACCAGGAGGCTTCGCAAATGCTTGCCGTCGCCGAAGTTACCTGAATCTTCGCGTCCACCTTCTTCATCGCTTTGACGAAGTAGTTGTGCTTGACCCAGTATTGGTCGAGCGCCATCCGGCCGAACTGCCATGGTCCATACATCTCATTGCCGATGCACCAGAGGCGAACGTTAAAAGGCTCGGGATGACCGTTTTTTGCCCGCAGCTTGCCCATGGGTGTATCGACGGAACCATTCACATACTCCACCTCGGCGGCCGCCACGCGTGCCTCTCCGAATCCGGTATTCACCGCGACATAGGGCTCGGCGCCTAACAAACGGCAGAAAGCGATGAATTCGTGGATGCCCACATCGTTGGGTTCGATCATGCCCGACCACATCGGCGCCTCGCGCGGCGGACGCTTGTCCGGATCGCCCAGGCCATCATGCCAGTCATAGGCAGAGACAAAATTGCCGCCCGGCCACTTGGCCATCAAGAATCCGATTTCCTTGAACTGCTTGACCATTCCCGCGTGAAACCCCTGCACATTGTCGGCCGGCATCAGCGAAACTGTCCCTATCCGGAAAGCTCCCTTGCCAGTGCCGGCAATCTCCAGTCGCGCATTCTCGCTATCCACAGGCACATCAAATTTGAGCGGAAATTTTCGGTATTCCCGAGAAAGGGCCGGGATTGGGATGGTTTGCGAGTCCCCGGCGGCCGATCCCCAGACCAACCGAACCTCGACTTTCGCGCTCCGGTCGCCGGCAAGATAGATGCGCCCCACATAGGATTTCCCTCGGCCAAGGCGTACTCCCGATTGCTGAATGCCGTGCGCCTCTGCCGCATCCAGCTTAATGAGCGGACTATGCTCGCCCACCCATGGCCGAACGGTATCCATTTCTACCGTTCCCGCGGGCCCCAGCGGCCTCCAGGGCTGCCCCCGAAAACGAAACCCGAAGCCCCTCCCCGCTTCCGGCGCAGCCTCGACGATGGGACGCAAAAATTTTCTGTCATAGAGCATCTCGGCCCAAGCGCGCGTGGTGGCCGGCTCCATGTACCCGCCAAAAACCAGCGGTGAAACCGGTGGGGCGGGGTTAGCGGCATCGACAACGACTTGGATGTCTCCCGTTGGCTCCCCAAACGCCCTCATCCCCGGTTGCAACATGGCAGCGCTCGCCGCCGAAGCCGCTAAGAACTCACGTCTGTTCATCGACATGTTTTACCTCCACGCGCCTTGAATAACTTGCCGGCTCTTAAGGGCCTTTGCGCTCCGAGAACTGTAGCCCCGGGGACCTACTGACAGTTTTTCGCGAAACACAGGTTCTTGCTAAAGAAGGGCATAACATGATTCTGGAAACGGAAGGCAACTCTGCTGGTATGGGTGCCATGGAAAATTTCAAAACTGTTGGTGACGCCGTAGTTATCCAGGATGTCATGCACCTTTGTGGCGTCAAAGCGCAGGCCGTCCTGATCGCCTACGTCCATTGCAATGGCACGGTATTTGCGCAGATTGTCGATGTACTGATCAATGAAAGCAAGCGGAGAATTCGCGGCCCATTTGGCGACTATGTCGGGCTGCACCACGCCGTTTTTGGAAGGCAGATCAAGATAGAGCGGCGGGTTCTTCGGATCGGGTGACCAAGCGGCTGCCGAGGCAAGCTGGGCACGGAGAAAGAACGATAACTTCGCAGCTTCCGCAGGTGATTTTACAGCCTCCAGAGCCTTCTCGTCGGCCGGGCTCATGGGGCGTGCCGGCCGCGGCGAGAGACAGCACGGGCTCATGATATAGAGGCTGCCGAATACATCTGGATATTTCATGCCGATGCGCGTAGCCCCGTAACCGCCCATGGAATGGCCCACCAATCCCCGGCTCATGCGGTTGGGGATTGTGCGGTAATGAGCGTCCATATAGGCGACTACATCGTGAGCGATAAATTCCTCGAAGTCGCCGGTAGTCTCGGACCTGGAATACATCGAGCCGCCATAGACCGTCTTTGAATCGGGCAGCACCACAATCATTTCCTTGGCGCCTTGAGCAAATGCCCCCTCAATCGTTTGTGGTACATGGATCTCATGGGTCCACTGCTCGGCTCCAATGGAATACCCATGGAGCGCATAGACGACAGGGTAACGGCGATGCTTATCTTTTTTATAGCTGGGGGGAAGAAACACGATTGCGTCGCGATCTACCGCTTCGCCTTCCAGATTGCCTTCCAGAGACTTGCCGTGAATTTTAATGTGTTCTACGGTGACCTGTTTTGCTCCGGAAACCACAGGCGGAACTTCCGTCTTAGCCTGCGCCAGGCCCGTTTGCGCCCCGCCAAGCATAAATGGTATTAGAAGAGCCGAGGCGCCCAAGAATCGAAACTTCATCGTGATTTCCTCCCAGAATTATCGAAAGAAGATTGTACAGCGACAGCATTCGTCATGGGTGAGCGACCACCGTCACTGGGACATTTGAGTCACCGGGAAGCGATAGAGTTAATGCTGATGGGGGCCACGGTGATCGTCTTGGAAGGGTGGGCGATTGGGATCTCTTTGATCTCCGCCTGCGGCGGCTGATCCACGCGGTCCGTGGCATTCAGGCTGCTTCCCGTCATCTGCCACAGCGTCGGCGGTATTCCGAGCAGTATGCCCGCGACGTTTAAATTTTCTGTTCATCTTTCAGTTTGGAGATTCGTGCGGACCTATGTCCCTGTCGAGGGCGTAGCCCGGCTCCGATTCTCGGCGACGGCACAGCGGAGCCGTTTATTTACTGGAGGTGCGGAAGAGCAGCGGCGCAAAATGGTTCAGATCTCTCCGCCAGGTAAGCCACTCGTGGGCGGTTCCCGGGGATTCATAGTAGGTATTTTTGACGCCGGCTTTATTGAGGGCTTCGTGAAGCACAAAGATATTCGGGTTGTGCGCTTTCTCTACGGTTCCTGTACCCAGCCAGAGCAGCTTTTCTTGCTTATTGAAGGCTGCAGGGTCACGAGTAATCGTCGCCAGTGCAGTCGCCGGAACTCCAGGGCTGAACCCGCCAAAGTATGCAAACTTGTCGAGGTTGGGCAAGACGGTTAGAAACATCTGCATACCGCCCATTGACAAGCCCGCCATCGCCCGGTGGTCGCGGTCAGTAAGCGTGCGGAATTGTGACTGAATGGCGGGAATCAGATCGTGAAGCATAACTTCCGTGAAGGTCTGTCCGTAAGTTCCGAAGCTCGGCCGCCCGCCTCGCCTTGGGCCGGCGGCAAACACCAGCGGAGACTCGCCGGGCTTGAGCGCCGTGAATTGGTCGTCGGAGACCACAACCATCGGTATGGCTTTCTTTGCCGCAATCAGATTGTCGAGGATGATGTTGCCGCGCCCCTGATTGAACCATCCCAGCTCGTCTTCACCATAGCCGGGTAGCAAGTACAGAACCGGATAGCGCTCCGTGGACTTGCCGTAGCCGGGAGGGGTGTATACCATGCAGCGGCGCCACTTGCCGACGACTTTCGAGTAATACAACACCGATCGGACCTGGCCGTGCGGCACATCATGGACCCGGTAAAACGCGTCCTCGGGCCTGGGCGACGGAATTTCAATGCCACTGATCTCCCTCATTTCCCCAAAAAATGTATGGCTGCCGGGATCGTCCATCTCCACGCCATCGACGTAGAACGAATAGTAGTGGAAACCCTCCACGATGGGAGGGGTAGTCAGGGTCCAGTTGCCGTCCGGCTGCTTGACCATATCCATCATCGGCGTCTGGGCTCCGCCGCCGCCGATCAGGGCTTGCACATGATGCGCATCGGGCGCCTTGATCCGCAGCATCACGCGGCGGTCGGGGTAGATACATGGATACTCCGCGGCAATCACATTCGTGGAAGCGGGCTTGCAGTCATTCGGCCTCTGTGCGGAAGCCGCACCGGCCGCAGGACCACTAGGCGCTTGCGCCAGGCAGGCTGCCACTCCGAAAATCGCGAACGCGACGACACCAACGGGTTTCCTCATTGGGACACCACCAAAATGCCTGCAGAAATGTGTGCTGCCAGGGTGCGTCTTCCGGCCGCTGGAGAGCACAGGTCCAACTCGAAGGGTGGGCGAGCGCATTGCTACTACGGAGCCGTCGAGTGAAAACCTTTCAAATCTCTCCGCCACATAAAGTAGTCGTCAGCGGTAACCGCAGCAAGGGAAATCTGCCAATCAGCAAGAACAGCGGCGCAATGCAATCTGCGCCAGCCACAAAGGTACAAGGTAGGGAGAGAAATCGTTTACCGGCGATTACCTTATCTTCCGGTCACGCCAGTGTCAAGCAGAGTGTTAGCGGCGAGCTCTGGCAAGGGCGATCGGGGTTGCCGATCAGGCAATCGGCATAGGGAGGAGAGTCACCTCTCCTCCCCTGCCACAAGGGGACTTCCACCCCCAAGCTGTCATTCATGCACGGCGTACATAAAGAAGGGCCGCCATAGGTCGCGGCCCTTCGATTGGTGAATAGCGGGTTGAAAGAATGGCTTTTACTCGGTGGCCATCTCCTCGGCTTCGCCTTCTTGCCGCATCATCTCCAACTCGCGCTCGGCTTCCTCATAAGCAGCAGTCACTTCCTGCTGGACGCGCACGGCGGCTTCTTCCAGTTCAGGCGAGAGTTGGATGTTGCGGTAGTACTCCATCCCGGTACCGGCGGGGATGAGCCGTCCGACGATGACATTCTCCTTGAGGCCGCGCAGCGTGTCCACCGAGCCGTTGATGCTGGCTTCGGTCAGCACGCGGGTGGTCTCCTGGAAGGATGCGGCCGAGATGAAAGAATCGGTCGAGAGCGATGCCTTGGTGATGCCCAGCAACAGCGGCCGGCCCACCGCCGGGCGGCCGCCGTTGGCGATCACCCGCTCGTTCTCTTCGCTGAAGCGGAACTTGTCCACCTGCTGTTCCAGCAGGAAGGAGGTGTCGCCCACTTCCTCGATCTTCACCCAACGCAGCATCTGCCGCACGATGGTTTCGATGTGCTTGTCGGAGATCGCTACACCCTGGAGCCGGTAGACTTCCTGAATCTCGTTCACCAGGTAGCCCTGCAGCTCCTTCTCGCCCAGCACCGCCAGAATGTCATGCGGGTTCAGCGGACCGTCCATGAGCGGCTCGCCGGCGCGCAGGCGTTCTCCCTCCTGCACGTTGACGTGCACGCCCCGCTGCACGGAGTATTCTTTCTCCTCTCCGTTGTCCGCCGTGACATAGATTTTCCGCTGGCCCTTGGCCACTTCGCCGAACTTGACCACGCCGTCGATCTCGCTGATGATCGCGGTTTCGCGCGGCTTGCGCGCCTCGAAAAGCTCGACCACGCGAGGCAGACCGCCGGTGATGTCTTTCGTGCGAGTGGTTTCCCGCGGGATCTTCGCCAGCACGTCTCCGGGGAAGACCTCATCTCCGTCCTGAATCATGAGGTGGGAGCGGCTGGGCATCAGATAACGCTTGTTACCCTTGGCTCCCTTAATGACAATCGCAGGCTGGCGCTTTTCGTCTGCCGCCTCTGCCACCACCAGACGCGAGAGACCGGTCACTTCATCCACTTCCTCATTCAGGGTGATGCCCTCTTGAAGATCCTTGAACTGCACCGTGCCGCCGATCTCGGTGAGGATGGCGAAGGTATAGGGATCCCACTCTACCAGTGTCTGACCGAGCTTGACCGCAGCCCCATCTTCCACCAGAAGCTGCGCACCGTAGACGATTTGGTAGCGTTCCTTTTCGCGGCCTCGTTCGTCGACCACGGCAATGGCTCCGGAGCGGTTCATGGCCACCATTCGCCCGGACTTGGCGCGCACGGTCACCATGTTGATGAAGCGCACGGTGCCGTTGTTCTTAGCATCCACGCGCGACTGTTCGGAGACGCGGGAGGCGGTGCCGCCGATGTGGAAGGTGCGCATCGTCAACTGCGTCCCCGGTTCGCCGATGGATTGCGCCGCGATGACGCCCACCGCCTCGCCCAGCTCCACCATGCGGCCGGAGGCCAGGTTGCGGCCATAGCACAAAATGCAGACGCCGCGCCTGGACTCGCAGGTCAGCACGGAACGGATTTTCACCTTCTCCACCCCGGCTCCCTGGATTGCGGATGCCAGATCTTCGGTGATCTCCTGGTTGACCTCGACGATCACGTTCCCTTCGTAGTCCTTGATCTTCTCGAGCGAGACGCGCCCGATGATGCGGTCGCGCAGCGGCTCGATGATCTCGCCCGACTCAATGATCGGACCGACGTAGATGCCCTCCACCGTGCCGCAGTTCTGCTCGCTGACGATGACGTCCTGCGCCACGTCCACCAGGCGGCGGGTGAGGTAACCGGAGTCGGCGGTCTTCAGCGCGGTGTCGGCCAGTCCCTTGCGGGCGCCGTGCGTAGAGATGAAGTACTGCAGCACGGTGAGCCCTTCGCGGAAGTTGGCCGTAATCGGGGTTTCAATAATCTCTCCCGAAGGCTTGGCCATCAGGCCGCGCATTCCGGAAAGCTGGCGAATCTGTTGCTTCGATCCGCGGGCGCCCGAGTCGGCCATGATGTAAATCGGATTCATGGCCCCGGCCTTATCGGCGTTCTTCATGTTGTCGAACATCTCATCGGCTACCTTCTCGGTGACGGCCGACCAGATCTGAATCACCTTGTTATTCCGCTCGCCGTTGGTGATCGCTCCGTCGAGATACTGCTGCTGTACTGCGAAGACCTGCTTTTCGGCATCGCGCACCAGCGTGTACTTGGTCTCTGGAATCACCATGTCGTCCAGGCCGACGGAAAGTCCGCTGCGGGTTGCGTACTGGAAGCCCAGGTCCTTGATGCGGTCCAGCATCTTGACCGTGACTTCGAGCCCCAGGTTCAGGTAGCAGTAGTTCACCAGCTGGCCGATGCCCTTCTTCTTAAGCAGGCCGTTGACATAAGGCATGGCCTCGGGCAAGGACTCGTTCAGAATGGCGCGGCCGACCGTGGTGGCGATGAATTGCTTCTCATACTGCACCGGCTCGGTATGCGTTAGGTCCTGATCGTCGTAAGCGGTGATCATGTCCAACACCGGTCCCGTATAGCGCAGCCGGATCGGGGTCAGCGTCTCGACCTCTTTGGCATTGAGCGCCATCAACACTTCGGCGGTATCGGCGAAGGTGCGGCCTTCGCCCTTGGCTCCAATCTTCGCCTTGGTCAGATAGTAGAGCCCGAGCACCATGTCTTGCGTAGGCACGGTGATCGGCTGACCGGATGCGGGAGAAAGGATGTTGTGCGAGGCCAGCATCAATACGCTGGCTTCCACCTGCGCTTCGGGCGAAAGTGGAATGTGCACGGCCATCTGATCGCCGTCAAAATCGGCGTTGAAGGCGGTGCAAACCAGAGGATGAATCTTGATCGCCTTGCCTTCCACCAATACCGGCTCAAAGGCCTGAATGCCCAGCCGGTGCAGCGTGGGGGCGCGGTTCAAAAGCACCGGGTGATCTTTAATGACCTCTTCGAGGATGTCCCAAACGATCGGCTCCTGCAGCTCGACCATTTCCTTGGCCTGCTTGATGGTGGTGCAGTGCCCGGTCTGCTCCAGCCGGTGATAGATGAATGGCTTGAAGAGCTCGAGCGCCATTTTCTTCGGCAGCCCGCACTGGTGCAGCTTGAGCTCGGGGCCGACCACGATGACGGAACGGCCGGAGTAGTCCACGCGCTTGCCCAGCAGATTCTGGCGGAAGCGGCCCTGCTTGCCCTTCAGGGTGTCGGAGAGCGATTTCAGCGGACGGTTGTTGGCTCCGCGCAGCACACGCCCGCGCCGGCCGTTATCGAACAGCGCGTCCACAGCTTCCTGCAGCATGCGCTTCTCGTTGCGCACGATGACCTCGGGTGCGTGCAGATCCATCAGCTTCTTGAGCCGGTTGTTGCGGTTGATGACCCGGCGATAAAGGTCATTCAGATCGGAGGTGGCAAAGCGGCCGCCATCCAGCGGCACCAGCGGCCGAAGCTCCGGCGGAATCACCGGAATCACATCCAGAATCATCCACTGCGGCTTGTTGCCGGACTTGCGGAAGGCCTCGACGACCTTCAGCCTCTTGGCATACTTGAGGCGCTTCTGCAGCGAAGTTTCGACCTTCATGCGCTCGCGCAATTCGATCGAGAGCTCATCAATCACCACTCGCTTGAGCAGCTCCTTGATCGCCTCGGCTCCCATCATGCCCTTAAAGCCGGTGGGGCGGTATTGCTGGTCAAGCTCCCGGAAGCGAGCTTCGTCCTTGATGATTTCGCGCTCACGGACCGGCGCGTCTCCCGGATCGACCACCACGTAGCTCTCGAAATAAAGCACGCTCTCCAGATCGCGCAGCGAGATGTCCAGCAGATGCCCGATGCGGGAAGGCAGTCCCTTGAAGAACCAGACGTGGGAGCAGGGCGAGGCCAGCTCAATGTGCCCCAACCGCTCACGCCGCACCTTGGAGAGCGTTACTTCCACTCCGCATTTGTCGCAGATGACACCGCGGTGCTTCATGCGCTTGTACTTGCCGCACAGGCACTCCCAATCGGTGACCGGCCCGAAAATACGGGCGCAGAACAGGCCATCGCGCTCCGGCTTGAAGGTGCGGTAGTTGATCGTCTCCGGCTTGGTTAC
>JANWJB010000228.1 GCA_025449575.1 Acidobacteriaceae bacterium
AGTCCAATTTGCGTACCAGGAAAAGCACTGCGACGTTTCGGTGATTGCAGTCCCACTTTCCTCTCCATAGAGTGAGCAACTGGAGGCAGGCCGCATGAATAACACCGGGACTGTACTGGGTAAGGGAATCTGCATTCGCGGAGAGATTTCGGGCTCCGAAGACCTTTTTCTCGACGGCATGATTGAAGGCACCATCGATTTGGGGGAAAACAGGCTGACCGTCGGTCCCAACGGACTGGCGCAGGCGGAGATCTCCGTCGGCGATCTAGTGGCCTTTGGCCGAGTCGAGGGAAGCGTCAAGGCCACCACTCGCGCCGAACTCAAGCGGACCGCATCCTTTATCGGCGACATCACCGCCTCCCGGCTCTCTATTGAAGACGGGGCGACGATGGGGGGATACGTAGATCTGGCGCAAGAGGCGCCGGCGAAGAAGCTTGCGGCCATGGAGATTGTCGAGAGGCTGGCAAGCGAAGAAGCGCAGATGAGCGAGGCCGTCTAAGGCAGATTTCGCATGGTCCGTAACCGCGGTTCTTCAGCCGCGGTTCTTCCGCATAACGTCCAAGACAATAGGAAATCTGCCCGAGCCGCCGCACGCGCGGGCCGTTGCCGACCTGAAGGGAAGAGGCCTGCAGTTCGACTTGCCGCTTGGATTCGTCCGCGGGTGAGGAAAACAGCCGGGCTTCTCCTTCGCGCGTGGCAGCGCCGTCCTGCTCTGGCCGTCGCTGCCTTGCGCCACCGGTTTGGGTAAGAACCTTCCTACTCGGGGATGACCTTCACGAAGATGCCGTCCGGCAGTGCAGAGCCGAGCAGATGCACCACGCCGTCGCGGGTGAAACCGCGCAACATTTTTGCCGGTTCGCCGCCGTTTCGCCGGGGTGGATCCGCAGCAGAGATCCGCGGGGCCTCCCCCCCGCGCACCGCGGGCGCGCTCTCCAAATGGCGGCTCGTCTCACGGCCCGAATCGCGCACCATGCTGCTTTCCACGCCCCGGCCCATCCCGCGATCCATCGCCGCATTAGCCAGCCGGTCGGCGTTGCGATTCTTCTCCCGCAGCACGTGCTGAATCTCGAACCGGTCAAGCTCGCGAATAAGACTCTTTGCCTTCTCATAGAGCGGCCGGAGTTCCGGGCTGTTCACCCTGTATTGCCCCTTCATCTGCTTCACCATCAACTCCGAGTCGGCGACCACGCGCAAGCGGCGGCGGCCGTGCTCCTGAGCGAACCGGAGAGCGGCCAACAATGCGGAGTACTCCGCGAAGTTGTTGGTCTTCTTGCCCAGGAATCCGCTGAGCTCGCCCAGAACCTTTCCCGCGCCGTCTTCGATGTGAACACCGAATCCGGCGGGGCCCGGATTGCCTCGCGAACCGCCATCGCAATACGCTGTGATCCAGTCCTGGGGTGGGGAAGGGCTTTTCTCGGGGCTCTCCGGGGTGGCGTTTTCAATCGGAGTCATTGCCCAAGTCTAGAGCATCTTTCTTGCGAGCACGTATGCCCGGAGCACCTATGCCCCGAGCACCTATGTCCGGGGCGCTGATACGTCATGGAGGGGCATTCTGCAGGATCCGTGGGATGGGTCATGTTTGTGGGGATAGGTTGTGGGGATAGGTGGTGGTCTTGCGGCGGCTCTCCAAGACTTGGGGGGGCTTCCAACGCCGCCTCGCGGGCGTCATCGGCGCGTATCCGGTCGCAGACCGCGGGAATTCTGCTTCCTTTTGCTACCAAATCATGGGCAAGCTTCGTCGTATCTATGCGGTAGCCTGTCGCGATCCTGGAGGGGTGCATGCCGGCTGATGCCCTTCGTCTTTTTCAATCCACTTCTACCGCAAACCCCACTGCTGCTGTGCCTCCGCGAAAGATACAATCCACAGCAGGCATGGTGAGCGAAACCTGGACGCGTGCCACCGAGACGGAGCTCATCCGTGAAGCGCAGAAAGGCTCGCGGAGCGCCTTCGACGCTCTCGTGCGCCAGTATGACCATGCCGTCCTGCGCTTGGCCCTGCACCTGACCGGTTCCGAGCAGGATGCTCAAGACATCCATCAGGAGGCTTTCCTCAAGGCCTACCGCTATTTGCCCAACTTCCGCTTCGAGTGCTCCTTCTATACGTGGATCTACCGGATCGTCACCAATCTCTGTCTGGATCATCTCCGTCGGCGCAAGTCGCGGCGCGAGGAGCAGTCCATCGTCCTTGACTCCAACGGCGAGGAGATGGATCTGCTCAATAACCTCTCCGACACCCGCTCCATGGCCAATCCGGAGCGGGAGCTGGAGCGCAAGGCGTTAGGCGAGCGCATCCAGCAGGCGCTGGAAAAGCTGACACCGCGCGAACGTATGGTTTTTGAGCTGAAACACTACCAGGGCTTACGTCTAAGAACTATCGGGGAAATGTTGAACACCACGGAGGAGACCGCCAAGAACACGCTCTTCCGGGCGACAAAAAAACTAAGAGCAAGTCTGGCGACATTAAGGTGAGGCGAGGTTTTGAATGAAATGCGAATCAGCTCAACAGAAAATAGCTCTTCTGGTCTACGGCGAGCTTCCTGACCATGAGGTTCCCGCGTTGGAGCAGCATTTTGCCGGCTGCGGGGCATGCCGGGACGAGCTGGAGGCGGTACGAGCCCTGCAGCAGGCAATGACTCGTGCGCGGCGCGAGGAGCCGTCGATGAGCCTGCTGGCGCAGGCGCGCATGAAGCTTGAAGAGGCTCTGGATACAATGCCGCCGAGCCGCTGGCTGGTGCGGGTGACGCAATCCATCCAGGCGGGTTTGGCCACTCTGGGACGCGCTCCGGTGGCGGCCTCCGCGGTACTGGCGCTGGGCCTGATCGCTGGAAGTTTTGCCGGCTACCACATGGCGGAAGGCTCTGCCCGTCCGGCCACGGTTCAGCAGGCCGTGGCGACGCAGCTTGGCGCGACCCCCACCGGCAATGTTCCAATCCAGGTCGCCAGCGTGATGAGCATTGTCCGCGACCCCCACTCTGAGAATGTTCAGGTCGAATATGACCGCCTTGTCCCGGAGTCGATGCGAGGCTCGCTGGACGATCCGCAGATCCGGCAGCTCCTTCTCATGGGCATGGAAAACGGCATCAATCCGGGCGTGCAGCAAAACTCCGTAAGCCTGCTGGCGGAGGAGTGCCGTGCCGGCCACGCCTGCTCCGACGGCCCCATTCGCAGAGCCCTGCTGGTCGCCTTGTGCTATGACAAGAGCGCGCAAGTACGGCTGAAGGCGCTCAATGGCCTGGAACCCTATGTGGCCGAAGATGTGCGCGTGCGCGACTCCGTGCTGGAGGCGCTGATGCACGACCCCGACGCTGCCGTCCGTTCTCGCGCCATCGAGCTGCTGCAGCCGGTGCAGGCCGACAGCAGCGTCCGGGAGGTGCTGCATACCGTCGCCTCCGACGATGTCAATCCCCACATCCGGACCGTTTCCCGAGAAGTGTTGGATCAAATGCCCGAGATCCAGTAAAACCAGTTGGGGCTCTTGGCGTTCGAACGGGTTCGTTTCAAGTCACGGCAACGATCACACAAGGCAGCGGAGTTTCCATGAAGCGGCGTCTCACGGAAGACAGGCATTCTCTCCGGCGGCATCTCTCCCCGCCGCACTTTTCCAGACCCTATTCCACACTGGGCTCGTTGGCAATTGTTCTCACCTGCGCTCTTAGCGCGCATCTGGCGTTGGCCTCCGGCGGGCCGCTGGGAGTGCTTCGCTTTTTGCCGCAGAACTTCTTTCTGCATGGTCCTCAGGGATACCTGGGAGTTGATCTCAAGAATGTCGACCCCAGCCGTGCTGCCGCTCTTAAGCTGAAGGACGGGCAAGGCGTGGAGATTGTCGCCGTGGACCACGACGCTCCCGCGGCCAAGGCCGGACTGAGAATGCACGATGTCATCGCGGAGATGAACGGCCATCCCATCGAGAACTGCGATCAGCTGCGGCGCCTGTTGCATAAAGAGGCCCCCGGGCGCACCGTCGTCTTCGACGTCAACCGCGATGGCGAGGTGGTGAGTATCACGGTCCAGCTTGCCGATCGCCAGTTGCTGCAGCAAAAGGCCTGGTCGCAGCATTACACGGTTCAGAATGCTCCCACCGAGGGCCCGGTGCAGGGCGCGCAATCCTTTGTGGCGGTAGGGTCGGCAAGTTCCCGGCTTCTGGGAACTCTCATGCCCAGCTCGCTCTACGTAGGTGTCGATGTGAGCCCCGTACGCTCGCAGTTGGCCGAATACTTTGGCGTCGCTACCGGCGCAGGGCTTCTGGTAGAAAGCGTGGATACCGACAGTCCGGGCTCCCGGGCCGGCTTGCGCGCGGGCGACGTGATCCTGAAGGTGAATGACCGCTCCATGGTGAGCCGCAACGATTGGCTTAAGATGATCCGTGACTGCCGCGGCAATCCGGTGCAACTGACGATCGTGCGCGACAAGCAGCAGCAGACCTTGACGATGACTGCCGGCACAGCAAAGAAGAAAAGCTAGAACAAAAAAGCCACAACGGTCCCGGCGGAGTGGTCAGACCGCGACGATCCCACCGCGACGAATCGTGAATCCACGCTAAAAACGCATTTTATGTAAAGATCATCCTCTGGGCGCGGGAATCCTGACGTTGCGCCCGCGATATGGAGCGGAGATGGAACAGGGAACATGCGACATCGGCTTGATCGGACTGGCGGTGATGGGGCAAAACCTGGTCTTGAATATGAACGACCACGGTTTCAAGGTAGCCGTCTTCAACCGCACCACCGCAAAGGTGGACGACTTTCTGAACAACGAAGCGAAGGGGACCGCGATCGTCGGCGCGCATTCGATCGAGGAGCTGGTCAAGCATCTCAAGAGGCCGCGCCGCGTGATGCTGCTGGTGAAGGCCGGTGAGGTGACCGATAAGACGATCGACCAGGTTGTGCCGTATCTGGAAAAGGGCGACATCATGATCGACGGAGGCAATTCGCTCTTTACCGACACCAACCGCCGCACCAGGGCGCTGGGAGAGAAGGGAATCCTCTTCATCGGCACCGGTGTCTCCGGCGGCGAGGAGGGCGCGCGCTTCGGTCCCTCCATCATGCCTGGCGGACGTCCCGAAGCGTGGCCGCACGTCAAGCCCATCTTCCAGGCCATCGCCGCCAAAGTGGAGGATGGAACTCCCTGTTGCGATTGGGTAGGCGAAAACGGCGCCGGCCACTACGTCAAGATGGTGCACAACGGCATTGAGTATGGCGATATCCAACTGATCTGCGAAGCCTATCAACTGCTGAAGGATGGGCTCGGCCTCTCCGCCGACGAGCTTGCCGCGATCTTTTCCGAATGGAACAAGGGTGAGCTCGACAGCTATCTGATTGAAATCTCCGCCGCCATCTTCGCCAAGAAGGATGAGGACGGCACGCCGCTGCTCGATAAGATTCTCGACACCGCCGGTCAAAAGGGTACAGGCAAATGGACGGCCATTTCGGCGCTCGATCTCGGCATGCCGGTCACGCTGATCGGCGAGAGTGTCTTCGCCCGCTGCCTCTCCGCGCTGAAGCAGGAGCGCGTACAGGCGGCGAAGGTTCTTCGCGGACCGCAAAAGACATTGACTGTTGCCGACAAGAAAGAGTTTATCGAAGAGGTGCGCCGCGCGCTTTACTGCTCCAAAATCATCAGCTACGCGCAGGGCTACATGCTGCTGCGCGAAGCGGCGAAAGAGAATGGCTGGAATCTCAATATGGGCGGTATTGCCCTCATGTGGCGTGGCGGATGCATCATCCGCAGCGTCTTTTTGGGCAACATCAAGGCGGCCTATGACAAAAATTCCAAGCTGCCGAACTTGCTGCTGGACGATTTCTTTTTCGGCGTGGTGAACAAATATCAGCCGAGCTGGCGCAAGGCCATTGTCCATGCCATTGAGATTGGAGTGCCGACGCCCGCCTTTACCGCTGCGCTCGCCTTCTACGATGGCTACCGCACCGAGCGGCTCCCTGCCAACCTGCTGCAAGCGCAGCGCGACTTCTTCGGCGCGCATACCTATGAGCGCGTGGACAAGCCTCGCGGCGAGTTCTTCCACACCAACTGGACCGGGCGCGGCGGCCGGGTTCACTCCTCAACCTACAACGCGTAATCCGCCCGCGGCCGCTGTGCGTTCTCGGCGGCTGCGGTTGCGGCGCTTCTATTTTTGTTTCCTCGTTACCAGCCCTGAATCTCCTCGTCATCCGAAGTCGCGATGGCGCTTCCAGAGTGCCTGCCAGGAGAGGCGGGGTGGGCCGCAGAGAAAGATGTCGGGGTGGTACATACTCTCTTCGTTGCGGACGCCGAGGGAGTTGCCGTTATGGCCGGCCCACCGGCAGCCGGTGAAGATCGAGTCGGCTTGCCGGCGCGTGAGTCCGAGAACGATGAGGGTGGCAGGCGCGGGCGCGGGATAGCCGCGGAGCCACTCGGAGTTAGTGGTGCCGATGGGCTGGGGCAGATGATAAGCGGAGCCAAGAATCTCAATAGCTCCATATTCGCCATAATTGCCTGTGGTGATTCCGAGGTGAGCCTGCTCGTTCGGTGGCAGGGAGTCGCGAATCTGGGCGACGGTGCGCGCCAGATCGTTCCAGCCTATTTCTTCGCGGAGGTCCTCGCTGTGCCGGAGAGCATAGTCCTTCAGCGGCCCGCTTGAGGCGAGGGGCATGATCATGGCACAGGCGAACACAGAGACAAATGCGAAGGCGGCGAAGTAGACGCTTTCCACGGTGACGCGACCCCAGCGCGGGAGGGTGCGGAGCCAGCGCTCGGTAAGAACCGCGCCCATGGCGAGGAGCATGGGATAGGCTCCGGCGGTGTAGTAGTAGCGGCCCTTGCCAATAACGAACAGGGCGAGCGGGACGAGATACATCCAGGCGAGCATGCGATAACGGCGGTTCAACAGGTAACCGATGAGGCCGGCGATCCAGAGAGGGGCGGCGGCGAGGTTCGCGTCGGCGAGGAACTGGCCTTTGAAGAATCCATTGGCGCGGCCTTCTCCCACATCGCGTGCATGGATGTGCTGAAGGAACGTGTAGGAAATAAAGTCGTGATGGATGAGCCAAAGCAGGTTGGGCAGGAAGATGAGGAAGGCTAGGGCGACCCCGGCCCAGAACCAGCCGGTAGCGAGAAAGCGGCGCGCCGGCGTGAGGAGGAGTCCCGTAAGGATGCCTGCGACGTAGAAGGCGATGTCGTACTTGGTTTGAAGGCCGAGGCCGATGACGGCGCCGATCGCAAGGAACCACCGGGGATTCTCGGATTGAAGCAGCCGGATGGCGAAGTAGGCGATAAGCACCCACCAGAGCATGGCAAAGGACGTGTACTGAAATTCTGTGGACTCGAAGATCGGAAGCGGCGAGAAGGCCACAGCGAGAGCGGTTGTGACCTGTGCGAGGCGCCCGCCGCCAAGTTGGCGGGCCATGAGGGCGGAGACAAAGATGAGGATGGCCTGGGCGATGACCGAAAAAAGTCTGAG
>JANWJB010000229.1 GCA_025449575.1 Acidobacteriaceae bacterium
CCGATTTCGCCGACGGCTTTGCACCGTAGTCGGTTGAATAGAAACCCGAGCCCTTGAATCGAATGGCCGGCGCGGAGATCAGCCGCTCGACTTCTCCCTGGCAGACAGGACATTCCTTCACGTCTTCAGCCGAGTAACTCTGAATCCGTTCAAAACGATGTCCGCATTTCTTGCACTGATATTCGTAAAGCGGCATCCCCGCTCCTTCGGCGCCATAAGCCGTCCGATTGCAACGGCTCTATTGTACCGGCGCGGCCTTCGGCAGGCTCTCGGTCAAGTCGATCAGCCGGACCTGGGTAATGGCTTCGACGCCTTCCAGGGCGCTAAGCACGGCGCGCGTTACCTGGCCGTCGATCTGCACCACGGCTAACGCGTTTGCCTCTTTCCCTTGAACCTTGCGGCCGAGGGCGAAGTTGGCAATGTTGATGCGATGCTCGCCCAGGATGGTGCCGATGCGCCCGATCACTCCAGGCACGTCGCGGTTGCGGATAAACAGTAGCGTGCCATGGAGCGGAGCCTCGATATCGATGCCATCCACGCGCAGCAGCCGAGGCGAATGGCCGTGCAGCACGGTTGCGCTGGCAACGCGTTCGCCCGCGCCGGTATGCAGCGTGAGCTTTAATACGCTGCCCGCGCCACCGGAGACGGCTTCCTTCTTCTCTTCACGCACGCGAATCCCGCGCTCCTCGGCGGCGGAGAGTGCATTGATGCGGTTGACATGCTCGGAGTGACCAAGCACGCCCATGATGGCGCTGTTGCGAACCAGTTCTGTCTTGCTTTGAGATAAGCGGCCGCTATAGGAGATGAGAATGCTCTCCAGGTTGCCTTCCGTAAGCGGACTCAGAAACGCGCCCAGCCGTTCCGCCATGGTGATATATGGCGCCAACTCCTCGTATTCCTCATGGCTGAGGGAAGGCATGTTGACCGCGTTCTGCACTACGCCGAACTTCAGATACTCCTTCACCTGCATGGCGATCTGCACGCCCACCGCCTCCTGAGCCTCGGCGGTCGAGCCCGCGATATGCGGCGTGAGGATCACATTTTCCATAGGGAAGTAGGGCGAGTCTTTGAGCGGCTCGTGGGAGAAGACGTCCAGTGCTGCGCCGGCGACTTGGCCGGAGCGCAGAGCCTCTACAAGCGCTTCGTCGGCAACCAGTTCGCCGCGCGCGCAGTTCACGATTCGTATGCCCTTCTTCATGGAAGCCAGATTCTGTGCGTTCACGATGCCGGCGGTCTGAGGCGTGAGCCCCACATGCAGCGTGAGATAGTCGGATCCGGCGAAAAGCTCCTCCACCGAGCAGAGGCGCACTCCGTTTTCCCGCGCGACAATCGGGGAGACGAAGGGGTCATGCCCGGAAACTTCCATGCCGAAGGTCTTGGCTCGCCGCGCCACTTCCAGCCCTACCCGCCCCAGGCCCAGAATGCCAAGATGCTTGCCTCGCAACTCCGAGCCCTGCAAGGATTTCTTTTCCCACTTGCCCGAGTGCATTCCGCTATCGGCTTTGGGGAGGTGACGCGCCAGCGCCAGCATCAGGCCAATGGTCAACTCCGCGACCGCAACGGCGTTGGCGCCAGGCGTGTTCATCACTACGATGCCGCGGCGGGTGGCTGCGTCGGCGTCGATATTGTCTACACCCACCCCCGCACGCCCAATCACGCGGAGCTTGGGAGCCGCCTGCAGCAATGCATTGTCTACTTGCACGGCGGAGCGCACGACGAGCGCATCGGCATCGGCCAACTCGGCCGCCAATCCATTCTTAATCTGGTCGTGAGTCACCACCTGCCAGCCGGCTTCGCTCGCGAAAACCGCCAGCGTCGCAGGCGAGACTTTTTCCGCCAATACGATCTTCATCGTTCTCCTTAAGTTTCACCGGTTCAGAGCCCGGTGGTCGCGGCGCCGCACTGCGCGGCTTCTGCTCACCGCATTCAGACAAGTGGGTAGCGGCCATGGGCCGCTGGGAGTCAAGCCTCGAACTCGATCTTCGGATTCGTCCTGGGGATGCGTTTCAGACGATCGACGATCGAGGGAGAAGCCTGGGACGTCAACGCTCTGCGCCGGCCAGCGCGGGGCTCTTGGCTTGCGCCTTCGCGTTCTGCTGACATGCAACGAACTCGTTTTGCGCCGCGGTGAGAGCCCGGCCGAAAGCGAAGCCCGGAAACTTCAGCGCGGAGGCCACCTGTTCCAATGCGCCCAGAAAAGCGATGGTGTCCATGTAATCGAAGAATCCGAGGTGCGCGATGCGAAAGAGCTTGCCCTTCATCTCGCCCTGGCCGTTGGCGATGATCGCGGCAAAGCGGCTCTTCATCTCTTTCACGATGGCGCCGGAATCCATACCCTCCGGAGGTTCAACTGCCGTCACGGCGCCCGCCGGCGCCGAAGGCGCGAACAGCTTCAGCCCCAGAGCCTGGACGCCGGCTCGGGTCATCGCGGCGCAGGTTTCCGCGTTGTTCACCAGCTTGGCTCGGCCGAGCGCGAGGTCTCCTCCCGCTTGGCCCGCAATGTAGTCCAGTGCCGCTCCCAGCCCTGCAATGAGCGCCACCGACGGCGTATACGCCGATTCGCCCTGCGCCGCATTCTTCCGCTCCTTGCGCAGGTCGAAGTAGTAACGAGGATTGCGGCTCTTCTCCATTGCTTCCCAGGCGCGCTTGCTCACCGCAAGATAAGCAAGACCGGGGGGAATCATGACCGCTTTCTGCGATCCGCCGATCAGCACATCGACGCCCCAGGCATCCATGTCCAGGTGCGTGGTTCCCAGGCCGGTAATAGCGTCGACCACCAGCAAGGTGTCTTTGGCGTTCTGCCGCAGCAGCTCCGCAACGGCAGCGACCGGATGGCGCGCGCCGGTTGAAGTCTCCGTCGCCTGCATGAAGACGACGCGCGTGTCGCTCTTCAATGCCTTTCGCACCTCTTCAAGATCGAAGGTCTCGCCGTAAGGTGCGCTGACCACATCGACATTGCACCCAAATGCCTTGGCGAGCCCTACCCAGCGTTCGCCAAACTTTCCCGCGGAGAGCACCAGCACGCGATCCCCCGGCGAGGTCAGGTTAGAGACCGACGCTTCCATCGCGCCGGTGCCGGAGGAGGCCAGCACGATCACATCGTTCTTAGTGCCGACGAAGACCTTCAGATCGGCGAGCACTTTTTGATAAAGGGCCCGGAATTCCGGAGTGCGGTGGTGGATGTCGGCTGCGGCAATAGCAAATTGCGCCGCAGGCAGCAGCGGCGTCGGACCTGGCGTAAACAGTCGTGTCTTCCGAATCATGATCAATCCTTTACATTAATTTTAATCGGAGCGGCGAAAATGCGGATTTCTCTATAATTGAAGGTTTGAGGTGAATGAGCGCGATGACCATTGTTGAGCGGACGAATCAAGATATGGTGGCCGCAATGAAGCAACGCGCGCCGGAACGGCTCTCCACGCTACGCATGATGAAGGCTGCCTTGAAGAACAAGGAGATTGAGCAGCGCGCTCCACTCAGCGATGCGCAGGCGGCGCAGGTCCTCTCCACCCTGATCAATCAGCGGCGGGATTCCATCGAACAGTTCACCAAGGGCAATCGTCCGGAACTGGCGGCCAAGGAAGCTGCGGAGATCATAGTCATTGAGGAGTACCTGCCCAAAGCCGCAGACGAGGAACAAATACGACAGATCGTCGCGGAGGCCCTCGGCGAATTGCGAGCGCAGGGCGCGTCGCTGGGGCCGCGGGATATGGGCCCGGCAATGAAGGCTGTGCAGGCGAAGATTCAGGCCGGCGGCATTCGCGCCGACGGCCGCATGGTGAGTGAGACGGTGAAAGCAGCGCTGGCTGGCTAGAGCTTTGTTGAAAAACACGCCGAAGCTCCGAGCGAGGCGCAAGATAATGTGTACTGCTCCGGACGCCGTTCCCACATCCTGGATGCTCGACGGGAGATGAACATGTTTTTCAACAAACTCCTGGAGCGGATTCCCATAGGGGTACTCGGAAGCAAGGGCGCCATATGCGACTTTTCCATTCAGAAAAGCCGCACTTCTCGGACCGTGGGGGCATAGCGATCGTGCATCTGCCCTAGGCAATTTCCCGCCAGGCAAAACGATCGGGCGCGCCGCATCCCGGACACGCCATATCCAGGCGCAGTCCGGAAGCTAGGGCATTTTCCCTGATGGTGTAGTGGAGAAAACAGCGCTCAACGTAGCCATTCCATCAAAGAATGGCTACACATAGCGGATCCTGCCACACCACAGTATCAGAGAAAATGCCTTAGGCTCCCACTTCCTCAGCCTTCACAGTGACCTTGACGTGCGCCGTGACCTCGCGGTGCAGCTTGACCGGCACGTGAAACTCGCCCAACTGCCGCAGCGGCTCATCCAGTTGGATCTTTCGGCGGTCAATCGAGAATCCTTGCTTCTCCAACTGTTGCGCGATCTCCCCGGAGGTGACCGACCCGAAGAGGTGATCGTTTTCACCGACTCTGCGCTCGAAGGTGAGCGCGACCTGGTCGAGTTGGCCTACGAGAGACTCGGCATCGGACTTCTCGCGCACGGAGCGGCGAACGGCAGATTGCTGCATCTGCTCGATTACCGCTTTGTTCGCCTGTGTTGCCTCAATGGCAAGGCGCTTGGGCAACAAAAAGTTGCGGCCGTAGCCTTCGGCCACTTTCACCACCTCGCCGCGATGGCCAAGGTTGTTGACGTCTTCTTTCAAAATGACTTCCATGTGCAGTCTCCCAGCCGGCGCGCCGGCGTCGCTCAAACGCGCCATGCGGCAAGCGCGTCTCGTATAGTTGCGCTTCCAAATCGAATCAGTAGCGGGCGGCAAACGGCAGCAGAGCGATGTTGCGCGCCTGCTTGATGGCGCGAGCCAGCGCACGCTGGTGCGTGGTGCAAACTCCGGTCAGACGGCGCGGCACAATTTTGCCCCGCTCGGCAACGAATTGCTGCAGCAGCCGCACGTCGCGGTACTGAATGACGTCAATCTTCTCTACGCAAAACTTGCACACTTTCTTACGCCGGAAAAACTTGCGGCCGCCGGAGCCGCCGGGACGGGGTCCGCGGCTGCTCGATCCAGCCGGAGAGCCGGATCCCTCGGAACGGGACCCACTGGAAGCGCCGCCGGTTGTGGTGCTGGTGTTGGTTTCATCCGCCATGATTTTCTCTTCTCTCTCCGGATCCGTGTCCGGTCTTCTCTCCGGACTCGGAGCCCGGTGCGGCCGGCGCTCAGCGCCAAGCCGGATTTTTGTTCAATGCCAGACCGGCGTCCCTAGGCTCCGGCCGCTTCCGTAGCGACGGTCTCCGGCGCGGCGGGTGCGGCCGGCGGCGCAGCGGATGCCGGAGCCGGTGCGGCCGGCTGGGCGCTCAGCTTCTTGCGCGAATCCCGCAATGCCTTGATCTTGGCCCGGCGCTTTTCTTCTTCATCCATGCGCACCGAGATGAACTTGATCACCGGCTCGGAGACGCGCAAGCGCCGCTCGATTTCCCCTACCAGCGAGCCCTCGGCTTCGACGGTCATCAGGACGTAATTGCCGTCGTTGAATCTTTTGACTAAGTAGGCAAGTTTGCGGCGGCCAAGCTTCTCCGTCGATTTCACCGTGCCGCCGCCATTTGTGACGTTCGACTCGAATCCCTCGATGAGCTTGTCCATCTCTTCGTCCTGGATGTCGGGACGGATGATAAACATAATTTCATAAGTCCGTTGCATAGCCTTGTTTTTCTCCACTCTCTGTTCGTCGCTATTCCGCGGCCGCATCCGGCTCGCGGCGGTTGAATTCGTTCATGGCTGCGCCGGGGCCCTTGGTCAACACTGTTTCGACCGCTTGGGCGGCGCGATCCAACGTCTGGTCCAGCACAATCAACTGCGCCTTGCGCCACGGCGTTAATACATATCCCTTGCAATCGCTCCGAATCCGCGTGGCCGTCTTCTCTTCCGCCGGCGCGATTCCGACGCGAATCCGGAGCCACTCCTCGCTTCCCAGCGCTCCGGAGATGGACTTCACTCCGTTATGACCACCCGAAGAGCCCCGCTCCCGAATCCGTAGCGTACCTAGCGGAAGATCGATCTCGTCGTAGATCACGATCAGCCCGCCCTGCGCCGGGAGGTCAAATTCCCTGAGCAGCGCCTGCACTGCCAGGCCGCTCAGATTCATATACGTCTCCGGCTTGGCGAGAATCACTTCGCGGCCCGCGATCCGAACCGTAGCGGTGAGGGAGCGGCAGCGCCTGTTGGACACCGCAACTCCGCTTTGCTCTGCCAGGCGATCAATCGCCAAAAATCCAGCGTTGTGCGGGGTGAACTGGTATTCGATGCCGGGATTGCCCAGCCCGACCACCAGCACGCGCCCGCTCTTTTCCCCTTCTCCTGCGCTTTCGTCCGGCACTTACTTCTTCGCAGGTTTGGCTTCGGCTGCCGATGCTTCCGCCGTCTCCTGCTTGCCCTTCTTGGAGACTTCCGGCTCGGCCGTCTCCGCTGCGGCCACGGCTGCCACATCGGCTACCGGCGCCACCTCTTCCTTTACCGCCACGATGTGGGCTACCGTCGCGTTTTCGTCATTCAGGAACTTCAGCTTGCCGCTGTGGTCCAGGTCGCTCACGCGAACCGAATCGCCCATGGCCAGATTGGTGGCGTCTACCGTGATGCTGCTGGGAATGTCTGCCGGCAGGCATTCGATTTCGACTTCGCGCAGCACCTGGTCCAGAATGCCGCCCTGGTTCTTAACACCAATCGCGGTGCCGGTAAATTGCACCGGTACCTTGACCCGGATCGTCTTATCCATCGCGATCCGCTTGAGGTCGATGTGCATCAGCGCACCCTTGATAGGCTCATACTGCCAATCGACCACCATCGCCTTGGTTACTGAGTGCGCGCTCTCGGAGTGACCACCGTCGCTTGGCGCATCGATGGTGACGTCGAAGATCGTGTTGTGGCCGGATGCGGAGTGCAGAATGCGCGCGATCTGCTTAGGATCGAGTTCGACGGCAATCGACTCCTGCTGCGCGCCATAGATGACGCCGGGGATCATGCCCCGCATCCTTACCCGCCGCGCGGCATTCTTGTTGAACTTACCCTCACGGGGCTTGGCTGCTACAACGAGTTGCTCCGGCATACGAAAACCTTCCCTTTTGGGGGATGCGAGATCCCCTTTGATTTTGTGCGACCAGGAAAACCGCTCTAATTGAAGAGCGTGCTCACGCTGGTCTCCATGTGAATGCTCTCGATCGCCGCCGCGAGCAGGCCGGCGATGGAGAGTACCTTGATCTTGCCCGTCTTCTCCAATGCCTTCGCGTCCTCGCGCAACGGAATCGAGTCGGTGACCACCAGCTCTTCCAGCGGCGAGTTGGCGATCCTTTCAATGGCCGGCCCGGAGAGAACGGCATGCGAGGCGGCGGCGTATACCTTGACTGCTCCGGCATCGATCAGCGCTTGCGCCGTTTTTACCAGGGTGCTGGCAGTGTCGATGATGTCATCCACAATCAAGCAGGTCCGGCCCGCAACTTCTCCGATTACATTCATCACTTCCGTCACGTTCACATCGGTGCGCCGTTTATCGACAATGGCCAGCGGCACTCCGATCTTAGTCGCGAAGAACCGCGCCCGCTCCACCCCGCCCGCATCCGGCGACACGACGGCGAGATTGGGCAGGTTCAACTCGCGGAAATAGCTCACCATTACCGGACTCGCGAACATATGGTCGACCGGGATATTGAAAAAGCCCTGAATCTGCGCCGCATGTAAATCCATCACCAACGCTCGATTTGCTCCCGCCGTGGTTAACAGGTCGGCGATCAGCTTGGAGGAGATGGCGACCCGCGGCCGGTCCTTGCGGTCCTGCCGGGCATAACCGTAATACGGCACCACCACCGTGATGCGGCGGGCCGACGCCCGCTTGAGAGCGTCGACCATGATCAACAGCTCGACGAGATGCTGATCAACCGGGTAACAGGTTGGCTGCACGATGAAGACGTCCACACCGCGAACGTTCTCGAGCAACTGAAAGTAAATCTCTCCGTCCGCGAAACGCTGCAACCGGCTCTCGCCCAGGTGCACGCCTACGTGAGAACAAATGTCCTCGGCCAGTTTGCGGTTGGCCGAACCGGCGAAGATCTTGAAGCGCCGGTCTTCGCTCAATCGCCCTGGACGCTTGCGCTCCGGGGCGGGCTTCCCTTTTTGCGCCGCGGCGGCTGGCGGCTCCTGCTCCAGAGTTCCCGACGATTGTTGCGCGCCAGGAGTCATTACGGCTGTCTCGGTCTTCACATGAACCTCCCATGCTGGTTTGCTAGGGTATGTTCCGTTCATTTAGTAGAGCTTCGCGGTAAAGCTGCTGCGCCCTGCCCATATCTGCGTTGCAGCGTGGCCCTGGTGCTCGTTGAAATGGCTGGGCGACTAGGATTCGAACCTAGACAAAGTGCTCCAAAGGCACTTGACCTACCATTAGTCGATCGCCCAATCGCTGCGCCCTTCACCTTGCGGCGCAAGAAATCTTTCCCAACGTGGCGTTCTTCGCCATTCTGGTTCAGCGCCATGGCTGGTTCAGCCATCGACCCACAAGCCACCCCAATACTCGCGGCGGGGAAGCGTCCGGGTCAGCACGCCGGCCACGCCGTATCCTTGCAGCCGCTCAAGGGCTGCTTGGGCCGCCGCCGCCGTGGAGTAAAGCCCGTAGAGCGCAGAGCCAGAACCCGACAACGCGGCGCAAACTGCCTCGTCCTCCGTGCCGGTTCCACCCAAAAGAATGCGCTTAATCTCGCCGAGAAAGGGATACTGCGAAAACACGACTGGTTCAAAGTCGTTTTCTATCCCGGTTCGGACAAGCGCGAGAAGCGGAGTCTCGGCCCGGCCCTCTCTCTTAGAGAAGACACCGGAGGAGTGCGGCGCGCCAAATGCCGCGGCGATCAACCGACTCAACTCATCGATTGTAGCCGAGGGGGGTAGGTGGGTCAATGAATTGCTATTTGCGGTTTGGGAAGCTGCCTGTAGAGCATCCCAGTCGCGAAAGGCCTGCGGAGTTGAGACTCCTATTTCAGGCAGCGCCAGGACGCAGGGTACAGAAGGCAACTCAGGGAGTGGGGTGACCTGCTCGCCACGCCCGCGGCCGACCACCGCCCCACCCAGCAGAAAAAGCGGCACATCAGAGCCAATCTCCTCCGCGATCTTGAAGCGGCGGCAGGCCGCAATCGGGCTCTCGAGCTCCGGCCCCAGTTCCCGCTCCAGCCCCAGCAAAGCAGCGACGGCGTTGGCCGACCCTCCCCCCAGTCCGCCTTGTACCGGCAGCCGCTTCTCTATATGGATGTGTACCTCGGCGGTAACGCCTAGCTCGGCGAGCGCCCGCTCCACCATCCGCCAGGCGGTGTTGCTCGCGTCGATGGGCACGCGGGGATGATTGCTGGTGAGCGTGATGGAGTTGGCCGCGGTCCGTCGCGCCTCCACCGTAACCAGATCATGGAGGGCCAGCGTCTGGTAGAGCGTGGTCAAGGAGTGGAATCCGTCCGCGCGCAGCGGTCCGATAGCCAGCCCCAAATTGATCTTTGCGTGTGACCGGATATGGACTGCCATCGAATCCCGATTCTAGAGCAGAATCAACTTGATTGTGCCGAGGCCCCGGTATCCTGCGCTCGGAATCGCAGGCCACACCGCCGGCATGGCTTTCCTAAGATCGCTCGGCAGGCGCGGCAACATATCGCCGGCCGGCAATCCGGTACTTACCCGAGAGCACGCGGGCAATGGCCTCCGGATAAGCCAAATGCTCCTGCTCAAGAATGCGCGCGCTGAGCGCCGCCTCATCATCGGCGGGCAACACCTCGACCGTGCGCTGGAGCACGATAACTCCGTGGTCCAACTGGTCATCCACAAAGTGAACGGTGCAGCCGGAAACGAGCGCGCCATACTCCAGCGCCTGGCGCTGAGCATCGAGGCCGGGAAAGGCCGGCAGCAGCGAAGGATGGATGTTGAGAATATGGTTCGGAAAGGCCTGGACGAAACTTGGGGAGAGCAGCCGCATATAGCCGGCCAGGCAGACCAACTCGACCCCATGGGCGTGAAGCCGCTCTACCATTTCCGCATCATGCGCCGCGCGGCCCCGTCCCTTCGCTTCGACTACCTCCGCCGGCAGCCCACGCGACCGGGCCGCGGCAATGCCCGGAGCCTCGCCGCGGTTGGCGGCCACCAGGGCAATTTCCGCGTTGGGTATGCGGCCGGCGGCAACGGCGTCGGCGATGGCGAGGAAATTGGAGCCCCGGCCGGAGAGAAGGATGCCCAGCCGGCGCGCGGCGGCCGATTCACTCACGTGTAAAGAACCTTGCGATCGCCCTTGACGACACGGCCAATCACCCAGAACTTTTCTCCAGCGCGCTCCAGCATGGACTTGGCGCGCTTGAACTTCTCCGCCGGGACCACCACGATCAGGCCGATGCCCATATTGAAGGTTCGCAACATCTCCTGCGGATCTACATTGCCCAATTGCCGCAGATGCTCGAAGATCGGCGGCGGCGTCCAAGAGCCGGTTTCAATGATGGCGGAGACGGTCTTGGGCAGAATCCGAGGCAGATTCTCCGTGATTCCTCCACCCGTGATATGCGCCATGCCCGCAGCCATATCCAGGGCGGTCAGCTTCCGGATCACACCCAGATAACTGCGATGCACCTTCATCAACGCCGCTCCCGCCTTCTCCTTCAGATCGTTTACGTACTGGTTGGGAGAGTAGCGGGCGACTTCGAAGAATAGCTTCCGCGCCAGGGAGTATCCGTTGGTGTGCAGCCCGGTGGAGGGAAAGCCGAGGATCACATCGCCAGGGCGGATGCCCTTTCCGGTAATGAGTTTGGACTTGTCCACGACCCCTACGATGAAACCGGCCAAGTCGTATTCGCCATCGGCATAGAAGCCCGGCATCTGGGCTGTCTCCCCGCCTATCAGCGCGCAGCCATTCGCTTTGCATGCCTCGGCAAGCCCGCTGACCACCTTCTCGGCGATTTCCGGGTCTAGTTTGCCGGTAGCCAGGTAGTCCAGAAAAAATAGCGGCGTCGCGCCTTGCACAGCGATGTCGTTGACGCAGTGGTTGACCAGATCGGAGCCTACCGTGTGGTGAAATCCCAGCTCGAACGCTACCTTGAGCTTGGTGCCTACTCCGTCGGCGCTTGATACCAGCACGGGGCTGGGATACTTGGCCGTATCCAGGCGAAAAAGACCGCCGAAGCCGCCGGCGTCTCCTATTACCTGCTTGGTAAAGGTCTTCTGGGCAAGGTACCTGATTCGTTGCTTAGCACGCTCGGCGCGCGAAAGATCGACGCCTGCAGAGGCGTAGGTGAGCGGAGTGCGGGCCTGGCTGTTCGTACCTTCTGGCAACATTACTCCAACGTAAAGCGGGGGTGCCGGCGGATGGCCACATGGACAGTCGGCCGCCCAGAGGCCGGGAATCGACAGTGTATCCCGTTTTCGAGCTTCCGGCTCCTCTGTTTTCTGCCTCATACGCGGGAGAAATCGCGATTTCCCGCCGGCGCCGTCGCCGATTTTGCGCCCTCTACACCTTCAAACGCCGTGGCATCTAAGTCGACAGGTCGGTCTTCCACACTGTCGCCAGTTCACGGCACAGCAAGAGTGACTAGAATGAGGTCTTATGATGCGTGGATTCACCATTCCGAGGCGGGCGTCCTTTTGCCGATCCTCAACCCCATGGGATTGATAGCGGGCGCCAGGGGCGTTCTCTTATTCAATCGGTCTCTGCTCAAGAGTCCATTGGCAGTCGGAGCTCTTGTCCCCAGTTCGCCCCAGCTTTCGAGGCTGATCGCGTCTCAGGTCGGTGGGGGGAGTGCTCACGTGCTCGAGATAGGAGCGGGCACGGGGTCGATTACCGACGCGCTGCTCCGCCGGGGTCTCCCAGCCAGCCGATTATTGTTGATAGAGCGTGATCCGGCGCTTGTTACCCACCTGCGCAAGCGCTTTCCTCACCTCCGCGTTCGCTGCGGCGACGCTGCACATGCCGAAGCCATCCTTCGCGAGGAGGGGATTCCGCGAGTGCAGACTCTCATTTCGAGCCTGCCAATCTGCAATATGAGCGGAGACGATCGGATTAGTATCGTCCGGAGGATGATGAAGGTCTTAGCCGCCAACGGCCAACTGGTTCAGTTTACCTATGCCGCGAATTGTCCCTTTCCCACGGCACTGCTCGGATTGCGTGCCGAACGCCTCGGCCGCGTCTGGATGAACATTCCTCCTGCGGTTGTATGGAGGTTCACGCGGCGCAGCCAGGTTGGTTAGCGATTTCCCCGGCCTCCGCGAAGCTTCTCTCAAGGAA
>JANWJB010000230.1 GCA_025449575.1 Acidobacteriaceae bacterium
CAGCACGCGCCCCAGTTCTCTGCCCGACATGGGAGGCAAAACTCCTTCGACGGGAGTCGTCTCCTCCAGTGCCGGGGTTCCCTCCGGCACATAAGCAAAGCTGAGCACCATGAGTTCCAACGCCCGCTGCAATGCGGTGCGCTTCTGCTTGCGGGTAATCTGTCGCTTCGCCAAGCGCTTTTCCAGCGTGGCGGTAGTAAAGCGGCAGTTGAGAGTCAGGTGCTCCACGATTTGGTGGATATTCCAGGCGCGGTCGTTGCCGTTCGGGTGTTCCCGAGAACGGATGACATCCAAACCGTCTAATTCGCCTTCGATCTTTGCGGCGACCTTCTCAAGCACAGCGTGCATCCGTTGCCCTCCCTCTCATTCCAGGGATCTTAAGTTTGTTGATGATAGGCTGAAACAGCCAAAGAAGAATAGCCCCTTCGAGGAATCGCTGTTGCCTCTATTTGGCCTCCTTTAGGCCATCCCGGAGGGCTTTCCAGGCTGCCATTCCGCCTCAAGGGTGGGCGAAGAAGGTGCGGCACGGCGAGGCCGTGAACCCTCAGAGCTCCCGGTGACCCTACTTCTTCCCGGCCAGGGCGGCCAGCTCCTTAGCGGCTTGCTTCGCCTTGCTCCCCGTAGGGATAACCTTCAGATAAAGCTGATAGTTACGCTCCGCTTCCGGAAGCTTGTTCAGTTGCGCTGCCGCCTGGGCCAAGCCAAAGACCGCATCCATATTCGTAGGGTCGAAGGCGATTGCGTCTTTGAACCGCATGTATGCCCCCTTTGCGTCGCCGTGAGCAAGATAGAAGTCACCCACCTGAGTATCCTTCTTGGCACGTGCCGGATCGGTGACGTCGACGGTATTCGACGGCAGGTTTTCCAGATGTGGGCCGCTCAAATCGGATGAACTGCTGGAACTGGTGCCCGGCGGGAGTTCCGCCGCTGGCTTGGATTTTTGGGCGTTGGCGTCGGACGCCGCTTGAGCTGCCTGCCGGGAAATCGCTTCCGGAAATGGATTCTGGGTAGCCTCCGAGGGCTTTGCCGTGGAATCAGGCTTTGGCGCCGAATCGGAAGCGTCGGCGGACCCCGCATCGGCCTTCGCCGCCTGCCGGGAAACTGCTTCGGGGAATGGATTGGAATCGGCGGTCGAAGCCGGCTCCGGCGAAGAAGGTTGACTTGAATCCGGCTTCGTCTCCCCCGGCTTCTGCGCCGGTGCTTTTGCCGAACCCGGCTTTCCCTCCGTAGGTTTCTCCGCAGCGCTTTTTCCTTCCGGAGACGGATGCGCCGCAGGCTTTTCCTTCTTTTTCGCGGACGGGGACGCGTCCCCTGCTGCCGGCTGGGGGGCGTCGGGGGCCTGCTGCGCCGCATCAGTCCCCTGTGCGCTTGGCTGCTGCGCCAGTGCCGGCGCACAGCAAACCCACAGGACGGCCGCGAGCAATACGGTAATCTGCGGCGTTCGGCGCATAACAACCCTAGGTTTATTCTAGCGAACTTGGCCTCCAACGAACTTGGCTTCTAGCAATCCGGCGCGGCGCTTCATGCCCTCGGCCCTCGATGTTGAGCCCCCAAACTCCAGCGGAAACTCTCGAACCGCTCGGATCGGATCGCGCCCCCCGGGGATTCGTCCGCTCTCGTTCTACAATCGAGTTGAAGCGCAGCCGCGCAGCGGTGCATCTGCCGCTGCCATCCTTTTACCCATGGCATATCGAATTCTCGCGCGCAAATACCGGCCGCAACGCTTCTCCCACGTAGTGGGCCAGGAGCACGTCACGCGCACGCTTTTGAACGCGCTTGAACAGGGACGGACCGCGCATGGATACATCTTCAGCGGGCATCGGGGTATCGGCAAAACCACGATCGCCCGGATTCTGGCCATGGCCCTCAATTGCCGGACCGCGATTGGCAGCAGCGAGCGGCCTACCGCCGAGCCTTGTGGAACCTGCGTCTCCTGCGAGGAGATTCGCAACGGGAACTCGGTGGACATGCTGGAGATAGACGCCGCTACCAATCGCGGCATCGATGAAATTCGCGAACTGCGAGACGCGGCGCGCTACTCGCCGGCCCGGGACCGCTACAAGATTTACCTCTTTGACGAAGCCCACCAGATCACCGACGCGGCATTCAATGCCCTGCTGAAAACGCTCGAGGAACCTCCCGATCATGTCGTCTTCATGATGGCGACAACGCAGCCGGAAGACATTCCGCAAACCATCCGCTCGCGGTGCCAGCACTTCAGCTTCCACGCCGTAAAGTTCAACGACATCATGGACCAGCTTCGCCAGATTGCCGGCCAGGAGAAGATCGCCGCCGACGACGAGGCTTTGGCGCTCCTCGCCGAGGCCGGTGACGGATCGATGCGCGACGCGCTCTCCATCATGGACCAGGCGATCGCCAGCGCGCCTTTGGTAGATGGCAGCGCGAAACTGGAGACGGAACAAATCCGCGAATTGATGGGCACCGCGCCCAGCCCGGTCTTTGAACAACTGATGGGGAGCGTGCACGCGGCGGAGAGTGCGGCCGTTATTGAACGCATCAACCGGCTGATCGACGCCGGTAACAGTCCCTTGCAACTGGCCCGGCAGATCGTCCGCTACCTGCGAAATTCCCTCATGGCCAAGTTGGGCGGGGAGTCGACGGAACTGCTGCAGATTTCATCCGACGAGCGGGCGCGAGCCGCCCGCACCGCCGCGCTTTTCTCCGAAGAGGATCTCACGCGCTTTCTGCAAGTTATGCTGCGCACCTTTGACGATCTCAACTATCGCCAGGAGCAGCGCTTCCACCTGGAGTTGGGACTCATCAAGCTGGTGCATTTGGAGCGGCTGATTCCCCTGGAGCAAATTCTAAGCAGCCTGCCCGACGCTTCCGGTTCCTCCGGAACGCCGGGTCCCGGGTCAAGACCGCCTGCCGGCGGCCGGCGCGCCTCTGCCGTGGGTGCGGCACCTGGCCTGAACGCGGCGGCGACGGCCAACGCTCCCGCGGTGCGCGACTCGTCTCCCCCCGCGCTCGCCTCCCCACCACAACCGGTTGCGGAGCCGGAACAGGAGCAACCATCCCAGCCGGCCCCCTCTCCATCGCTTCCTGCCGAGCTGGAAGCCGTGCGTCAGGCCATCGTCGCTGCCCTGGAACAAGCCAATCATGCCACTGCTGCTGGGCTGCTCTCCTGCGCCCACTGGAGCGTGGAGCCGGAAGGCGGCATCCGGGTCGAGGCCGGCATGAAGAAAACCATGCTCGGCCTCACCATCAACGCCGAGGCTTCAAAGATCGTACGCGACGCTCTGCGCGCCACCGGCTCCGCGCAAGCCATCGCCATCGTTCCTGCCGAGCCTAGAGTCGATTCCATGGACGGCCTCACAGCTACGCCTGCAGCAGCGCCGCCATTCATTGCGCCGCGCAGCGGCGGCATTCAGGCCATTGCTCTCGAAAATCCCCTGGTGCGCCAAGCCCAGGAGATCTTCCGTGCTGAAGTTCGCAACGTCCTCGATCTGCGCGAGAGTTCTCAGCCGAGCTCCCGTGGCAAACGATGAACTGGGGTGTGATGTGAATCCTTTGAACTTGCAAGAAATGATGCAGCAGGCGCGCCAGATCCAGGAGCAGATGCAGGCCAAGATGAGCCAGACGGTCGTCGAAGCCTCCTCCGGCGGCGGAGCTGTGACGGTTACCATGAATGGCCAAAAGCAGGTGCTCAAGCTGAAGATCGATGCTGCGGCGGTAAGCAGCCTGAGCTCCAGCGCAGCCGACGTCGAGCTGCTGGAGGACCTGGTGACGGCAGCCGTCAATGAAGCGGGCCGGCGCGCCGACGAAGCGATAAAATCCAGCCTCTCCGGTGCGCTCGGCGGCTTGAATCTTCCGCCGGGGCTCTTTTAGAGCCAGTCTCCTTATGTCTCAATTTGCAGAACCCATGGACCGGCTGATCGAGGCCTTGCGCAAGCTGCCGGGTATCGGAGCCAAGACCGCGCAGCGTCTGGCCTTCTACATCCTCCGCTCCAGCGCCGCGGAGGCGGAAGAGTTGGCCGATGCCGTGCGCCAACTGAAGGCCCGCCTGCGTCTGTGCTCCTCTTGCAACAACATCACCGATATCGATCCCTGCGTCTATTGCTCCAGCGCCACGCGCAGCCGGCGCTCCATTTGCGTGGTGGAGGAGCCCGGCAACATCGCCGTGATAGAGAAGACGCGGAGCTACAACGGCCTCTATCACGTGCTGCATGGCGCCCTCTCGCCGTTGAACGGCGTGGGTCCTGAAGATCTGAGAGCGGGTAGTCTGGTCGGCAGGGTGCAACGCGGCGGGGTGGAAGAGGTGATCCTGGCCACCAATCCCACGGTCGAAGGAGAGGCGACGGCCGTCTATCTCGCCGGCCTACTGCACTCCCTCCCCATACGGGTGACGAGAATCGCCACCGGCGTCCCGGCAGGAAGTGACATCGAATACGCCGACGAGGTAACGCTTGCGCGCGCCATGGAAGGCAGGCGCGATATATAAAAAGATCAGCTGCGCAAGCGGGCCAGCAGATCCTGGGGGTGCACAGGCTTGGCTAGGATCTCGAACTCGTGTCCCTGGACGCGGGCGCGGTCCAGCAGATCGGCGGTCGCCGCTTGTCCGGAAAAGAGAAGAATTTTGCAGCCGGGTAACAAGGTGCGAATCCTGATCGCCGCGTCCACGCCATTCATATCGTTCATGATCACGTCGGAGATCAACATGTCCGGCTTGAGGCTGCGCGCCGCCTCGACGGCTTTTTCGCCGCTGTAAACCGCAGTAGCCTCAAAACCGCTCTGGTTGAGAATGATCGCCAGCGTGTCGGCGATCACTCGCTCGTCATCGGCCACCAATACCTTGGGCTTCGTCTCTTTGTTCGACATGCGCCGCCTCATCCCGTTAAAAAATAAATCAAACCAATAAGATGCATAGGGAGCCGTAAAACGCAAGGAACTCCCTTCTTTGGATGATACGCTTTTCCGAAGAGGGGCCGCATCCGGACCCGGCTACCCGCGCCGAGGTTCAAGCTGACTTCCGGCACTCTTCGGAAACGGAACCATGGCTGAACCGATCATTCGCGCGCAGCAGGTGGAAAAGTACTATGCGCAGCCCAGCGAAAACCGCATCCAGGTGATCGCGCCCACTGATCTGGCGATCATGCCGGGAGAGATCGTGGCCCTGCTAGGTCCCTCCGGCTCGGGCAAATCGACCCTGCTGCGCATGCTGGCCGGCCTCTCGCGCCCTTCCGCCGGAGAGGTCTTCTGGCACGGGAAGCCTATCTCACAGGTGCGCGCCAGCGTGGGCATCGTTTTCCAGAACTTCGCGCTCTTTCCCTGGCTCACGGTGAGTGAAAACGTCGAAGCGCCGCTCAAGGCCCTGGGGATCGCCCCGGAGCAACGGCGCGAGCGGAGTCTCAAGATTCTCGATACCGTCGGCCTCGACGGATTCCAGGCCGCCTATCCCAAGGAGCTCTCCGGCGGCATGCGGCAGCGTGTAGGCTTCGCACGCGCTCTGGTCGTGCAGCCTGAGGTGCTTTTTATGGATGAGCCCTTCTCCGCCCTCGATGTGCTGACGGCGGAAAACCTGCGCAGCGAACTGCTGGAGCTGTGGCATAAGAAGACCATCCCCACGCAATCGATCTTCCTGGTAACCCACAATATCGAAGAAGCGGTCTTGCTGGCCGACCGTATTATCGTCCTGGGACGGAATCCGGGGCATGTCCGTACCGACTTCCTGGTTCCGCTCACGCACCCCCGCAATCGCAAGAGCCAGGCCTTCACGCAACTGGTGGACTACATCTACACCGTGCTCACCCGTCCCGACGTCGTTCCCTCCGGGCTGCCCCGGCCGGCGGTGCGCGATCAGAGGCAGATGCACTACCAGATGCTGCCCCACGCGCGCCCCGGCGGCATCGCCGGCCTGCTGGAGTTGCTGATCGACTACAACGGGCGCGCCGACATCTACCGGCTGGCCGGCGACCTGGCATTTGAGGTGGACGACCTGCTCCCCATCGTCGACGCCGCGCAGTTGCTGGGCTTCTTGACGGTAGAGGAAGGCGACGCCGTAATTACTTCCGCCGGCCGCGAGTATGCCGAGTCCGACATTCAATTGCAAAAAGAATTCTTTCGCCAAGCCGCCGTCGAACACGTGCTGCTGCTGCGCCAGATTGAGCGCGCCATCGCAACCAAATCCGACCATACCGTGCCGGAAGAATTCTTTCTCGACATGCTCGACGAGCAGTTCAGCGAAGAGGAGACCCTGCGGCAAATGGACACCGCCATCAGTTGGGGGCGTTATGCGGAGCTTTTCAACTTCGATGCGGCGAGGCGCCGATTCATCTTGCCGCAACCCGACATCGAGGACGAGACGGTCGGGGAGCCGGAAGGAGAATGACGGTGCGGCAAACGCTCTCGCGCGCGCAGGTGCTGGAGCGTACCTGGCCCTTCTTTTTGGATGCCGGTATCGCCGCCTGCGGGCTGGCGCTGTTTTACGCCGTTCTGCGCATTGCACAGTATTGGATGGGCCATCCGGTAGCCGCCGTAGCAATCTCCCCTTCGCCGCGCGCGATTCCCCTCTACGCCTTCTACTCCGTGGTGCGCATCGCCGTGGCCTATTTGCTGAGTCTCGTCTTTGCCGTCGGCTATGGCTACATCGCGGCGTACAACCCGCGGATCGAAGCATTTTTGCTGGCGCTGCTCGACATTCTCCAGTCCATCCCCGTCCTGAGCTTTTTGCCCGGCGTCATGCTCGCCATGGTTTCCCTCATTCCCGGCCGCCAACTGGGCATTGAGATGGGCGCGATTCTGCTCATCTTCACCGGCCAGGTCTGGAACATCGCCTTCAGCTTCTACTCCTCGCTCAAGAGCCTGCCGCGTGAACTCCAGGAGGCGGCGCGCCTATACCGCTTCTCGCGCTGGCAGCGCTTCTGGCAACTGGAGCTGCCCTACTCCGCCATCGGCTTGATTTGGAATTCCATCGTTTCGGTTGCGGGTGGCTGGTTTTTCCTGATGGCTTGCGAGATGTTCGTGCTCGGCAAGCGGGACTTCCGTCTTCCCGGCCTCGGTTCCTATCTGCAAACCGCCGCCGGCAAGGGGGACACGCGGGGAATGGTGTGGGGCTCCGTGGCCATGATCGCTATCATTGTCGCCACCGACCAATTGATCTGGCGGCCGGTGATTGCGTGGTCAGATAAGTTCAAATTCGAGCAGGTGGAAAGCAGCAGCCGGATAACGTCGCCTCTGCTGCATGCGCTCAGCCATTCGAGCGTGGTGGGCTGGGTGAAGCGAGTAGCCCTCGCACCGCTGGAGGAGAATATCTACCGCCGGTTGGCGCGGCAGGAGGCGCAGCCTCCGCGCAGACCGATACTGCGCCGCAAAGTTCCCTCGCGCCTGCTCATGGGGGTGCTGATCGTCATCTCGGTCATCGTGGTGGGCTTTACCGCGGTGCGCGCCCTGGCCCTGCTGCGGCAAGTTAGCGGCGCGGAGTTGGCGGAGTTATTGCGCGGCGCCGGCGCCACCTTCCTGCGCGTCAACATCTCCCTGCTCATCGCCGCCGCCTGGACCATCCCCGTCGGCGTGGCGATCGGCTTTAAGCCGCGCTTGGCCAAGATCGCGCAGCCTTTGGCGCAGATCGCCGCCTCGTATCCTGCCACCGCATTGTTTCCCATCCTGTTGATCGGCCTGGTGCAAATCGGCGGGGGGCTCGGCGTGGGCTCCATCGCGCTCATGCTGTTGGGCACGCAATGGTACATCTTGTTCAACGTCATCGCCGGAGCAACCGCGATCCCCGAAGACCTGAAGGAAGTCTCCACCCTTTTCCACTTCACCAACTGGCAGCGATGGAAGACCGTGATCCTCCCCGGGATCTTTCCCTATCTCGTCACCGGGCTGGTTACCGCATCGGGCGGCGCCTGGAATGCGAGCATCATCGCGGAGTACTTCCAAATCAAGGGCCAAACCCTTCAGACCTTAGGGCTCGGAGCGCAAATCAGCGCCGCTTCCGACCATGGGCAATTCTCCATTCTGCTGCTGGCCACCATCATCATGTCGCTCATGGTGGTCACGATCAATCGGCTGGTCTGGCGTCCGATGTACCGGCTGGCGGAAAATAAATACCGGCTCGCCTAAAGCGGAATCACGATTGGTGTACCCCGAAAGCTCTCCACTCAAGCGCAGGGCTTGAGTGGGTCACCGGAGCTAAGAGTTACTTCCAGCTAACGGCTAACTGCCAGCGCAGTTGGCGCTGCGCGGCCTTGTGCAAGACGCGCTCGAACTCTTCCATCTCCTGCGCTACCGCCTCTGTCTCGTTGCCCAGGGAGGTAGGCGAAGCTTTGAGATGGTTGAGCAGCTTGCGGACGGTAATCAGCCCGTCTTCGGGCGCAAACCACTGCGGCGGCGGCAGAGTCTTCGCCCACTCCGGATCGCCCGCTCCTTCTTCCAGCAGCAAGGCCATCGAGTTCACGTCGGCGGAAAAAAATTCCAGCAGGGGCTTGACCCCGACCCGCTGCGCCATCTTTTCCAGAGCGTCCTCGTTGCGCGCCAGCGCGCGGCCGTTGACAAAGATATCGAAGCCCGGATCTTCGCCTTCCACCACGATGTAGAGGCACGCGCTCATGGCCTGCAGTGTATCGCAACCGCCGGCGTTCCCGCGGTGAAAGAGATGTCGAGGTTGCCTACTCAGTTAAATGGGTTGCCTACTCAGTTAAATGGGTTACGGAGTCCTTTGTGTTCCGCCCGGCATATTTTGCCAAGCAGCGCAAAGGGCTGCGCTATGCGCAGCCCTTTGCAGTTCCCGCTCCAGACCGGCTAGCGGCCTCTCAACTAGGCTCCGTGGCCACCGGAATGGCCCCCGGGTCCGCGTCCCCGCCCGCGGCCGCGGCCTCGGCCGCGACGCGCTCCCGCTCCCGCCGGGCCGCCGGGCCGGCGCGTTTCCGCCGGGGCTCCGGCAGGAGCGCCGTCGGCGCGGTTGAAGTTCGGCTCCTCGCCCTCTTCAAATTCGGGCGTGTCGCCTTCTTCGAAATCATCTCCGCCTTCAATGGTGATGGTGCTGGCGTTGGAGAGCGGCTGGCGCTCGGCCGCAGGCTGCGGGCGCGGAGCGCGCGGTGCTGCTGCGGCCTCCCCGCCGTTCCGGCTCGGAGAGCCGCCTTCCTTCGGAGGCTCCGGCAATCCCAGCTTTTCGCGCTGCTCCCGCAGCAGAGCCTTGCGGGAGAGCTTGATGCGGTTGCCTTCAATGCCCAACACCTTCACCAGGACCTGATCGCCTTCGCGCAACTCGTCTTTGACGTCTTTCACGCGGTGCTCGGCAATTTCGCTGATGTGCAGCAGTCCGTCGGTGCCGGGAAAGATCTCGACAAACGCGCCGAACTCGGCCAACCGAACCACCTTGCCCAGATAGGTCTTGCCCGCTTCCGGCACTGCGGTGAGATTGCCGATCATCTCCAGCGCCTTCTTCAGCCCCTCCTCATCGCTGGAGGCGACGTTCACGCGGCCCGTATCATCGACATCGATCTTGACCTGAGTGGCTTCGATGATGCCGCGAATGGTTTTACCACCCGGCCCGATGAGATCGCGGATTTTGTCGGTGGGAATCTGCAGGGTACGGATCTGGGGCGCAAACTTCGAGCGCTCGCTGCGCGCGCCGTTAAGCACCGCGTCCATCTTGTCCAGCAGGAAGAGGCGGCCGCGCCTTGCCTGCTGCAGCGCCTCCCGCATGATGCCGCCGGTGATGCCGCTGATCTTGATGTCCATCTGCAGTGCGGTGATGCCCTCGCGGGTTCCCGCTACCTTGAAGTCCATGTCGCCGTAATGGTCTTCCGCGCCGGCGATGTCGGTGAGGATGGCATATTGATCGCCTTCCTTCACCAGGCCCATCGCGATGCCGGCGACAGAAGCCTTCAGCGGAATGCCGGCATGCATGAGGGCCAGGCTGGCGCCGCATACGGTGGCCATGGAGGACGAGCCGTTCGACTCCAGAATGTCGGAGACCACGCGCAGCGTATAGGGAGATTCGTCCTCGCCGGGCAGCACGGCGCTGATGGCGCGCTCCGCCAAGGCTCCGTGGCCAATTTCGCGCCGGCCTACTCCCGTCATGCGGCCCACCTCGCCTACCGAGAACGGCGGAAAGTTGTAGTGAAGCATGAAGCGCTTGCGCTGCTCGCCTTGAAACGACTCCAGCCGTTGCTGATCGTCGGTGGTGCCCAG
>JANWJB010000231.1 GCA_025449575.1 Acidobacteriaceae bacterium
GCAAATGGTTATGAGCGGCTTTTACTGGATGCCATGCTGGGGGATTCGACGCTGTTCGCACACCGCGACGGAGTGGAAGCAACCTGGGCGCTGATCACTCCCATCCTGGAGCAATGGGCGGCACAGAAGCCTAAGGACTTTCCCAATTACGCAGTGGGCAGTTGGGGACCAAAAGCCGCAGACGACCTGCTGGCCCGCGATGGGCGGAGCTGGCGCGATGTGGCGGTGGAAAAGCGGTGATGCATCCGCAGGGCGAGGGCAACCAGAGGAAACGGAGAAACGGGAAGAGAGATGACAGAGGCCATTTATTTTGTGGATGCCGGCAGCGAGGCGCTGGCAGAAAGAACGGCGGCCTACATTGCGGAGCGCACGCAGGAGGCGACGCGAGCACGCGGGCGCGCGCGCATCGCCATCTCCGGAGGCAACTCGCCGCGACGGGCCTTTGAGTTGCTGGCAGAAGAGCCGTTTCGCGGACGAATCGATTGGGAGCGGGTGGAGATTTACTGGGTAGATGAGCGCGCCGTGCCACCCGACAGTCCAGACAGCAACTACCGCATGGCCCGCGAAGCGCTGCTGAGCAAAGTTCCGCTGAAGCAGGAACAGATTTTCCGCATCCGCGGAGAGCTGGATGCGGAGGAAGCGGCGGCAAAGTACGAGTCCGACATCCGAGGGAGCTTCCGCCTGGAGGGAGCGCAGATGCCGGCCTTCGACCTGATTGCTCTGGGCATGGGCCCAGACGGGCACACCGCATCCCTCTTCCCCTATACCGGCGCGCTGCACGAGTCCATGCGGATCGCGGTGGCCAACCACGTTCTCAGCCAAAAGGTCGCGTGGCGCATCACGCTAACGTGGCCGGTGATCAACCAAGGCCGAGACGTCTTCTTCCTCATTGAAGGCGAAGACAAGGCGGAGCCGCTGCACAGGGCATTGTTGGGGGATCACGACCCGGAGGAGACTCCTTCGCAACTCGTTCGTCCCGCCAATGGGCGGCTGACGCTGCTGCTGGACCGCGCCGCGGCCAGCCTATTGCCGGCCCCGGGCGCGAACGGGCGCGGACGACTGGAGCTGCCCAGGTGATTCTCGCCGGCGACGTCGGGGGCACTAAGGTCGTTCTGGCGCTCTACGAGTTCGCCTCCGGCCGGCTCACTCTGCTGCGCGAGTGCAGATATGCCGCGCGGCACTTTCCCGGTCTGAGGCAGATCATCGAGCAGTTTTTAACCGATGGCGGCATAACAGAAGATAGGCGCGCGGAGATCACTGCAGCCTGTTTTGGCGTTCCTGGTCCGGTACGCCATGGAACGCTCAAGCTCACCAACCTTGCTTGGGAAATCGATGGCTCCCGGCTGGCAGTCGATCTCAAGCTGGAACACATCTACCTGCTCAACGACCTTGAAGCCAATGCCTTCGGCATCGCCGAGTTGGCTCCGGAGCAGCTGTGCACGCTCAGCGAAGGCAGCCCGGGGGTAATTGGCAATCGCGGCCTCATCTCGGCCGGAACCGGCCTAGGCCAAGCCTTTTTAGTCTGGGACGGCCGCGCCCATCTCCCCGTCGCCTCCGAGGGAGGACATGCGGACTTCGCTCCGCGCACGGACGACGAAATCGAGCTGTTGCGCTACCTGCGCAAAGAGTTCCAGGGACGGGTGAGCATCGAGCGTGTGGTCTCCGGCATGGGGCTCACCAGCCTGTACAGCTTCTGCCGGGACATCAAGGCGATGGAGGAGCCGGCATGGCTGAAAGAACGGATGCGCGCCGAAGATCCCAACGCAGTGATTGGTGAGCTGGGGCAGAGCGGGGAGAGCGAAATTTGCCGCGTGGCATTAGACATGTTCGTCTCCGCTTATGGAGCGGAGGCGGGCAATTTGGCGCTGAGAATTCTTGCCCGGGGCGGGATGTATGTTGGGGGCGGCATTGCGCCGAAGATTCTGCCTAAATTGAGAGAGGGCGGGTTCATGCAGGCATTCCTGGACAAAGGAAGGCTGAGCGAATTGCTGGAGCAGTTTCCGGTAAATATTATTTTGGAGAGCCGGGCTGCGCTGATGGGCGCCGCGGCATACGCGGAAGCGCGGGCCGCAGAGAGCAACGGCCGTTCGGAACGCGCCGCTTCCACCGCGCGTATCGCCTCCGTCTAAGAGTTTGTTGAAAAACATGTTCATCTCCGGTCGAGCATCCAGAATGTGGGGGCGGCGTCCGGAGCAGGACACATTGTCTTGCACCTCGCTCGGGACTTCGGCGCGTTTTTCAACAAACCCCCAAACGGCTGGAGCGGAGAGTCCTTCCTACCGCCCTCCATCGCTCTCTTTCAAGGAGGAATATTTTGCAGCTTCATGAACCCAGGGGAAGGCGCCGGCACAGCCTGACGCCGCACGCTTGCCGGAGAACCGCTCTCGGCGCAATTCTGGCTGTGGCCTGCGCATTGGCAATGGCGCCCAAGCCGGCGTGGGCGCATGCGGAGCTGATCGCGTCGCGTCCGGCGGCCAACAGCGCCGTGAAAGGTCCCGCGATCGCGATCATGCTCAGATACAATTCACGTGTCGACCCCACGCGATCCACGGTAACGCTGCTGACTCCCAACGGAAAGATCCGCAAAATTGCCATCCAGGACAAATCAGCTCCCAATGTGCTTTCCGCCACCGTTGCGGGATTGGTTCTCAAGGGGGCCTACGCGCTGCGCTGGCAGGCATTGGCAGGCGATGGACACATTACGCGGGGCGAAGTGCCTTTCCGCGTGCAATAGGACGACGGGGACGATCGTTTGATCTGGCTATTGCGCGACCTGGACCTGCTGAGCGTCTTGGCGCGCGCGGCGACATTATCGTTTGAAGCTTTGGTAGTAGGCGGAGTAGCGTTTTTAGCGCTGGCGGCGCGGCCGGCCGGCGCCGGGGAGAAAGTGGACAGCGCCTGCCGCCGCGGCATCCGCATGGCGGCCCTCGCCATGCTGGGCGCTGAAATTGCCGCGGTCGCCATCTCCTGCGGATCGCTGATGGGCGGCTCCAGCGTTCCCTTCAGGTCGGTCGTCACCACCAACTTTTTTCTCGCCGGATGCGCCGCCGCGCTCGCCTCCGCGGGTCTATGGATTGGCGCGCGGCGGCGGGCCCGCTCGGCAGTCATGTTCCCGCTGGCTCTGCTGCTTGTGGCCGCTGAGGTCTCGACCAGCCACGCCGTGTCGCGCCTGAACCACCGGGTCCTGCTCACCGCCCTCACCGCCGCCCATCATCTAGGCGCGGCGGTGTGGATTGGGGCCATGCCGTTTCTGCTGATTGCGCTTCCGCGCGCCGATGCGACCGGCGAAGCGCGCAGCATGGCCCGGCGCTTCTCCCGCATGGCGCTGGTGGGTGCTCCCACGCTGGTGCTCGCGGGAGTGGTGATGGCCTGCTTTTATGTAGGGACATGGAGCGCGCTCTACGGAACCCCTTACGGCGGGCTCTTGCTGGCGAAGGTCTATCTGCTGCTGGTGATGGTGGGGCTGGGCGCGGGCAACTGGCTGATCGTGCGCCGGCTGGATACCAATCCGCGGCCGCTGCTGGAGGGGCTGCGGCGCTTTGCCGAGGTGGAGATCGGCTTGGGATTCACGGCCATACTGGTCGCCGCGTCCCTCACCGCGCAGCCTGCGGCCATCGACGTGCCGATGCAGGACCGGCTGACGGCGCCGGAGATCTATGCGCGCATGCATCCGACGATTCCGCGCATGACCACTCCTCCCGCCTCCGCATTGACTCCGCCGACTTCCATCGCGGTGGCCGTTCAGGCGAGCGAGTTCCAGCCCATGGCGGCCAGCGACGCGAATGACCGCGCTTGGTCGGAATACAACCACCACTGGGCGGGATTGGTCGTGCTGATTGCTGGGTTGTTGGCGTTGCTCAGCCGCTTCCCCGGCATGCACTGGGCCCGCTTTTGGCCTTTGAGCTTTGCCGGGCTGGCGGTCTTTATCCTGCTGCGCGCCGACCCGGAGAACTGGCCGCTGGGGCCTCGGCCATTCTGGAAGAGCTTCTCCGCGCCCGACGTCCTCGAGCATCGGCTGGCGGCTCTGCTGATCCTGCTCTTCGCCATCTTTGAGTGCGCGGTGCAGGCGGGCAAACTGCGCGCCCGATGGGCCAAGCAGCTCTTTCCGCTGATGTGTATTTTGGGCTCCGCGGTGCTATTCACTCACGATCACACGGTTCAAGACATCAAAGAGGAGCTTTTTGCGGAGCTAAGTCATACGCCCATCGCTTTGATGGGCGTGACCGCCGGCTGGGGACGCTGGCTGGAGCTACGCCTGCCCCGCGGACGTATCGCCAGGGCCGCCGGTTACCTCTGGCCAATCTGCCTGGCGATTGCCGGCGCCATTCTGCTCAATTATCGGGAACATTAAGCGCCGCAAGGATATAAAAAGAGAAAAGAATGTCGGGAGGAGCAACGGATGCGTAATCATCCTTGGCCGTTTACTGTGAATACCGCGGGAATTGGGAAGCGGGCTGCCTCCATCCTCCTGCTTCTGGCCGCGTTTGCGTTCGGCGCTTCCCGCCCGGCGGCGGCGCAGCGGCTCTCCGGCACGGTTGTTCCCCAGCATTACGCGCTGCGTTTGACGCCGAACATTCCGGCGGCAACCTTTGCCGGCGATGAGACGATTGCTGTGACGCTGAGACAGCCTATGGATGCAATCACGCTGAACGCGGCCGAGCTCCACTTTGGCCCGGTGACGGCGCAGGTTGGAGCCAACGGCGGGGCTGGAAAAACACTGACTGCGCGTGTGACGCTCGATGCGGCCAAGGAACAGGCGACCTTCCACTTTCCGCAAACCCTGCCGGCGGGACCGGCGAGCCTGAAGATAAAGTACAGCGGCACTCTCAATAACGAGTTGCGCGGCTTCTATCTCTCCAAAACCTCGCAGCGAAATTACGCGGTCACGCAGTTCGAGCCCACCGACGCCCGCCGCGCCTTCCCTTCTTTCGACGAGCCGGCCATGAAGGCCACCTTTAATGTCACATTGGTGGTGGCCAAAGGCGACACCGCAATCTCCAACACCAATATCGTCTCGGACACGGCCGGCCCGGCGGCGGGAGAACACACCATCCGCTTTGCCCGGACGCCCAAGATGTCCACCTACCTGGTCGCCTTCCTGGTGGGCGACTTCCAGTGCCTCTCCGGCAGCAGCGATGGAGTGCCGATTCGCGTTTGCGCAACTCCATCGCATGTGCAGGATGGGGCCTTTGCGCTCTCCGCGGCGGAATTTTTTCTTCATTATTACGACAATTATTTCGGTATTCAATACCCGATGCCGAAGCTGGACCTGATCGGGATTCCCGATTTCGAAGCCGGCGCGATGGAAAACTTCGGCGCCATCACCTATCGAGAACGGTTGCTGCTGCTGAATGCCAAGACCGCGCCTCTGGACACGCAGAAAGCAGTCGCCACCGATATCGCGCACGAGATGGCGCACCAGTGGTTTGGCGACATGGTCACCATGAACTGGTGGGACAACATCTGGCTCAATGAAGGATTCGCAACCTGGATGCAGAGCAAGGCGGTCGCGGCATGGAAACCGGAATGGAAGATTCCCCAGCAGGTTGCCGACGAGATGAATAACACTCTGAACCTGGATGCGCGCAGCGTCACCCGCGCCATCCAAGCCAAGGCCGACACCCCGGCGGAGATCAATGAGATGTTCGACGGCATCACCTACTACAAGGCGGCAGCAGTTCTTTCGATGGTGGAAAACTACCTCGGCCCGCAGACGTTTCGCAGCGGCATCCATGCATACCTTGAAGCGCACATGTACGGCAATGCCACCGCGCAGGACTTCTGGAACGCGCAAACGGCGGTGAGCCATAAGCCGGTAGACAAGATCATGGAAAGCCTGGTGACCCAGCCGGGTGAGCCGTTGTTGACCTTCGGCGCGGTACAGGGAGGGAAAGCGCATGTCGGGCAGCAGCGGTTTTTTCTGAACCCCAAAACCCATGCGGGCGGAGAACAGACCTGGACCGTGCCGGTGTGCATGAAAAAGAATGGCGGCGGCGCGGAGTGCCAATTGCTAAGCAACCGCGGCGCGACGCTTAAGGCGCCGGCGGCCGCTGTCTTCTATGGCAATGCCGGAGGCAAGGGCTACTACCGCAGCCGTTATAGCCCCGCCGAATACGCGAAACTGGCCGCCAGCGTGGAGACGGAGCTTACGCCAGAGGAGAGGATCAGTCTTTTGGGCTCGGAGTGGGCCTTGACTCGCGCCGAGAAGACAGACATCGGGGATTTTCTCAATCTTGCCTCCGCGGTCAAGGACGATAGCAGTCCCTACGTGGTCGATACCGCCGCCTCAGCCATCAGCGACATGAACCAACGCATCGTTTCCACTCCGGAAGAAGACCGTCTTCTGGCGGAATGGGTGGGCAAGACCTTTGGCCCGCCCCTGGCGCGGCTGGGCAAGCCCAGCGCGAGCGACACGCCGGAGAAGAAGGAACTGCGCGCCGAACTTTTCGCCATTGTCGGCAGCATCGGAGGCGCTCCCGGCGTGCTGGCGCAAGCGAAACAATTGGCGGATGAATATCTGCAGAATCCCTCCTCCGTCGATCCGACCTTGGGAGCGATCGCGCTGGAAGTGGCGGCCCAAAACGGGGACGAGCTTTTCTTCGACAAGCTATTGCGAGTAAGCGAGACGGCCGCCAATCAGCAGCTTCGGTCCCAGGCTCTCTACGCCCTAACACTCTTCCGCGACCCCTCGTTGACAGAGCGCGCGCTGGAATATGCGGTCTCCGGGAAAGTGCGCAACCAGGACGCGGCATTGCTGATCGCCGATGCGTTTCGTTACCGGCGGACGCAGGACGCGGCATGGCGCTTTCTGCAAACCCATTGGGCGCAAGCTCATGCCCAAATGACGATCACCACGGGCGAATATCTAGTGGAAGCCACGGGGAATTTTTGCAGCGCGGAGCGCCGCTCTCAGGTGACCGCCTTCTTCGCGCAGCATCCCGTTGCGGCATCCGCAAGCAGCCTGGCGCACGCGCAGAGCGAGATTGGCGACTGCATCGAGCTTCGCGCGGCACAGGCGGACAATTTACGTCAATGGCTGCGGTCGGCGGTGGGCACGGAATAGGAACGCATCCGACAGCGCTTCATCCCTGCCGGATGCACAAAATCACCGCCGCTGTTGGAACGAAGGTGGTAGCGGCTTCTGGCCATTCTGTAACTTGAGGGGGCACATCCGCTCTGTTCCAATCGAAGAGTGAATTCAGACGGACGTATCTCGCATTCCGCCCTTCCCGCCGAGTCCGCGAAGATCGTCTCATTCTCCGACCTGCGACTGCCCCGCCCGATGACATATCGGGGCCGGGTGCAGATCGAGTATGAGCATCGCCCCGGCAGCCGTTCGTCCCACGAAGTCTCCTTGACCTGTACCGCGGAAGGCGTCGGCGGAATGATCTACTTCGGCGGCTATTCCCACGGCCGCTTTACCATCTTCCGCGCGGATTGCATTCATCGGGTCGTCCGCCTCTCAAGCTAGGCCATTCCCCCTGGAACGCCGCCTCGATCGCCGCGCCCAGCGCCGGTTCAATTCTTCGCGGCTGCTTCGGGCTTGACGATGCATCCCGCCAGCGATTCCAGCACCCGAATGGAACCGGAGATGTCGTCTTCCCCATAGCCCTCGGCCATCGCCGCACAATAAAGCTGTTGGGCTAGCGCGGTGAGCGGAAGGGGCACACCCATTTCCGAGCCGAGCTCGATCGCCAACCCAATATCCTTGGCCAGCCATTTGACCGAAAAATGGGTCGTGAAATCGCGCTTGAAAACCGCCGGAGCCTTGGCCGCGATCAGGCCGGAGCGGGCCGCGCTGTTGTTGAGAATGTCCAGCATGAGGTTGGGGTCAACACCGGATTTGGTGCTCAGCACCAGACCCTCGTTGAAGGCCTGCAGCAGGTTCCCCAGAATGAGGTTCTGCGTGAGTTTGGCGCGCAAACCCATGCCCGACGAACCGCAATAGTAGAGCAGCTTCCCCATCGTCTCAAAGTAGGGCCGGACGCGCTCAAAAACCTCTTTTTTGCCGCCAACCATAAAGGTAAGCGTTCCCCCCTGGGCGCCCGATGTGGAACCGGTGCAGGGCGCGTCGAGAAAGTCGATACCCTGCTTTTCCAACTCAGCCGCCATGCGCATGCTTTCCTGCGCCGAGATGGTACTGCAGTCCACAATCGTGAAGCCGCGCCGCGCGCCTTGCACCAGGCCCACCGGCCCCAGAACAACCTCGCGCGACATGGCGGTATCCCCTACGCAGAGAAAGACGCAGTCGGCGTTCATGGCTACCTCCTGCGGAGTGGAGCAAAAGCCAGCACCGGAAGCGCCGGCCAGCTCCTTCGCCTTTTGCGCCTGATGCGACCAAACCCCCACATTGTGGCCGGCCTCGACCAAACGCCGGGCCATCGGCATTCCCATAATTCCCAAGCCTAAAAATCCAAGCTTCGCCATCCGTCGTGCTCCTTCATTCGTTCTCACTAGAATTCTAATCAATCGGAACCGGTCTCCTATTCCAGGCGCATCGCCGCGAAAATGGACGTGCGGCTTTCACTTTGTCTCACCAACGGAATACGGTCCATCTTTCCTGGGACGAGGATGGGACGAGGATTGGATGCGGAATTCGCCGCTGGGCGGGCCGGAGAACCGTCGCCTGCTCTCCCATCGGCGGGCTATCCAGGCCAAGCGCAGCACGCTATAGAATCGGAGGTGATCATGGCATCCGCAACCAGCGTCTCTCCTGAAGTCTTGGCGAAGTATGAGCCGGTGATCGGGCTCGAAGTTCACGTGCAACTGCTGACGGCGACCAAGGCTTTCTGCGGCTGCGCCAACAAATTCGGCGGCGAGCCGAATACCCACATCTGCCCCGTCTGCCTGGGCCTGCCGGGCGCCCTGCCGGTGCTGAACGAGCGCGCGGCGGAGTTTGCCGCGCTGGCGGCCATGGCCATCCACTGCCAGGTGCGGGAGCGGTCAGTCTTTGCCCGCAAAAACTACTTTTACCCTGACCTGCCCAAGGGGTATCAGATTTCGCAGTTCGACAAGCCTCTGGCGGAGCATGGCTGGATTGAAATACCCGGCGCGGAGGGGATGCCCGCCAGGCGCATTGGAATCACCCGCCTGCACATGGAAGAGGATGCAGGCAAAAGCATGCATGACGGCTTTGCCGAATCCGCGACAAAGACATATGTCGATCTCAACCGCTGCGGCACGCCGCTGATCGAGATTGTGAGCGAGCCCGATCTACGCACCCCGGAGGAGGCTTTTGAGTACCTGACGCGCCTCAAGGAGATTCTGCTCTATACCGGCGTGAGCGACTGCAATATGGAGGAGGGGTCGCTGCGCTGCGATGCCAACGTAAGCGTGCGCCCGCGCGGACAGGAGAAGTTCGGGACCAAGGCCGAAGTCAAAAACGTCAATAGCTTCCGCTTCATTCGCGCGGCGCTGGAATATGAGATTGAGCGCCAGGTCGAACTGATCGAAGGAGGCGGCCGCGTGATGCAGGAGACCAGACTGTGGAATGCCGCCGAGGGCCGTACCTATGGAATGCGGTCCAAAGAGCAGGCGCACGACTACCGCTACTTTCCCGAGCCCGACCTGCCCGCCCTCATCCTCTCCGACGAACTTCGGAGCAGCATCGCCGCGCGCATGCCGGAGTTGCCGGAGGCGCGCCGCAAGCGCATGATCGCCGACTACGGCATTTCCGCGCAGGACGCCCAGACGTTGACCGCGACGCGTGAGTTCGCCGACCAATTTGAAGTGGCCGCCAAGCAGGCGAAGAGCCCCCAGCGAGTGGCCAACCTGATCCAGAGCGAGATGATGGGGCGGCTGAAGGCGAAGGGTCTGGGACTGGAGGATTCGCCGGTGACCCTGAAGGGACTGGTGCAGGCGGCCGACCTGGCCGAAAGCGGCCAGCTATCCAGCAAGCAGATCAAGGGTATCTTCGACATCGCCTTCGAGCGGAGCGAGGATTTCGGCGCTGTCTATGAACGCGAAAAGCCACGGCAGATCAGCGATCCGGCGGCCATTGAAAAACTGATCGACGAGGTCATTGCCGCCAACCCCAAGCAGGTGGAGCAGTATCGCGGGGGCAAGAAGACAGTGGACGCATTCTTTATCGGCCAGGTGATGAAGCTTTCCAAGGGCCAGGCGAATCCGGCGCTGCTAAAAGAGCTGGTCACCAAGAAGCTCGAGGGCTGAGGAAACCGCTCCCCATCGGTGATGGGGCTAGCCGGCCTTCAGAGATTCATCTTCTTGAAAACCGCGCCGGGGATGAGGCGAATCACCAGCATGATTCCACCCCAATACCAGGGGAGATAGACCACATCCTTGCGCCGCTTGACAGCGCGAAGGATGCCTTTTGCGATCCGGTCCGGGGAAGCGAAGAGCGCATTCTGCTGCACATGCGCGGTCATCGGAGTAGCGACAAAGCCGGGCTTGATGGTAAGCACCTGCACTCCCTCCCGATCGACGCGGTTGCGCAAGCCGTCCAGAAAGACATTGAGCGCGCCCTTCGACGCGCCATAGAGATAGTTACTTTTCCGGCCGCGGTCGCCGGCCACCGAGGAGATCACGGCGAGCGTTCCCCTGCCGCGCGACTCGAAGTAATTTGCCAGCCATGTGCAAAGCGAGACGGCGGAGATGAAGTTCGTGTGCAGGATGGCGGCGGCGGTTTCAAAATCGGCTTCCGCCGCAGCCTGGTCGCCCAACACTCCATGAGCGATGAGCGCGAGGTCAATGCCGCCCATCCGCTCGACCGCGGCCGCGAGCATCCCCTCGTGGGCCGCCGTGTCATCCAGGTCGAGCACCCAGGTATCGACGGCGCCGGCGCCGCGGATAACCAGATCCTGCGCCACCGTGCTGAGCTTGCGCGGATTGCGGGCCACCAACATAAAGTGCCCCGGGCGCTGCGCCAAGCGCCGCGTGACCGCCATCGCAATGCTCGACGTCGCGCCCAGGACCAGGACGCGGGTGGGTGATATGTCCGCATATCTAGCCAATGGCCATCACCCGCCGCCAGAAACTTGAATCGAATGCCGGATCGAGAAAGGCGGAAAACTCCTGCCATTGCGGATAGAAGTATTGGTAATGCGCCGGGCTCATGCGCGCATCCTTGGCCGGGTACATCCGGCCTCCGTACTCGGCGGTGATGTCGGCCAGGCGATCCAGCAGGGCGAAGCTGACTTCGCGGCGAATGGGGAAATCGAGAGCCAGGGTAATGCCGGGCATGGGGAACGACATCATGCCGGGCGAAGCGACGTCGCCGAAAACCTTGATGACGGCCAAAAAGGATGCCAGCCCGGAGGTGGCAATCGCCTGGAGAATGCGGACGATGCCGGCCTGTTCGCCACCAGCCTCCGCAGAGCCTCCCGGCCAGGGAAGCACGCACTGGAACTGCAGCAGTCCTTCCTTGCCGTAGAGGCGGTTCCAATGCAGGATGCTATCGAGCGGATAGAAGAAGGGCTCATAGTCCACCAGCCCGCGCGTCTCCTTGCTCCATTGCTTGTTGTAGTAGAGGGTATTGAATGCGGAGACGGAGGCGCGATTCAACGCGAAGGCGGGCAGATCGAAGGGCATGGAGAAGCGGGGCGACGGAGA
>JANWJB010000232.1 GCA_025449575.1 Acidobacteriaceae bacterium
GAGCTTTGCGGAACCAGCATGGGTCCGACAGTGGCCAAAAGCTCGCGGTTGCGGACTTCGGCGCGCGAGATCTGCCGGATCGTGCAGTTCAGATCGCGGGCATAGGCGAAATCCAACGCCGAGAGATCGCGGATGGTGCGGCAGGCGATCTCCTCCGGCTGCACCTCCATGCGCAAGCCGAGGCGCGAGAGGATGACCAGCTTGGCCCGGGCATCGAAGCCATCCACGTCTTCCGTGGGATCGGCCTCTGCGAATCCACGCGCCTGAGCCTGCTCCAGCGCGGCGTCGAAGCCCAGCCCCGCCTCCATATTGCTTAGGATAAAGTTGCATGTGCCGTTCAGAATGCCGCGCAGCGTCTGGATACGGTCCCCGGCCAGGCCCTGCCGGATGCCGGGAATCACCGGCACCCCTCCCGCGACAGCCGCGCCATAAAGCAGCTGGCAGCCGTGCTCGCGCGCCAGTTGCTCCAGGGCCGGCCCTTGCACGGAAATCAGCTTCTTGTTCGCCGTCACGACCGACTTGCCCGCCGCCAGCGATTTGCGCACCCACTCGCCCGCCGGCTCCAGGCCGCCCGCCACTTCGATGACAATCTCCGGCCGGCTGGCGAGAACGTCGGCGAAGCTTTCCGTCCAGCGTATGGAAGAAGGCGCGCCCGTCATGCGCTTGCGGTTGATCCCGCGGTTGAAGACGCAGCACAGCTCCACATCCTGAGGATCGCGTTCCCACAAGATGCGCGCGAGTGAACTGCCCACCGTGCCAAATCCCAGTATGGCCACCCGCACCGGGCGCCCGGTCGTTCCTCTATCCGTCATTTGCGCCACGCACACTCATTCATGATCGATCGCTTTTTCCGTCGATGGCGGACGATGGACTGTCCCCCGTTCTTTGTATCATCCCCAGCCGTCGCGGAAACCGCATCGAATGCACGCTGGAACCGATCCTCTCCACCCGCGGAAGCCCCTGAAACCCATCCTCCGCCCGGCGTGGGGATGAGCCGTCCATAAGCCCTGGAGTTTGTTGAAAAACGCGCCGAAGCAACAAGCGAGGCGCAAGAGGATGTGTACCGCTCCAGGCCTCGTCCCCACATCCTGAATGCTCGACGGGAGCTGAACAGGTTTTTCAACAAACTCCTAGAAATGCCTCAGCTTTTCTTCCGGCATGGGCTCCACATTGGGGCGGGCCGCCTCGCGATCCAAAGAGCGGCTTACCAGATCGCGGGAGCCCAAACCAACCGCCAGCGCCAGCCCCAGCACAATGCCGCCGAAGAGGATGCCGAAGGCCAAGTCCACAATCGCTGTGCCGATGGCGAGATGGTCCAGAACCATCGCCGCGGTAAGCACCAGCACCAGCCACTTCACTCCCTGGCTCAACAGCCGCGCGTATTGCAAATTCATATTCACGGCGCCGATCAGCACGCTGCGGGAAAGGAATCGCGCAATGATGTTGCCGAACACAAGCAGCACGACCGCTCCAACCACATGAGGCAGATAACCAAGCAGGCGGCTGGAGACGTAGTTGTCGGAGGAGGCTCCCAGCGCCTCCAGCCCTACCAGGAAGCCCAGCAGGACGGTTGCCCAGAAGATGATTCGGGCGATCAGAACGGTAGGCGTATAGCTCGGCGACCACTCGGCGATCGTCCGGGTGCCACGCGCCAGCCGCTCATCGAATCGCAGCGCGCGCAGAATGAAGCGCGTCAGCCCGGCCAGCAGCCACGCTAATAGGAGAAACACCAGCACCGCGACCCCGAAGGCGACAATCCCAGGAAGCAGCATGGCGATGCGGTCCATTACCCGATCCATCGATCCTTGCAGCGATAGCAATACCTGGTTCCACATAAGCGTTCCTCCTCTGCATGGCCCTACACGGTGCTACGGATTAAAGCGGTCCGGCCAGCGCCAGCGCGACAGCAGATAGGGCTTTTCATCCTCATAGGCGCGAGCCAATCTCTCCACGCGTTGCTCCGCCTCGCGCGCGCGCATTTTGCTCACCTCCAAAACATGCGAGGCGGCCCATCCCAGATAGAGCGGCGTGAGCGCGCCCAGCAAATGCGTTCGGCTGAGCGTGCGCAGCCGGTAGGCCAGGGCAAAGTCATAGACAATCCGTACCCAAAGCTGGTCGGGCATGCGGAACTGGTCGGCGCCCATTCGCGAGAGCCGCTTCAACTCCAGCAGGGTGACCGGCGGCAGCACCAGCGCCCACATCTCTTGCAGATTGCGAAAACCGAGGGCAAAGGTCTCCAGCATCGGACGCACATCGACGGTGGAGTCTTCAACCGCCAATGGGAGCGGTAAGCCGGTAGCCTCTACCGGCTGTGATCCTCGTACCCGCTGCCACAATGCCGCATGGCCTTCCATCTCGGCAAAGAGCGAGCCTACCGTCTGCGCGATTACGGTGCTGAGATCCAGGCCGTCACCCGGTACGTGCCGCACATTGAGATGAGTCTGGCAGATTCCATGGCCGCGCACCGCCGCTTCCGTTGCCGGCCAGAAGAGCGTCTTCCCCTGGGAGACAATCTGCCGCGCCGGCTGCTCCAGCGTCGGCAGCAGACGAGACGAGATCCCGAAGTCCGGGGCCAGAGGAAAGCTTACTCGCTTGCCGTAGAGTGCGCGCGGGAGCGGAGCCAGGATGCTGGAGTTCAGCAAGCCCTCAAATTTGCCGATAGGATAGATCGGCATGCACAGATCGCAGCGGCTCTCCCGTACCGGAGCCAGGAGCGACTGCAAGGCATCGGGCCGCAGAGCCGCCAGATCGGAGGCGACCACCGCGCATGCGCTTACTCCCATCTCCCGCCCCAGGGAGAAGACCGCCTGATAGGCGGTCCAAGACCCAAGCCAGGGAATCGTCGAAGGGCTGTTCGAGATTGCCAGAGGAACAAAGCGGATTTCTACGCCGCTTCCCGCTGGGTCCAAATGTACGGTGGAATTGGAGCTCTCCGGGGCTTCGCCGTCGATTCCTGGGAAAGCAACCGCGGCGCGCAGCCCGGAGAGGGAGGGATCGGCCTCCGCGACGTTTTGCGGAGACATCCGCAGGATCGTCTCCGCCGCCGTCGCGCGCAGCTCCTCCACATTGACGGGAGTCACAATCGCGATCAGCAGATCCGCGGTAACCGGCGTCTCCGTCCGCTCCTTCGTGTCCTCACCGAGCTCCAGGTTAGCCATGCCAGTGTCTTCGTTATATCGGCAGCGCCAGTATCCCCGTCAACGGGATCCGCACCCAATTTGGCCGGTTATTCAGTTCATACACCATTTCGTACAACACCTTATCGAGTACGTAAGCATTCAGCAGCCGATCCAGCTCCGGCCCCTCGGTAGGCACGATGGAAGAATTCTTGACGACTTGCCGGTAGGCGCGCAGAAAAACTGCGGAGACAGCCTGTTCCCACAGGCGGGCCCACGGCTCCAGCTTCTGGAAGTCTTCCGGCCTTCGGGTCGTGTATTGGATCAACGCGGAGAAGGCCGCATAGCTGAACGATCGCAGCATTCCAGCCACGTCCTTGAGAGGCGATTGCTTGCTGCGGCGTTGCTCCAGGGAGCGGGCCGGCTCGCCCTCAAAGTCCAGAATTACAAAGTCACCCTTGGCGCGCAGAACCTGTCCCAAATGATAGTCCCCATGAATGCGCATCTTTGTGGCCCCGGCATCGCTCTCGTTCAGTTGCCGGAGGCAATCCAGCGCCGCCCGCCGCCGGCTCAGGACCAAGCCGGCCAGCTCTACCGTTGGATCCGGCAAGCGGGAAAGATTCTCCTTCAGTGTAGCGAATGCGCCGTTGGCATGCTCCACCAGATCGTCGCGCAACTGCCACAGAGACTGCCCGGTCAAGGCTTCTGGAGCGAAGGCGGGGTCACGCTCATTCAGCGAAAGCGCGATGTGGAGTTCCGCGGTGCGCACGCCCAGCAGCGCCGCATCCTGCAGGTAGGCTCCCACGTGCTCGGCGGCAAAGTTCGTCTCCGGCGTCTCGCTCAGATGCAGCAGCTTGGGCCGCGCCTCGGGCAGAAACTCAGGCGGAATCGTCAAGGGCGCCGTGGCTTCGTAATAGCGGTCAAGAACCTCAAGAGTCCAGCGCCAGCCATCTCCTTCATTGGGGACAAAGCCTTGCAGCATCGCCAGCGTGGCCGGCGGCCGGGCCTCGCGCTGATATTCGATCGAGCCTCCAAACGGAGCTACATGGGGAAAATGTGCGGTCTCCGTTAAGTAGCGGCCAATCTCGATGTCGGGGTTCGATCCTGCCTGCTGGCGCCGGAAGACCTTCAACAGCAATTTGCCCGGAAACAGCAGCGAGCTGTTGCTCTGCTCCAACGACGCAGGACGCGGCGGGGGCATTGGCCCCTCTGTCAGTTCTCCCAGAACGTTGCTGGGCACGCCGCGGATGCTTCCTTTGCGAGAGGCCAGTTGATTGGCTTCCGAAATCAGATCCAGCAGCGCTTTTCCCGCGCGGGGGTCGAAGGTCGCATCGTAGACCACGCCCTCCTCGTCCAAACCGCTCACCTCCGCCAGGACTGCCTCCGGATGCAATTCGCGCAACTGGTTGGTGGCGGAGCCGAAGCCGAATGTTAGCGGCAGCAGGTAGCTCTCCGGCATGCCCGCAGTGTAGATCACCTCGACGACCACCAGCGCGCTCGCTCCCTGGTTGAAGATTGCCCAGTCGTCCAGTTCCACGGCGGCGATGTCGCGCGATTTGCCGCCGAACCAACGCTGCTTGGGCAGATACTGCATGAGCGCGGATTTTTCTAAAACCTTGCGCCCGCCTCCTTCCAGCAAGCTTCTCCAATCGTCCCGCCCGTCCAGCGCAATCAGCGGTATCCGGTTCTCCTCCGATGCCTCGGCTGCGGCGTGCGACGTCTGCAGCTCCAGCCAGAGAAACCCATAAGGCCCCAGCGTAAGAGGATAGGGTTGTTTGCCGATGCGCGGGAACTCGACATAACCCAGCATCTCCACTGGAACCATGCCGGCATACGCACTCAGATCCATCTCGACCGGCTGAGCAAAACGCGACAGGTTGGCTACGCAGAGCACCCGCGCGGTATCCAGTTCCCGCATATAGACCAGAACCTTGCCGTTGGAAGCATTCAGAAACGTCTGCGTGCCCCGGCCGAAGACCTGGAAGAGTTTGCGCAGGGCGATCATGTTGCGCATCCAGCTCAGCAGGGAAGAAGGATCGCTCTGCTCCGCCTCCACATTCACCGCTTCATAGCCGAAAACCGGGTCCATCACCGGCGGGCTGAAAAGCTTGGCCGGAACTGCCCGCGAAAATCCGGCGTTGCGGTCCGCGCTCCACTGCATGGGAGTGCGCACCCCGTTGCGGTCGCCGAGGTAAATGTTGTCGCCCATCCCGATCTCATCGCCGTAATACAGGATAGGGGTGCCGGGAAAGGAGAACAGGATGCTGTTCAGCAGCTCGATGCGCCGGCGGTTGTTGTCCAGCAAGGGCGCGAGCCGCCGCCGGATTCCAATGTTGATGCGCATCCGCGGGTCGGCGCTGTAAGCCAGGTACATATAATCGCGCTCATAGTCGGTTACCATCTCCAGCGTCAGTTCGTCGTGATTGCGCAGGAATAGTCCCCACTGGCAGTTGGGAGGTATCTCCGGCGTCTGGGCCATGATGTCCACAATGGGCAGCCGGTCCTCCTGCCGCAGCGCCATGTAAATGCGCGGCATCAGCGGAAAGTGAAAGGCCATGTGGCTTTCGTCGCCATCGCCGAAGTAGGGCCGCACGTCCACCGGCCACTGGTTGGCTTCCGCCAGCAGCATCCTGCCGAAATAGTCCTTATCGATCTCCTGGCGAATGCGCCTGATCACCGCATGGGTTTCAGGCAGGTTTTCGCATGACGTTCCCTCCCGCTCCACTAGATAGGGAATGGCGTCAATGCGCAGCGCATCTACGCCCATGTCCAGCCAATACCGCATCACTTTGAGAATCTCTTCCAAAACCAGCGGATTGTCATAGTTCAGATCCGGCTGATGAAAGAAGAAGCGGTGCCAGTAGTACGCTTGCGCCACCGGATCCCATGTCCAGTTTGACTTTTCGGTGTCGGTGAAGATGATGCGGGCTTGGCTGTACTTCTCGTCCGTGTCGCTCCAAACGTAAAAGTCCCGTTCGGGCGTTCCTTTCGCCGCCGCGCGCGCGCGCTGAAACCAAGGATGCTGGTCCGAGGTGTGGTTGATGACCAGCTCGATCATTACTTGGAGACCCCGGTTGTGCGCCTGCTCCAGAAACTCCTGAAAATCTTGCAGAGTTCCGTAATTCGGATGAACGTCGAGATAGTCGGAGACATCGTAGCCGTCGTCGCGCAGCGGCGAGGGCGAGAAGGGAAGCAACCACAGGCACGTAACTCCCAGATCTTGCAGGTAGTCCAGCTTTTGGATCAGACCTTGAAAGTCTCCAATGCCGTCGTTGTTGCTGTCCATGAAGGCCCGGACGTGCAGCTCGTAGATGATTGCGTCCTTGTACCACAGCGGATCCGCTGTGCTTGCCGATCGCTTCAAGCCCCGCCTCCAACCACGTGTTTTCCATAGGAGTCCGGGCGCTCCGCATCCGGATGCCGGCGGCCTTGGAAAAAACCATGAGTCTCAGGTTTTTGAGATGCTCTTTCGTATGCGGAAGAGGTGAGCGGAAAACTCCTGCGGCCGCAATTCCACATAATTTATCGC
>JANWJB010000233.1 GCA_025449575.1 Acidobacteriaceae bacterium
GCCGGAAGAGCGAACGGTGGATCATCTCCTTCCGGTAATTCAGCGACGGCCGCAGCAGCAATTCATGGGTGAACCATGCGCTGGACGGTATTTGCTCGCGTACCGGACGAAAGTCGTTCGTCGACATCAACCGGTTGGCGAAGCGGAGGATGCGCCTTACCGTGGGATGCTCCGGCTCCAGGCATCCGGCGGGTGTCCCCGTGAAGTCGAGCCTTTGCCGGCACAAAAGAATCGCCGCGCTCACCTCCGGCAGAACACGTCGCTCGGCAGCTCGCCTCACGGCGGCGTCCACTTCCTCCGCGGAGAAGCGGTTGATCAGGGCTCCTATGTCGGCCAGCCACTTGGCGCGCAGCCAGCCATCCAGCGCCCCATGCACGGAGAGATACAGAAAGGTGTCCTCCCAAGTCAGGATGGGAATCTGCCGTGAACCCAGCTGAACCCATGCCAGGCTTGCCTCGCCGGCTCCCATATTGAAAGGAAGGCGGCGGTTGCGGAACAGCCGCCAGTGAAGATCGATGGCGATTCCGCTCCGAGGGTGATCATAGGAGAAGTCCTTCTGGCAAGCGCGGTAGGAGCGCATGCGCCGCGGCGTCAGCCGGGCCGCCGGTTCCCTTCGCACGTATCCATGCGAATGGAGAACTTCATCGGCCTCCGGAATCTCCCGGGCGTCCACCAGCAGGTCGAGATCGCCCGCTCCCCGCAGAGTTGCATCGCCAAACGCGAAGATAGCCAGGGGTGCGCCTTTCAGAATGCGAAGGCCGATTCCTCTTTGCTGAAACAGATCAGTCAGATTCGCCAATTCGGAGATATTCCGGAAGCAAAGGCGGGCGTTTTGGACCGCGGCGGCGCGTAGAGCCGCCAGCGTCTCCTGCGGCACGCAGTCTTGTGCCCAGGCCTCGATCGCATGCGAGACCAGCGAAGAAACCTGGTGATGGTGCGCGACCTCCAGCAGATGAGGCCAGCGGACCCGCCCTTGTGCCAGTTCTCTCAGGTGGGCGCCATCGGCAGCCTTCAGCGGCCGGCGAAGGCAAGCTAGAACGAGATCGAATTCTGGCGATGAAGGGGCCTGTGGCGCGGCGAGGGCTGCCCATCTGCTGTCTTGATCCGGGCTTGACCGCCGCGATTCCATCTCTATTCCACCAATACTGTCGCGTTGGCAGTCTGGCTGCCCCCCGCATAAGTGACGGTTACGGTCACGTTATATTGACCGTCGGGCGTAGCGTTGGCGGTGTGACCTCCGCAGCCGCCTAGGGCGGCGGCCGCGGCCAGAACGGCAGCGAAGACCGCCACGGCCGCCAGCATCCAGAGGAGACGGCCCTTGGAGAACTTCAAGAATTTCGACCGCCATCTGCCGCTCCGCTTTCGCTTCAACTCCAGCAGGCCGGCCAGCCCGGCAGGCAGCCACAGCGCCGCCGCAGCGAGAAATGTAGAGTCCCCTCCCATTCTTCCGCCGGCAGCCGCGGAAGCCGTTTCGACGGAAGCGGTGTGGATTGTGACCGTGTCTTTAACTGGGACCCCGTTCGCGGTGAGGCTTACCGGTGCAGGCGGCGCAAAGCTGCATGACAGACTTGCCGTCGGCGTTCCGCAAGAGAGGCTGACCGGCCCGTTGAATCCGCCTTCAGGCGTGAGCGTGATAGCCAGCGTGCCGGAGCGGCCAAAGGGAATGGTCACGCTGGATGGGTTGATGGCAACCGTCACGCCGGGAACCGAGATGGTAAAGGAGGCGGTCGCCGTTACCGCGGAGTGTTCCGAGTCTGCTACCTCGACTGTGAAGGTCGAGATGCCCGGCGCCGCCGGGGTTCCGGAGATCGTCCCGTTCGAGGAATTCAGCGACAGGCCTTCGGGCAGGCTGCCCGAGACGATGCTCCATGTATAGGGCGGGATTCGGCCGCTTGCTTTTATCGCTTGGGAATAGGCCGTCCCCACTGCTCCGGCAGGCAAAGATGATGTGGCGATGACCAGCGGCGACCATGCCGGAGCGTCGACCAGGGCGGCGGCGTTGGGACTGCCCAGACCGCTGGCGAGGTCGTAGCCGGGAGTGACGGAATACGCGGGCGAATTTTCCGCCGCCGACAACACGCCATAGTAGTCGGGCGTGGTGGTCAGCGTGCCCCCGCTCTGTGCAACCGTGATCTGGTAACCGTTGCAGTTCTCGCTGTTGGAGCTCGGCCCCGGGCTCGCTTCAGTGAATGTGCCCGGAGCGGTGGCTGAGCCGGTGCATGGAATCGAGGTGTTCCCTATAAGGAACGGCATCTGCGCCTGGGTCGCCGGGTCCGGATTGGGGGTTCCGCTGAGGTCGTGGAAATAGCACGAGGAGAGGGATTCCGAGCCCAAATACGCCGCGCAGGTTGCTAAGCCTGGTTGGCTGCTGCTGCTCCCGGAGATGTACTGCTGTGCGGCCAGAGGATAGAGAATGTTGTCCGCCTGTCCCTGGCGCTGGCCGCTCTTCTGATCGATCAGCGCCATGATGCCGGCAAAGGCGGGAGCGTCGAAGGATGTTCCCCCACTCTCGTTGTCATACAAATTGTTCGGATCGGAGAAATCACAGGTGACTCCAGAGGGGAGATAGTAGGAGTCGCAATAAAGCAGCGCATGGCCCCAGGCCACTCCGCCTGAGGCGAACATGGAGACGTCCGGGAGGGCGCGGGCCGCACCGCCAGGGATGCCGATGACTCCCGTCTGCCACTCGGGCCGCGGCGAGACCGCGCTTAAACCGCCACTGCCCGCGAAGTAGTTGAAGTAAGGAGAAAAACCCGTGCCGGGGTCGAGGGGGAGCTGCGACGCATAGGTGCAAAAACCGTCTGGGCCGCCGCTCGAGGTGTATCCCGCGCCGAAGGCTTGCAGGACCAATGGACTGCCGCAGCTTTCGTTCCAAGCGGTCTCGGGAATATACGAGAGTGCGCTTTCCAGGTCTGCCCCGTTCGAGGGTGCCCAATATTTTGCTGTGCTACCGGTAAAAACGTCGCTGAAGTCGGTGCCGCCGACAGCGATATTGTATGGCGTGGAAGCCACGGCGTTCACTGCCAGCCCTTGAGACGCGTAGGCGTTCCCGGTAAATTCATCGCAATCTGCACCCCCGGCGTCACCGGCTGCGACGACAACGGTGATGCCCTCGGCGGCCGCCTGCTGCCAGAGCGAGACATAAAACTGGGTTGATTCACTGATGGGGCTTGCTTCGCAGTATCCATAGCTGGTGCTCAGCACCGCATCCTGCGCGACATGCGCGGGATCTTCAACGATGTACGTGGCGGCGAGGTCCGCTCCCGACGTGTTGCCGTCGTCGGCGCAGGCCACGAAATCGATGGTTGCATCCGGAGCCGTTGATCCTGCCCACTCCACGTCAAGATAGCCTTCGGGCTCGTTGGTGCTGGGGGCAGGCGCCGCACAAACCGAGACTGGAGGATGATCGACCACCACTGAACCGTTCGGGCCGATTGTGTTCAAGCCGAATTGGGTGCGAAAGCCGTCGATGTCGGCAGCATTTAGATCCGTATCGCCGACCACGCCGATCGTCTGCCCGGTCCCTACCAGCTTCTCTGTCTGCCCTCCGGCTTCAAAGGTCTGCGACCAGGTCTGGTTCAGGCCGTAGATCGCGGCAAAGTCCCGCGGCCCCACAGGATATACCGCGTTCGCGCCTGTTCCATCGGTCAGATGGCCGCCAGCCGAGACATGAGACCATCGGCCGGTCGTGCGGTCCAGGCGCGCCAGCCCAGAAGCCCTTGACATGGGGTGGGGATAGAAATTGTCGAGACCGCGGAATCCCGCCACCAGCGGAGCTAGTGCCGCGGGGATCGATGGCTCGCTCGCATTCGCATAATGGCGCTGGCCGTTGACTTGGTAGTAGTGAATCTCTGTGTGAAAAGCCGCCGCGACCTGACCGGCGGAGCCGCTGAAGTCGATGAAGGTGCGGCCCGGCGCCACCCGGTTTACGGTGAATCCCCGTTGGCCCAGCCATCGAGTGAGTTGCCCTATATCCGTCATCGACGGCCCGAAGAGCGCACCGAACTGCTCCGGCGTCAGCCAGCGGTGAAAATTCGGGGAGCGGGGATCGTATTGCTCCCGCATAAACTCATCCAGCGCCTTTTCCTGTTGCGCGCTGCGTTTGAGCATCATAAGGGTGTGGCTTTGAGGCAGGCTGTCGGGAACCTTGCCGCGGTCGAACTTCACCCACGCCTCGGCACGCGGGTTGCCGGGCAGCTTCGTCAGGGCGCGTTCGTTGATCGGTCCTGCAATCTGCTGCGGCGCCGGCGGCACGGAGATGCTGGGGAGCGATTGGGCGGAGACTGAGAGTGCGGCTCCAAGAACGAACGGCAGCGCACCCATGGATAGAACGGATCCCGTGGATAGAACGAATCTTCGGAGTGACGCGGCGCGCAAAATCGAGATCATGCAGGCTCCTGATCGATTGTCTGCGATAATTCTTTCCAACGGGGGAGCTTCCATTGAAGCATAATCCCGACACTTATCCTGAGACTTCGAGCAGAGTGCAAACTATTGGTCCCTTCCGCTTAGCGCCTTGGTTTAGTCCCCGTCCCTGGGGCAGCATGGATCTCGCTCCCTGGTACCCCGGAAAGCGGGAGGAGCCGATTGGCGAGGCGTGGCTTACCGGCCGCGACTGTATCGTTGAGAGCGGTCGCGCGGCCGGATGGACGCTCGGTAAGCTGGTCGACGAGCTTGGCGGCGAAATGCTTCTCGGAAATGGCGCGGGGTGCGGAGATTTCCCGCTGCTGGCAAAACTGCTCTTTCCTCGCGCCAAGCTCTCCGTCCAGGTCCACCCTGATGATTGCGCGGCGCAACTGGCCGGCGAGCGTTGCGGAAAGACCGAGTGCTGGTATGTGATCTCAGGCGATCCCGGAGCCGTCATTGCGCTGGGTCTCCTTCCCGATGTAAGCGAGCGGGACGTTCGCGAAGGGATCGCCAGTCACACCTTGGAGAGGCTGCTCGATTGGGTGCCCGTTTCGGCCGGAGACATGATCTATGTCGATGCGGGCACGGTACATTCGATCGGGCCTGGCGTGGTGCTTTTGGAAATTCAGCAATACTCTGACGTGACCTACCGCCTCTATGACTATGGGCGCCCGCGCGAGCTGCATCTGGAACTCGGTCTGCGCGCACTCAAACTGAAAACCGGGGCCGGGAA